>NZ_LUUK01000173.1 GCF_001644025.1 Methylomonas koyamae
CGACCAAATTGCCGGCGCCGACCGCGGCACCGGCCGTACAGCCCTTGGCTCAGGTCGCGCCCAGTGCCATCGCCAAGCCGAAGCCGACAAAATTGCCGGAAACCAAACCCGAGACGGTCGTTGCACCGGCGACCGCGCCGGCCGTTAAGGCGCCGGTCGGCGGAGAGGAAAGCAACCGCTGGTATTTGCAGGTCGGTACGTTTAGTCAGAAACCGAACGCGGCCGCATTGCAAGAAAGCCTGAAACAACAAGGTTTCGCCGCTTCGGTCAAGGAGTTCGCCAGCGATAAGGGGTCGGTGTTCAAAGTCCGGATCGGCCCGATCGTCGATAAGACCAAGGCTCAAGCGATCAAGGCTAAACTGGCGCAAATCAACGTGAACAGTTTTGTTTCGCCGGACGAGTAAGCTAACGATCCCGGTTTAAGCGATGCTGGATTTTGTGCCTTGGCAGCAAATGCTATGGGTCGATTACCTGATTATCGTCATCGTCGGCGGTTCGGCCCTGATGGGTTTGTTTCGCGGCTTCGTCAAGGAGGCGTTCGCGCTGACGATATGGTCGGTCGCGGTCTGGGTCGGTGTGCACTACAGCCGCGATGTGGCGGTATTGTTGCAGTCGACGATCAGTTATCCGTCGGCCCGCGCCGCCGCGGCGTTTGCGCTGCTGTTTTTCGCGACCTTGATTCTGGGCAGTTTGATCAGCTTTTTATTGAGCCAGTTGATCGAATCCACCGGATTGACCGGTAGCGATCGCTTGTTAGGCATGCTGTTCGGCATCGTGCGCGGTTCGGTGCTGGTGGCCTTGCTGGTGATGATGGCCGGCGTGACGCCGCTGCCGGAAGACCCTTGGTGGAAACAGTCGGTTCTCATTCCGCCGTTCCAGGCGCTGGCCTTGTGGTTGAAAAACCATATGCCGGCAGGTTTGGCGGATTACATTCATTATCGTTAAATCGGATCAGCTATGTGTGGTATTGCGGCAATCGTTTCTCATCAAAGCGTTAATCAGGATCTCTACGATGCCCTGACGGTGTTGCAGCATCGCGGCCAGGATGCCGCCGGCATCGTCACCTGCGACGGCGGGCGCTTGCATTTGCGTAAGGATAACGGGCTGGCGCGCGACGTGTTTTCAACCGAGCAAATGATGAAGCTGAAAGGCAATATGGGGATCGCCCACGTGCGTTACCCGACGGCCGGTTGCACCAGTTCGGCCGAAGCCCAACCGTTTTACGTCAACTCGCCGTTCGGCCTGACGCTGGCGCACAACGGCAACTTGACCAATACCGAGGAATTGAAGCGGCAGGTGTTCGTCGACGATCAGCGCCATATCAACACCGACTCGGACTCCGAGGTGTTGTTGAACGTGTTCGCCCACGAGCTGCAACAATTCGGCAAGCTGCGTTTGACCGTCGACGACGTGTTCCAGGCGGTCAGCGCGGTACACAAACGCTGCCGAGGTGCGTATGCGGTGGTCGTGATGATCGCCGGTTTCGGCGTGTTGGGTTTTCGCGATCCGCACGGCATTCGGCCGATCGTGTATGGCGAACGCAAAACGGATGAAGGCATCGAATACATGATCGCTTCGGAAAGCGTGGCCTTGGACGTGTTGGATTTTCGCTTGATTCGCGATCTGGCGCCCGGCGAAGCGGTGTTTATCGAGGCTTCCGGCAAGCTGCATACCCGGCAGTGCGCCGAAACCACCGATCATTGTCCGTGTATTTTCGAGTACGTCTATTTCGCCCGGCCCGATTCCATCATCGACAACATTTCGGTGTACAAAGCCCGGATGCGGATGGGTAAGAAACTGGCGGAAAAAATTCAGCGGGAATGGCCGGATCACGATATCGATGTCGTGATTCCGATTCCGGATACCAGCCGGACCGCCGCCTCGCAGATCGCCCACGACCTGGGCGTCAAGTTTCGCGAAGGCTTCATGAAAAATCGCTATATCGGCCGGACCTTCATCATGCCCGGCCAGAAGATGCGGAAGAAGTCGGTCAAGCAAAAGCTGAATGCGATTTCGCTGGAATTCGACGGCAAGAACGTATTGTTGGTCGACGATTCGATCGTGCGCGGCACCACCTCCGAGCAGATCATTCAAATGGCCCGCGATGCCGGCGCCAAGAAAGTCTACTTCGCATCGGCCGCGCCGCCGGTGCGCTATCCCAACGTTTACGGCATCGACATGCCGGCCGCGCGCGAGTTGATCGCCCACGACCGGAGCGAGGAGGACGTTTGCAAGGCCTTGGGCGCCGATAAATTGATATTCCAAGATCTGAGCGATTTGATCGAAGCGGTCGGCAGGGGTAATCCCAATATTAAGCATTTCGATACTTCGTGTTTTAGCAGCGAATACATCACCGGCGACATCGACATGGCGTATCTGGCGCGTATCGAGGCCCTGCGCAACGATCACGCGCAGTCTCAGCGCAATGGCAGCAACTTCATCATCGATATGCAGGTGGCGAAATAATGAGCGAATTCGATTGGCAAGACTTCGGGCCGGAGACCCAGGCGATTCGGGCCGGCCAGCGCCGAACCCACGAAGACGAACATAGCATGCCGATTTTCGCGACCTCCAGCTACGTGTTTCAGTCCGCCGAACAAGCGGCTTTGCGCTTTACCGGTCAGCAAGCGGGCAATATTTATTCACGCTTCACCAACCCGACGGTCGCTGCCTTCCAGGCGCGTTTGGCCCTGTTGGAACAGGGCGAACGCTGTTTGGCGTTTGCGTCAGGGATGGCGGCCATCATGGCGGTCGGGATGGCTTTGCTGAAGGCCGGTGACCACGTGGTTTGCTCGCGCAGCGTGTTTGGCAACACCGTGTTGGCGTTTCAAAATTACTTCGGCAAATTCGGGGTCGAAACCGACTTCGTGGCCTTGACCGATCCAGCGGCCTGGGAGGCGGCCATCAAGCCGAATACTCGGCTTTTGTTCCTGGAAACGCCATCGAATCCGCTGATCGAGATCGCCGACATTCGCGTGTTGGCCGACATCGCCCACCGCCACGGCGCCTTGTTGGTGGTGGACAACGTGTTTTGCACGCCGATCCTGCAGAAGCCGCTGTTGCTGGGTGCGGATCTGGTCGTGCATTCCGCGACCAAATACATCGACGGACAGGGCCGTTGCGTCGGCGGCGCGGTGGTCGGCAGCGAAGCCCTGATCGAAAAACAGGTCTATCCCTATCTGCGGACCGGCGGCGCGACGATGAGTCCGTTCAACGCCTGGGTGTTTTTGTCCGGTCTGGAAACCTTGGCCGTGCGAATGCAGGCGCATTGCGACCGAGCTTTCGAACTGGCTCAATGGCTGGAAAGCCAGCCGGCGGTCGCCAAGGTGCATTATCCGGGTCTTAGCTCACACGCCCAGCACGAACTGGCTAAACGCCAGCAAACCCATTTCGGCGCGGTCGTCAGTTTCGAATTGCGCGGAGGCAAGGACGAGGCCTGGCGGCTGATCGATTCTACTCGGATGCTGTCGATTACCGCCAATCTGGGTGACGTCAAAACCACGATCACCCATCCCGCCACCACCACGCATGGCCGCCTGTCGCCGGAGGCTCGCGCCGAAGCCGGCATCAAGGACAGCTTGGTGCGGATTTCGGTCGGTTTGGAGAATCTCGACGATATCAAGACCGACTTGCTGGCGGGTTTATCGGCCGCGAACGTCGAGAACGCTGGTCGCGCGACGATCGCCGATTCGGCGTAGTGCGAAATATCGGCTATCTTTGTCCGAACTATCACCTGGATTTTCAGTATGTTTCAAGACCGCAAGGAATACCGGAAAAACTTTAGCGCCGAAGGTTTTTTATATGTCGGCGGCGAGGTATTGAAACTCGGTTGTTACGATGTCTCGTTGAAAGGCGCGATGATCGAGGTGGAACCCGGCGAACTGCTGAGCGGTATTGCCGAGTTCGAAAGCCTGCTGGCCGAGGACCGCCGCGCCGAGATCTTCGTCGAGGCCCTGTCGCTGGCCGGCGAAGTCGATATCGTCTGGGTCAAGCGCGAACGCCAACGGATCATGATGGGCTTGGAGTTTCGCGATGTGGTCCACAACGCCCAAAAACTTTGGCGGCGGAGGCGGGGCTATCGGAAAACGGAAAGCTTCGAGGTCGATCTGTTCATCGATAAGGATCGCTACAGCGCGGAAGGTATCAACCGTTCTACCGAAGGCATGTGCTTGCGCGTCCAGGCGCCGGCTTCGGTGAAGATCGGCGCCCCGGTCAAGCTACAAGTCAATCAATTGGGTTTTAGCGCGCTCGGCAAAGTGGTTTGGGTGGAAGCCAACGATTTGGCTTGCCGATTCGGCGTGCAATTGGTGATCGTTAAATAGTCGAGGCCTTCAAGCCTGCAACAAAGGGTCGAGTTCGCGGCCAACATCCAATGCATAGAGATCGTCGAAGCCGCCGATGTGGCGGTCGCCGATGTATATTTGCGGCACGGTGCGGCGGCGGGTCTTCTCCATGACTTCCTCGCGCAAACCCGGTTCGCTGTCGACGTCGATTTCGGTGTAACTCGCGCCTTTCTTGTCGAACAAACGCTTGGCCATCGTGCAATACGGGCAGAGTTTCGCGGTATAGATGATGATTTCCGGCATGATAAAATTAATAAATACTAATGAATGCTGCATTTTAGCGGGCTGGCGGGCATTGCTCAATAGCGATCGCTCGGCTCAATTGGCAAAGCAGCTGGCAAGCGGCGTCGGCCAAGCTGGTTCCGAAGGCGACGACACCGTCGAGATGGCCCAGCATTGTAAATAACGGTAGGGCCTGCAAGTCGCCGTTGGCGAACAGTTCGGCGACAGCCTCCGCCATTCGCGGCGTGCCGTACGGAATGTCGGCGCCGGTGTGGGGCAAGGCCAGCGCGGCGGTTTGCCGCCAAATTTCCGGGCTGTGCACATGGATGACGGCTTGCGCGTCCGGGCATTCACGGTACACGCCGGCATGGGTCAGCGCTTCCGACGACGGTTGGCAGGCGCCGCGCGAACACAGCCGATTTTGTTCGGGAACGGCCTCGACGACCCAGACGAATTGCCGGGCCTCGAGTTGCGGCAAGTGACCGGTTTGGGTGCCGGAGATGATAAATTCGTCGCGGCCGGGAACCAGTCGCCGGCTGATGTTGCCGAAACCCAAGCCATCGTAACGGTCGGGGACCCGGCCGATCAGACCCAAACGATGCATGATCGATCGCCAGGCGTTCAGTTCGGCGAAGCCGAAGTCGACCGGTAAATCGGCGAGCTGATGCTCGAGCCGGTATTTGATCACGCCTTCGCGGTCGCTCATGATGTTTTTCCGTTTATTTTCACGTTTTCCCAAGCGCGCATGAAGCCACATTCGTTCAAAATCAGCCTGGTTTGGCCGCTGTTATTATTGTTTTTCAGTGTAACGCTTGCTCATGCCGCAAATCAAAAGGCGGCGATCAAGCCGGCGTCGATCGCAGACATCAAACAGCGGATTCAGTTCGTCAAGGATAAGCAGAATCTGGGCGAGGACTTGAAAAATCGCATCTTGTCCGCTTATTACGAAAGCGAGGATAACCTTAACGAAACCGAAGCTCAGGACGCTCAAGCCGAGTCGTTCAAACAGGCTTTGAACAGCTTGCCGCTGGAAACCAAGCGCATTGCCAAACAGATCGAAGAAGCCGAAGCCAACCTGAAGAATCGCCGGCCGGAACGTTGGTCGCTGTTTCCGACCGACGAGTTGGAGCAGCGTTTAATCATCGAGAAAACCAAACTTAGCGATTTGGATGCCGAAATCAGCCGAGTCGAAGCGCAGATCGGCGAGTTGATGAATCGGCCGCAATTGCTCAGGGAAAAGGTTTCGGAACTGAAGGGCAAGCAGGCCAGCAGCCAACAGGAACAGCAATTGCTCGCCAGCCGGGGCGGGGACAATCTTTACGAGAAAGAAGCCAGCCAAATTCAGTTGGAAACTCGCGTCAAGTTGCTGAACAGTACCTTGAAGACGCTGGAACTGGAAAACATCAGCAATCCGCTGCGCTTACAGGCGCAAAAGGACAGGATGCATTTGTTAAATTTGCAGCGAGAGCAACTGGCCATGCTGATCGCCGATTTGGACAATCACTTGCTCGACCGTCGTCAGCAATTGATCGACAAGGAGCGTGACGAGTTGTTGCAGGCGGAGAAGGACGCCGAGGGCAAGCATCCGTTGATCCGCGAAGCGACTAAGGAAAACATGCGCTACAACCGCAGTTTGCAGGCGGTCAATAAGAACATGGAGCAGTACCTGATTCAAAAAAACGAGATGGATGCTCGATACAAGCAGTTGGAAAAGGATTACCAGAGCGCCGAGCAAAAAATCTCGCTGGCCGGCTTGAGTCCGGCGCTGGGCAATCTGTTGCGGGAGCAGCGTCGTAACATTCCGCAACATAAGCAGTTCGGCGCGCTGAACGATGAGATTCAAGATCAGATCGCGCTGACCAGTCTGGAAAGCTTCAAGCTCGACGAAGCCAAGAAAAATCTGTCCGATATCAATCAGACCTTGTTGAACCGGGTGGCCCAATTGCCGGCCGATACCGACGACGCCGAGAAACTCCGAATCCGTGCCGAGTTGCGCCTGTTATTGAACGACCAGAAGGATTTGGTGGTTCGCTTGGCCGGCGCTAACACCGAATACGCCCGCGTTTTGGGCGACGTCGATTTCAGCTTGCAGCAAATGTTGGGTATCGCCGATAAATTCGGCGCCTACCTCGATCAGCGTTTGCTATGGGTGCCGAGTGCGCCGGTCATCGATCAGCAGTATCTAAAAGATATTGTGCACTCGGTCTTTTGGTTTTTTGACCCCGGTAATTGGCGGCAAGTCGCTCAGGGATTTTGGGATGGCCTGGTTCATAATCCGGTATCGGTGCTGGTCGGCTTGGCGATCGTTTTGCTGCACTGGCGGTTTCGCAAGTCGGTCAAACTTCGGCTGGAAACCTTGCTGCGCGGCAATGCCGCCAACGCCAGCGTTGGTGAAACTTTGTCGGCACTGGTTTACCTGGGGCTGCTGTCCTTGTACGGTGCGTTGCTGATGGCGTGGATAGGCGGCGTGCTGGCATTGAACGCCCGTGCCGATTTTTTCAGCCGCTCGTTTGCCGAAGGATTGCTTTCCACTGCGTCGGCCTTGTGCGTGGTGCAATTTTCGTTTCGCTTGTTCAAGCCGTCCGGGGTCGCGGAAACCTTGTTTCAATGGCCCAACCAAGTCGCGCAGTTGCTGTACCGGCAGATCAAATGGTTGCGTTTTTTGCTGGTGCCCAGCGTTTTCGTGACCGCGATGACCGGTAGCGATTTGTTTTCGGAGCACAGCTATGCGTTGGGACGTACCGCGCTGATTGTGCTGATGCTGGCGTTTACCTATGTGTTTCATTGCCTGGCCCATCCGCAAACCGGTTTGGCCAAGAGTTTTTACCGGCTGTCGCACGGCTGGCTGAGCCGCTTGCGCTTCGTTTGGTACGCGATCGCGGTATTGACGCCGTTGGTCATCGTCGGTTTCGCGGTGGCGGGTTATTACCAAAGCGCGTTGGAGCTCTACGAAAAACTGGTGTACAGCCTGCGGTTGATGTTCGCGACCGCGTTGTTGTATGCGCTGATCTTGCGCTGGTTTCGGCACACCGAGCGCCAACTGGCCTTGCGCAACGCCAAGCAAAAGCGCAAGCAGGCCGAGCAAGTGCAAACCAGTAGCGCCGCCGACGAGGCTTTCGCGCCCGACAAGGACTTATTGGACATCACCAAAATCAATCAGCAGGGACGCAAACTGCTGACGACGCTGGTCATGGCGACGATGTTGGTCGGTTTCTGGGCGATCTGGAGCGATATTCTGCCGGCATTTTCGGTGTTCGATAACGTCGTGCTCTGGCAATACGGGCAGATGATCGACGGCAAGGACGCGCAGCAACCGGTGACGTTGATTAATTTGTTGATATGCCTGCTCTACGGCGGTTTGGCGTTTGTGTTTGCCAGCAATTTTCCCGCTTTGGTAGATCTGTTGACGGTCGGCAAATTCGCGATGACGGCCGGCAGCCGCTACGCCTTGATTCAACTGGTGCGTTACACGTTGACCGCGATTACCTTTCTGGCTGTGGCCAATGAACTTGGCGGCAGTTGGTCGCAAGTGCAATGGCTGGTGGCGGCGCTGTCGGTGGGGCTGGGTTTTGGCTTGCAGGAGATTTTCGCCAACATGGTATCGGGTATCATCTTGCTGTTCGAGCGGCCCATCCGGGTTGGCGATACCGTCACGGTCGGCGATGTGACCGGTCGGGTCAGCCGCATTCAAATGCGCGCGACCCATATCGTCGATTGGGATCGCAAGGAATTGGTGGTGCCGAACAAAACCTTCATCACCGACCGATTGATCAACTGGACTTTGTCCGATACCGTGACGCGGGTGATGGTTCCGGTCAGCGTCGCCTACGGCAGCGACATCGAGATCGTCGAGCGGATTTTGCGCGAGGCCATCAAGGCAACCGAGCTGGTGTTGCCTGAGCCGGAGCCTGCAGTGAATTTCGTCGGTTTCGGCGAAAGTTCGCTGGATTTCAAAATCCAAGTGTTTGTCAGCGAACTCGCCGAGCGGGCAACGGTGACCCATCAACTGCACGTCGGCATTTACAACGCGTTGCAATCCCATCATATCGAGATTCCTTATCCGCAACGCGACGTACATATCCGCTCGATCGCCGATGGAATTCTGCCGGATCGCGGGGTGTCTTGAGCGAACGATTTCGAGATAACCCCGTTCTGTAATAGAATGGCCGACTTTTAGCCTAGATAGTTTGCCGATATGCGTTGTCCGTTTTGTGCCGCGCAGGATACCCGCGTCATCGATACCCGCCTGGCGGACGATGGCGATCAGGTCAAGCGCCGCCGCGAGTGCGTGGCTTGCAAGGAGCGCTTTACCACCTTCGAAGTGGTCGAATTGGCGCTGCCACGCATCGTCAAGCGCAGCGGAGCTAGGCAGAGTTTCGACGAAAATAAATTGCGGGCCGGCATGCTACGCGCTTTGGAAAAGCGGCCGGTTCAAGTCGATGCGGTCGAAGCGGCGATCAGCCGGATCAAGAAAGTACTGGTTACCCGCGGCGAGCGGGAAATACCGGCGCTGGCGCTGGGCGAACTGGTGATGCAGGAACTCAGTCAGCTCGATCACGTCGCCTTCGTGCGCTTCGCCTCGGTCTATCGCAGTTTTCAGGATGTCAGCGAATTCACCCGGATGATAGAGACACTGCAGCAACATGATCCAGGCTAGTTCGGACGCCTATTTCATGGCGCGCGCGGTCAAATTGGCCGAGCGCGGGCTGTATACCACCGATCCCAATCCCCATGTCGGTTGCGTATTGGTCAAAAACGGCGAGGTTCTGAGCGAGGGCTGGACACAACGCGCCGGATTTGCTCATGCCGAAGTCGACGCGCTGAATAAGACCCCCGATGCGCGCGGCGCGACCGCTTACGTGACCTTGGAGCCATGTAGCCATCACGGTAAGACCGGCCCGTGTACCGACGCCTTGTTGGCCGCCGGCATTGCCAGGGTCGTCGTGGCGATGGTGGATCCCAATCCGCTGGTGGCCGGACGCGGCCTGCAAAAATTGCGCGACGCCGGCGTCGAAGTCGTTTGCGGCGTACTGCAACAGGAAGCCGAAAAGCTCAATCCAGGCTTTTTCAAACGGATGCGACTCGGTTTGCCGTGGATACGCAGTAAACTGGCGATGAGTTTGGATGGCCGCACCGCGATGGCCAGCGGCGAAAGTCAATGGATCACGTCTCCGCAAGCTCGCGCCGACGTCCAGCGCTGGCGGGCCGCCAGCAGCGCCATCGTTACCGGCATAGCGACGGTGCTGGCCGACGACCCGCGCATGAGCGCCCGTGTGGATTTCGATGCGGAACAGCCGGTCAAGGTGGTGTTGGATTCCGGCTTGCGTTTGCCGCCGACCGCCAAGCTGTTCGAGGCCGGGACCGAGGTCTGGGTATTGACTTGCAGCCAAGACACCGAGAAGGCCGATCGCTTGCGCGCGGTCGGCTGTCGGATTTTTCAGATCGGCGCCAGCGGCGGACATGTCGATTTGCGGCAAGCCTTTCGTTTGTTGGCCGAGCAGCAAATCAACAGCGTCTGGATCGAAGCCGGCGCGACCTTGAATGGCGCCTTGTTGGACAGCGGACTGGTCGACGAATGGTTGTTTTACCTGGCGCCCTGCATATTGGGCAGCGAAGGATTGGGCTTGTTTCATTTACCCAGCCTGCAAAGTCTGGCGGACAAAAAATCCTTACGTTTGCTGGAAACTCGCCAAGTGGGTCCCGATCTACGGCTGCGTTATCGCTGCGAAGCCTGATATAGTCATCTCTTAAGTTCACCGGAATTTGATCATGTTTACCGGAATCATCCTGGCGGTCGGCCGAATCTCGGCGATACAGGCTCGCGGCGGAGACTGCCGTCTGCAAATACACACCGGCAAATTGTCGCTGGCGGGTGCCGCGCTCGGCGACAGCATTGCCGTCAACGGCGTCTGCCTGACGGCGGTTGAGTTGGGCGAACACCATTTCGTCGCCGACGTGTCCAACGAAACCTTGTCGCGAACCACCTTGAGAAATGCCGTGGCCGGCACCCCGGTCAACCTGGAACTGGCGCTGATGCCGTCCAGCCGCCTTGGCGGTCACATCGTCAGCGGCCACGTGGACGGCATCGGCGGCGTCGTCGAAAAGCAGCCTGACGGCCGGTCGATCCGCTTCAAGTTTAAGGCGCCCGATGAGCTGGCTAAATATATCGCCGAGAAAGGTTCGATTTGCATCGACGGCATCAGTCTGACCGTCAACAGCGTCGACGGCGCGTTTTTTTCGGTCAACATCGTGCCGCATACCTTGGCCGAAACCACGCTCGGCCAGATTGAAGTCGGCGGCAACGTTAACCTGGAAGTCGATTTGCTGGCCCGTTACCTGGAGCGACTGATGAAGGGCGAAGCGGCGGCTCGTTGCGGCGGTGGCGTCACCGAAGCTTTGTTACATAACGCAGGATTCATGCAATGAACACAACCGAAGAGATTATCGAAGACCTGCGACGCGGCAAAATGGTCATCATCATGGACGACGAGGATAGGGAAAACGAGGGCGATTTATTGATGGCCGCCGCGTTTGCCCGCCCGGAGGACATCAATTTCATGGCCAAATACGGCCGGGGCTTGATCTGTCTGACCTTGACCCGCGAGCGCTGCCAACAATTGCGCTTGCCGCTGATGGTCAACGATAACAAAACCCCGTACACGACCAATTTTACGGTATCGATCGAGGCGGCCGAGGGCGTGACTACCGGCATATCCGCCGCCGACCGGGCCTTGACCGTGCAACGCGCCGTCGCACCGAACGCCCAGCCCGGCGACTTGGTGCAACCCGGCCACATTTTTCCGTTGATGGCCCAGGCCGGCGGCGTGTTGAATCGAGCCGGTCATACCGAGGCCGGTTGCGATCTGGCGCGCCTGGCCGGCGTCGAGCCGGCGGCGGTTATCGTCGAAATTCTGAACGACGACGGTTCGATGGCACGTCGTCCCGATCTGGAGGCCTTCGCCGAGCAGCACAATCTGAAAATCGGCACGATCGCCGATTTGATCCATTATCGGATCAAGCACGAAAACACCTTGGAGCGGATTGCCGAATGCGCGTATCCGACCGAGTTCGGCGATTTTCGGCTCTACGCCTATCAAGATCGTAACGACGACAACGTGCATCTGGCTCTGGTGCTGGGCGAGGTCGCCGGCGAGGAACCGGTCCTGGTCAGAGTGCATGCCCGCAACGTCGTCGACGATTTGTTTTGCTCCAAGCGTAGCGATTGCAGTCTGCCGATCCGCGAAGCCATGCGGCGGATTGCCGAAGCCGGGCGCGGCGTGCTGGTATTGATTCGCCAGAACGAGAACAACAAGGCACTGGTCGAATTGATCCATGCTTACCAGATGCAGGACAACGGCATCAAAAGCCAAGCCAGCGCCGAAGTCGGTTGGCGCACCACCGGTACCGGTTCGCGAATCTTGGCCGATTTGGGCGTGCGTCGCCTGAAGGTGATGGGTGCCAAGAAAAATTACATCGGTCTGGCCGGTTTCGATCTGGAGATCGTCGAGCAAGTCGAGTTCGGCGTTTGATCGCGATTTTTCGGGGCGCCGCACGCCGAAACCGCGTAAAATTAGCGGCCTTTTTATTTGCGCGGCGGCCGGTGTTTCGGTGCCGGCCGCCGCGTCGTCATCGCTCAACTCTATTGGATAAGTTATGTCAGTCAGTATCGTAGAAGGTCATTTGTCGGCCCAGGGCGGCAAGTTTTGTATCGTTTCCTCGCGTTTCAACAGCTTCATCGTCGGCCAGTTGGAAGCCGGCGCCATCGACGCGTTGGTCCGCCACGGCGCCGCCGAAGCCGACATCAAGTTGATCAAAGTGCCGGGCGCTTTCGAATTGCCGGTGGCGGTGCAACGCATCGCGGCCGCGAAAAAATACGATGCGATCATCGTACTGGGCGCGGTGATTCGCGGCGGGACGCCGCATTTCGAATATGTGGCCGGCGAATGCGTCAAGGGCATCGCCCAAGTTGCGTTGCAGTACGACGTACCGGTCAGCTTCGGCGTGTTGACGGTCGACAGCATCGAACAAGCCATCGAGCGCGCCGGCACCAAGGCCGGCAACAAGGGCGCCGAAGCGGCGATGTCCGCCATCGAAATGGTCAGCCTGTTCAACAACCTGAGCCTTTAATGAGTCAAGCCAAAACCAACGCCAGAAAATGCGCGGTTCAGGCGCTGTATCAATGGCAGATGTCGGGCGATAGCCTGAGCCGCATCGAAACCTATTTCCTGGAAGAAGAGCATCTGAAGGGTGCGCAAAAAAGCTATTTCAGCGAGATTTTTCACGGCGTGCCCAAACAACTGGATATCGTCGATGCGGCGTTGGCCGGTTTTGTCGATCGGCCCATCGAAAAAATCGATCCGGTCGAGCGGGCGATACTGCGGATAGGCGCTTACGAGTTGATTTACCGGTTGGAAACGCCGTTCAAAGTCATCATTAACGAAGCCGTTAACTTGGCCAAGTGTTTCGGCGCGGAAGGTAGCCACAAATACGTCAACGGCATTCTTGACAAAGTCTCCCAGACTCAGCGAGCGGTCGAAATCGCCGCTAAGCAGAAGCAAGGGTTGCCGAAAGTCTGACGACCGGCGCGATGGCGATTTCTTGGGTGGCTCATGCCTGAACGACTAGGCGAATTCGATCTGATTCGCCGTTATTTCGCGGCGGACGCGCCGCGCCATCCCCACAACAAGCTCGGAATCGGCGACGACTGCGCGCTGATGAGTCTGCCGCCCGGCCAGCACTTGGCGATCACCGCCGACACCATGGTCGAAAACGTGCATTTCTTCGCCGATGCCGCGCCCGAGGATTTGGGTCACAAGTTGCTGGCCGTGAACCTCAGCGATTTGGCGGCGATGGGTGCAGAGCCGTTTGCGGTGACCTTGGCCTTAACCCTGCCTAAAGTGGAGCCGACTTGGTTGGAAGCGTTTTCGCGGGGTTTTTTGACGCTGGCTCGCCGCTTTAACGTCGATTTGATCGGCGGCGACACGACATCGGGACCGTTGACGCTGACCGTGCAGGCGATGGGCACGGTGCCGAGCGGGGCGGCGTTGACCCGCTCGGCGGCCAACGTCGGCGATTTTGTGTATCTGAGCGGACCTGTCGGCGATGCCGGGTTGGGCTTGAAGATCAAGCAAGGTTATCGCTGCTCGTTCCCTGAAATCCCACTACGCTGTTTTCATCGGCCCGAGCCTAGAGTCGAACTGGGGTTGGCGTTGCGGGGCATCGCTCACGCCTGTATCGATATTTCCGACGGATTGGCCGCCGATTTGGGGCATATTTTGACGCAAAGCCGGGTCGGCGCCTGTCTGGACTGGGCGGCCTTGGCGTTCTCCGATGCGATGGACGCCTATTTGGCCGAATCCGGCGACTGGCGGCTACCGCTCACCGCCGGCGACGACTATCAACTTTGCTTTACGGTGCCTCCGGATCGGTCCGCCGCGATACCAGCCGGTTGCCGGAAAATCGGCGTCATCGAAGTCGAATCCGGCCTCCGTCTGCGCCGCGCCGGGTCTATCGAATTATTGGAGTTTACCGGTTATGAGCATTTTCTTTAGAGCGTCCTACGGTAAGGCTGGCTTATCGGCAGGCGACATATTGCGCGATGTCAGGCTGTGGCTGGCGTTCGGTTTTGGCGCCGGCTTGATCAAGCACGCGCCGGGTACCTTCGGCACGTTGGCGGCCTTGCCGGTTTACGCGGCCTTATTGCAAACCGGTTTCTGGGGCTACTGGTTGGCGACTGCGGTAGTCATCGCGGTCGGCATTCATTTGTGCGATTACGCCGCCGCGCGCCTGCAAGTTCACGATTTCGGCGGCATCGTCTGGGACGAAATCGCCGGCTTGTTGTTGACGATGGCCTGGGTGCCGTTTTCGTGGAGGAACTTGGCGCTGGGTTTTGCGTTGTTCAGATTTTTCGACATCGTCAAGCCTTGGCCGATCGGCTGGCTGGACCGTCGCATCCACGGCGGTTTGGGCATCATGTTGGACGATGTCGTCGCCGGGCTGTTCGCGGCGCTAGTATTGGTGTTGTGCGCGCCGTGGATGTCACAATATTAGCGCTAGCTAAACCGTTAGACAGGATGGCGGGCCTTTGCTATAAATAAATTCCCGCTCAACGCGCGGGGCCATTCCAGAATAATCAAATAACGAGAGAAGCAACTATGAAAACAAAAAAACTGTTGGCCTTAAGCCTGGGTAGCGCCGCGCTGGTATTGTCCGCGCAAACCGTTTCCGCGGCTTGCAGCGACGTTTCGCGCTCGGCGTTGACCGACGCGATCAGTGCCGCGGAAGCCGCAAGCACTGGAGGGTATGGACTGAATATGTGGGTGACCGTGGTCGACGAGACCGGCAAGGTGTGCCACGTCGCCACCAGCGGTACTACCGGCTCGGCGGCAGGTAACTCCGAATGGCTGGGCAGCCGGGTCATTTCGGCTCAAAAAGCCTTTACCGCCAACGCCTTCAGTCTGGACGGCTATGCCATTTCCACCGGTAACTTGTACTCGGCGGTGCAGCCTGGCGGCAGTCTGTACGGTCTACAGCACAGCAATCCGGTTGATGCCAGCCGGGCTTACGCGGGCAGTCCGAATGCCTACGGTACTAACAGCGATCCTTTGAAAAACAAACGGGTCGGCGGCGTGAACGTATTCGGCGGCGGATTGGCTATCTATAGTGGTGGTCATAAAGTCGGCGCAATCGGCGTCTCCGGCGATACCTCCTGCCGCGATCATGCCTACGCTTGGCGGGTTCGCGAAGCATTGGGCATGCATCCGGCCGGTACCGGCATCACCACGTCCAACATGAATGCCGCCGGTACCGCGCAGACGGCGTTGACCGGCGCGGCCAAGGGCGACGAATTGATTCTGACTGGAACCGGCGGCTATTGGGACGCCTGGTCGCAGCCGGCTTGCCCGAATTCCACGCCGACGGCAACGACGGCCAACGGCACTTTGCAAGCGCCTTGATTGCTTGAGGCAGGTGCCGCGCGACCTGCCGCCATCGGCGTGAGAGTGTCGCTAGTCCTGGTTGGGGCGTTGCTTATGGCGCCTTATCTCGCATTGGGCCTGTTGCCGATTTGGCAACAGGTCCGCGTCGTTCGGCCTTGCCCGGCGGCGGGAGGAGTTCCAATTCAGGCGTCCCGGTCCATGCCGGACTTGCACCAGCTTGCTTCGTCAGCCGAATCCGGCGGTGGAGCGTCTACCCCGGAGCAGATCGCCGAAGAAGAGAGTGTCGACCTCGAACAGGAGGAAACCGCCAGACAGTGGCTCGGCGATCACGATCCCGCGCAACGTATCGCAGGCGCTCAACAACTGGCGGCCTATCCGACTCCGGAGGCCGGTCGCTATCTATTGGAAGCCTTGCGGCAAGATCGAGTCGGGGAAGTTCGTGCGGCGGCGGCGGAAAGTCTGGGTTATTTCGATCAACCAGCGCTGCCGGTCTACGATGCCTTGATAGCGGCATTGAACGACCCTGACGAAGCGGTTCGATTCAATGCCTTCAGCGCCCTACAAACACTGATGGATAAGCTGGTGGACCAGCCCAGGTTGCTGGCGCGACTGCAGGCAAAATTAAAACAAACCTTGAAGTCCAAGAAACTGCCGGCCGATAGCCGTGTAGCGGTCGAGGGCTATCTGCAAGATCAGTCGCCTTGACAGCCGTGTTGTCCGGCTGTCTGGCGGGGCGAGTATTTCGGTCGAATTAGGTCAAGCAAAATACGTAGTAACTGTAGTAAAACACGATAAAAAACAACAGTACGTTCAACAGTCTCTCTACGGCCAAATGCCCGGCCGATACTTTGGATGTTTTAGTTTTCAAGACTCCCTCCCGAACTTTAGTGCCGCGAAAGCGGTTTTGATCTATCAAGGCTTAGCGGCCGATGCCGTTGCCTATCCACGCGCCGGCGGCAGCGCCCAAACCCGCGCCCAGCGGGTCACCCTTGCTGATTTCGTAGCCGACCGCGCTACCGAGCGCGCCGCCAACCAAGCCTTCGGTCGAACGTCGATCATTGCTTGGATTAGTGCCGGGCATTTGCGCGTAACGCGGTTGTAATGCGGGAGCCGGGCGGTAAACGTGCTCCACGACGACCGGCTCGCGATGATGGTGACCGTGTTTGCGGTGCCCGTGCCCGTGGTCGTCGGCCATCGCAAAATTAGGAAAAACGAATCCGACGCAGACTACCAGCGTGGTTTTCAACATGATGACTCCATTTCAAGATTGTTAAGGAAAAGTCTAGTCACGCAAGCTGAATCCCGAATGAATAAACCATTAGGAATCGATTAAAACTAAAGAGGCTTGGCCGATAGGTCGGGACTGTTTACCGAATTTGGCTTCAATGTACACGAAAGTCAAAAAACGTGTTAGCATTTTTGCTCAGTTGACAGGTGGCTGTTCAACGCCATCATTTTCAGCGATGTCAAACGGTGCGACCGATTTTTTGGCGGGCTTGATGGTAGCGAATCGATTATACTGCAACTGTTCCGGTGCCTCGTTTTTTGCGGCGGCTAAGCTGCTGCGTAAACGTTTGGTTTTCAATGATTTCTAGGAGCTGTTCATGTTGATAAGTAGTCGAAATCGAGTAGTTGCAGGAATTAGCCGGGTAGTGCTAGTGGTGGCGGGTGTCTTATTGATATCACTAGGTTTGTCTCCCAGTATTCGGGCCGATAATCTATCGGAGCCGCCATTCGGCGGGGCGGGAGTCGGGTGTCCAACCAGTTTCCGGTAAGGCGATACGCTGAGCAAGGAGACTAGCGTAGTTCTCGGCTCGTAGAGGTGACTCTACTTGAACAGTTCGGCCATCGAAATCACGTTCTTCGCCATTTCGCCGATTGCCATGTTGCGGTCCATCGCCAATTTACGCAAGGCATGGTAAGCCTGTTCTTCGCTAAAGCCCTGCGATTTCATCAGGATCGCTTTTGCGCGGTCCACCAGCTTGCGATCTTCCAACTGGGTCTTGGTTTTTTTTAATTCGTCCTTGAGCGCCTGATGTTCCTTGAAACGGGCGATTGCGATATCGACGATGGATTTGATGCGTTTCGCTTCCAGGCCGTCCACAATGTAAGCGCTGACGCCGGCCTTGATGACTTTGTTGATGGTTTCGGTTTGCTGGTCCTCGGCAAACATCACCACCGGCAACGAATAGCTCTGATTGATTTCGACGATGGTTTTCAGAATCGGCTCGGTAGGGGTGTAAAGATTGAGTACCACCACGTCCGGGTGCAAGGTTTGCACGATGCGCAGCATATCCAACTCCTGCAGCTTCAACGTGGCGACTTCGCAGCCGTGTTGGCGTAGCGTGCGTTCCAGCACGCGGTCGCTGTCGAATTCGTCCACGACTAAGACATTCAACGCTGTCATCGTCAATCCAGCTCGATTTGTACCAAGCTGCCGTCCGGCATGATTTCGGTGATAAAGTTTTTCGGTTCCCTGAGAAAATAAATCAACCCGAGTAGGATCGCGCACGCGCCGCCCAACATCAGAAAAAAGCTGAAAGTGGAGACGAAAGTCAGCAAGATCAGAAACACGATGGCGCCGGCATTGCCGTAAGCGCCGACGATGCCGGCGACTTCGCCGGTGATTGAACGCTTGATCAACGGCACGAACGCAAAGATGGCGCCTTCGGCCGCTTGCATGAACACCGAACAAATCAACGTGACGGCCACGCTCAAGGCGATGGACCAGTCCGGCGAAATCCAGGCCATCGCCAGATAGCCGACCGCAAGTCCGGCCACGAACAGCGTCAACGAGAGTTTGCGGCCGATCTTGTCGCTGAGCCAGCCGCCGGCCGGCCGGGCGACGACATTGGTCACCACGAAGCTGGAGGCCAGCAGGCCGGCATCCAACATGTCTATGCCCTGGGTCTCGTGAAAGGTATGGAAAAAAAACATCGGTAACATCGATAGCACCGCCAATTTGGACCCGAACGTGACCAGATACGCGATCGCCAGTATGAACACTTGCTGGTAGCGGTAATGGTGAATGCTGGGAATGGGGGCGCTTAGTTTGTCGGCGTTGTTGTTGACGAGTTGATGAGCATGAGCCAGGAATAACAGCCATATCGTCAACTGGATACCCAGATGCCAAGTTAAGCTTAACACCGGCGTTGCCGGTGTCGCCAGCTTCCAGGCCAGTAGCGAAATCGTCGCGTACAACGGTATCAAGCTGAACATGTACAAAAACAGATCGCGGATGCTGGAGACTTCCATCGCCAGCGGACGTCGGGTTTTCAGGCCGGCCAATTCCGGAGGCAAATTCTCCACGCTAAAGTAATAAACGATCGAGTAAAGCAGTGCGATCGCGCCGGTCAACGCCACCGCATAGCGCCAGCCGTGCTCTGCGCCGAAATAAAACGCCAGGCCTGGCAGAAAAATGGCCGCGAATGCCGAGCCGAAATTGCCCCAGCCGGCATAAATACCTTCGGCGGTGCCGACCTGGCTGGCCGGAAACCAGTCGCCGATGATACGCACGCCAACCACGAAACCGGCACCGATAAACCCTAGCAAGAATCGCGACCAAGCCAATTCTGCGAAATTGTCGGCGGCGGCGAACATAAAGCACGGAATGCTACAAACCGCCAACAACACGCTGTAGCTGATTTTTGCACCAAACCGGTCCACCAGCATGCCGGTCGCGACTCTGGCGGGAATCGTCAGCGCCACGTTCAGTAGCAACAAAATGTCGATTTCGGTTTGACTGATGCCCAGGTCTTGCTGAATCAAAACCAGCAGCGAAGCATGGTTAAACCAGACCACGAAGCTGATGAAAAAGGCCATCCAGCTCATGTGTAGCACTTTGGCCTTGCCTTGTAGCGACAGTAACTTGAACGGCGTAAAAGTCATGAAAGATCCGAACGATTGAATTTGGGTAAGCGGAAAGCAGATTGCATGCCAGCGACTTCAACGAGTCAAGACGGTTGCGGTGTTGATACGGCCGCGCGACCGTGTGCTCAAGCGATAGACGAAGAGGGAAGCGTTGGACGTTGGGCATGGGTCTTGGTCAATCGTGGGCCAGTTTGGTGCGAATATTTTGTTGGTTTGCATTGTTTGGGTGCGCTGATCGTCGCGGGCGAGCGCCGTGAATTTTATAAAATCGTTGTAAATCAATAGAAAGAGAGTTGTGGCATGGAATTTGATTGATACTAGTCAAGTCTCGTCGTTGGACTTGCCCCCGTATTAGACCTGGACAAAGGCGTCCTGCGCGAATGATGTTAATCATTCGCCAGGGCGCCTTTTTTTTGGCCTGAACAAAAGTTTCCACGACGACCGTACCCGAGTTCGTTCGCAAAGTGAGCGGATTCGGAGCAATTCAGCCCAATTAACAGGAGTCGCGGATGAGCACGCAACAAACCTTGGTCGTGATCGGTAACGGTATGGTCGGCCAGCATTTTTTAACCGGCTTGGTCGAAAGCGAAATCGCTGGCCGCTATCGCGTGGTGACGTTTTGCGAGGAGCCGAGGCCGGCTTACGATCGGGTGCATTTATCGGCCTTCTTCGCCGGTAAGACCGCCGACGATTTGTCGCTGGTCGAGGCGGGCTTTTTCGAACGGCACGGTATCGAGATCCATTTGGGCGACAGAGCGATCGGTATCGATCGCCAGCGGAAACACGTGATTTCCGCAAACGGCCAGATCATCCAATACGACAAACTGGTCTTGGCGACCGGTTCCTATCCGTTCGTACCGCTGATCGCCGGCCGGGATCGCCCGCGTTGTCTGGTGTATCGCACGATAGAAGATTTGGAGGCGATCAAGGCCGCCGCCGCCGAATCCCGGATCGGTGCCGTGATCGGCGGTGGGCTGTTGGGACTTGAAGCGGCCAAGGCTTTGAAGGATTTGGGCTTGGAAACCCATGTCGTCGAATTCGCGTCGCGGCTGATGGCGGTGCAACTCGACGACGGCGGTGCCGCGATGTTGAAGCGGAAAATCGAGGCCTTGGGCGTCGTTACCCATTTGAATAAAAATACCACCGCGATCATCGACGGGGAAACGGCCTTGCACCGGATGACCTTTGCCGACGGTAGCCATCTGGAGACCGATATCGTGTTGTTTTCCGCCGGGATTCGGCCGCGCGACGAATTAGCCAGTGCCAGCGGTCTGGCGGCCGGGTCGCGCGGCGGGATTGCGATAGACAATCAGTGCCGGACTTCCGATCCGGATATTTACGCGATCGGCGAATGCGCTTGCTGGAACGGCCAGATCTTCGGTTTGGTCGCGCCGGGTTACGCGATGGCCAGAACTGTGCTGGCCGACTTAGCCGAGGCTGACGCGGCCTTTACCGGTGCCGACATGAGTACCAAATTGAAGCTGATGGGTGTCGATGTCGCGAGCATCGGCGACGCTCAGGCCCGGACGCCCGGTGCGCTGGTCTACAGCTATCAGGACGGTGCCGGCGAAATCTACAAACGGCTGGTCGTCAGCGCGGATAACCGGCGCTTATTGGGGGCGGTGCTGGTCGGCGACGCGGCCGATTACGGCACCTTGCTGCAATATTGTTTGAACGGTATAGAACTGCCGGCGCAACCGGATACGCTGATTTTACCGGCGCGCGGCGACGCGCCGGCCGGACTCGGCGCGGATGCCTTGCCGGCCAGCGCCCAAATCTGTTCCTGTCACGATGTTAGCAAGGGCCAAATTTGCGACGCCGTCGCCGGCGGTTGCGTCAGCATCGGCGATTTAAAAGCCGCCACCAAGGCCGCCACCGGCTGCGGTGGTTGCAGTGCCTTGTTGAAGTCGGTGCTGGATAGCGAACTGACCAAACTCGGCGTCGCGGTCAGCACCGATCTTTGCGAGCATTTTCCGCATACTCGCCAGGACTTGTACCATTTGGTGATGGTCGGCCAGATCAAGACCTTCGACGAGTTGTTGGACCGGCACGGACACGGCTTGGGATGCGATGTCTGCAAGCAAGCGGTTGGCTCGATCTTGGCTTCGTATTGGAACGACTACATATTGGAAAAACCGCATGTGGGTTTGCAGGATACCAACGATACCTTTTTGGCCAACATCCAAAAAGACGGCACTTATTCGGTGGTTCCGCGCATTGCCGGCGGCGAAATTACCCCGGAAATGTTGATCGTGCTCGGCCAAGTCGCTAAAAAATACCGTTTGTATACCAAAATCACCGGCGGTCAGCGCGTCGATTTGTTCGGTGCCAGGGTCGAGCAATTGCCGGCGATTTGGCGGGAGTTGATCGCGGCCGGCTTCGAGTCCGGTCACGCCTACGGCAAATCGCTACGCACCGTGAAGTCCTGCGTCGGCAGCACTTGGTGCCGCTACGGTGTCGACGACAGCGTCGGTCTGGCGATCGAATTGGAAAATCGCTACAAAGGCTTGCGGGCGCCGCATAAAATCAAAATGGCGGTGTCCGGTTGCACCCGCGAATGCGCCGAAGCGCAGGGTAAGGACATCGGCGTGATCGCCACCGAAAACGGTTGGAACTTGTATGTGTGCGGTAACGGCGGCATGAAGCCGCGCCACGCCGATCTGTTCGCGACCAATCTGGACAGGGAAACCTTGATTCGCTATATCGACCGGTTGCTGATTTTTTACGTGCGCACCGCCGCGCGTTTGCAGCGTACCTCGGTGTGGCTGGAAAATCTGGACGGCGGCTTGGCTTACTTAAAAGAGGTGGTGATGGCCGACAAGCTCGGGATCGCCGCCGATCTGGAGCGGCAAATGCAGCATGTCGTCGACACGTATCAATGCGAGTGGAAAACCACGCTGGCCGACGAAACCCGCTTGAAACGTTTCCGGCACTTCGTCAACAGTGATTTGGGCGACGACGATGTCGTGTTTGTCGAGGAACGCGGTCAAATTCGGCCGGCCCATCCTGACGAACGCAAGCATTTTAAACTGATCGAGGAGGCTGCCTGATGAGCCGTTGGACAGAAGTATGCCGAGTCGAGGATTTGCAAGCGGACTCCGGCATTTGTGCCCGCTTGGCCGACCAGCAAGTCGCGTTGTTTTTTCTGCCCCGTTTGAACGCGGTGTTCGCGATCGGCAACCGCGATCCCTTCAGCCAAGCCAACGTATTGTCGCGCGGGATGGTGGGCGACATCGGCGGTGAGCCGATGGTGGCCTCGCCGATGTACAAGCAGCATTTCAGTCTGCGGAGCGGCATTTGTTTCGAGGACGCCGCGGTGCGGGTACCGGTATTTCAGGCCCGCATCGAACAAGGCCGGGTTGAAGTCAACAGTTCGGCGGACTGACCGGGGGGAGGGCGGTCCGCCGCTGGGGTCATTCCTGCGGTTTGGCGCGTTTCGACGGCGAACCGACCCGTTTTTTGCTTTTAGCCTTTTTGATGGCTGCCGGGTCGAAGTGGGAGATATTCAGCGGCTTGCCGACGACCCGGACCTTTTTCAGCGCTTGAAACAAGTCCTTGGGCATGCCGGCCGGCAATTCGACGGTGCTATACGTTTCCTCGATTTTAATCCGGGCGATATGTTCGCCGTCGATGCCGGTTTCGTTCGCGATCGCACCGACAATATTGCCCGGTTTGACGCCGTCGTTACGGCCGATTTCAATTCGGAACAATTCCATTTCGACTTGACTGGCGCCACGGCCGCGTTCGCGCTGCGGGCCGCGCTCGCCTCGTTCGCGCGGTTTGTCGTCGGTCGGCCGGGCCGGTTTTTTCCCCGAGTCCTTGAGTAGCAGCGGGGTGTCGCCCTGCAGCAATTGCGCCAGCGCGGCGGCAATGTCGATGGCCGGCACGTCGTGTTCGACTTGGTACTGACTGATTAGTTGGTGGAAAAAGCTCAGCTCCGCCGACGCCAGTGTGTCGGTAATCCGCTGTTTAAAGCGGATGACGCGGGCATTATTGATAAACTCGGTGGAGGGCAATTGCATTTCCGCGACTTTCTGGCGGGTGGCTTGTTCGATATTGGCCAGCAAGCGTTTTTCGCGCGGCGAAACGAACAGTATCGCGTCGCCGGTGCGGCCGGCGCGGCCGGTACGGCCGATCCGATGCACATAGGATTCGGTATCGTAGGGAATGTCGTAGTTGACGACGTGAGTGATCCGGTCCACGTCCAAACCGCGCGCGGCCACGTCCGTGGCAATCAATATGTCCAGCTTGCCGCTTTTCAAATGATCGATAGCCCGTTCACGCAAGGCCTGTGACATATCGCCATTGATCGCGGCGGCGGAAAAACCGCGGGCTTCCAGTTTTTCGGCAACCTCGACGGTGGCGGTCTTGGTGCGGACGAAGATGATCATACCGTCGAAATTCTCGGCTTCCAGAATCCGGGTCAAGGCATCCATTTTGTGTTGGCCGTTGACGAAGCAATAGCGCTGGCGGATGTTCTCGGCGGTCGTGGTTTTGACCTTGATCGTAATTTGTTCGGGCTGATTCAGATAGCGCTGGGCGATTTTGCGGATTTCGGCCGGCATCGTCGCCGAGAACAGCGCGGTTTGTCGGGTCGGCGGGGTTTGCTCCAGAATCCATTCGACGTCGTCGATGAAGCCCATGCGCAGCATTTCGTCCGCTTCGTCGAGCACCAGCGTCGTTAATTGATCCAGTTTCAAAGTCCCGCGCCGCATATGATCCATGACCCGGCCCGGCGTGCCGACGATGACATGCGCGCCGCGATTCAGTTGCCGCAATTGGCTGGTGTAGTCCTGACCGCCGTAAATCGGCAATACGTGAAAGCCCTTGATATGCGCCGCGTAGCTTTGAAAGGCTTCGGCGACCTGGATGGCCAGTTCCCGGGTCGGCGCTAGCACCAAGGCTTGCGGGTCTTTTTGTTTCAGATCGATTCGGGTAAGAATCGGTAAAGCGAAGGCGGCGGTCTTGCCGGTACCGGTTTGGGCCTGGCCCAACACGTCGCGGCCGGACATCACGAAGGGGATAATTTGGGCCTGAATCGGCGAGGGGGTTTCGTAACCGATGCCCTCTAGAGCTTTAAGAATGGGGTCGGATAGCGCTAGATCTTTGAAGGAAGGCGTGGCGGCGGGGGTTTCGGACATTAAATTTACCTGTGGAAAAAAAGAGATCGCCCCGGTTGATACCGGGTCACTCGACCATTGTACCTCAGTTTGCCGGGTTTATTTTTAACTTATTGATAATTTGGATAAAACGTCCACGGATTAGGCCGGGCGCCCAGAGGCGTATTTCAGACAAATCCAAATGAAAAATTGAGCGCCGAAAATCAGATTCGCCATCAGCAAATGTAGCGGTTGGGCGGCCGCCGGAAAACCCAGGCGATCTAGGCTCACGCCGGCCAGAATCGCGGTTACGATCAGAACGCACAGGGCATAGGCCATGCGCCGCAACAGACTGCCGGGCGAGGTGTGCGCGACGATTTGCCAGGCCAACCACAGATTGGTGAACAGGATGACCGACGAAAACGAGCGGTGTACGTAAAAAATGATGGGAAAGCTATCCCGCCAGAATTGGCGATCGATATAGCTGTGCTGGTGCGCGATGAAATCCACCGATTCCCTGACTTGAGTACCCATCGCAACCTGCAGCAAGGTCATGCCGATCGCGATTTTCAGCACGAGCGCGAATCGCGGGGTTTGCCACCCGCCGTCCAATTGCGCCAACAGCGGTTGTTGCGAGCGGGCGATGGCGTAGATCAACAATGCGACAATGCCCAGCGCCAACAACATGTGCAGGGTGATCATCAACGGCTTTAAATTGCTGGCGACGACGGCCGATCCCAACCAACCCTGGAAGCCCACCAGCAGAAACACCGTCACCGCCAGATAGAAGATCCCCTTGTCGCCTTTCAGGTAAATGCGCGAAGCCCAGGCTGTCAGCAATATCAGCAGGCCGGTGCTGGCGCCGATCAAGCGATTAGTGTATTCGGTCCAGGTTTTTACCGGGTTGAAAGTGGTGTTCTCGTAGCCGCGTTGGGCATAGATTTCGTGATAATTGGCGGGTAACTGCGCTTCGTCGGTCGGCGGTACCCATTGGCCGAAGCAGGTCGGCCAGTCCGGGCAGCCCATGCCGGCTCCCGAGGCGCGGACGATGCCGCCGACCAGAATCACGAAGTAGACGGCAAAAATGGTTAATGTGCCCAAGCGGCGAAAGCGGGCGGCGGCAAGCGGGTCTATCATCGTGATTTAAAAAAATAGGGATTGAGCTAATTCGATTTCTTCGGACACGCCTTCGATTTCGAGAATTTCGGCATCGCCGGCCAGTCCGAGCTTGGCGAAGGCCGGCACGGAATGCCAATCGACCCGGCAGGCCGGGTGGTCGGTGCCGGCCACGCTTTGCAGAAACGCGACCTGCACTAAATCGACGTAATCGGCTTTCGGACCCGCGTCGCGTTGAAAATCAACGTATTCCGACGGCACCGGCTTGAGTTCCTCGGGAAAATGCCAGGTGTCCATGATGATTTTGCCGACGTGCGGGTGGGCTTTTTCCAATAACTTGTCGAGGCGGGACGGACTGTCGCGAAATTCGGGGATATTCTCGACCAGGCTGAGTATCGGCAATTTGCCGATTTGGTGTATCAAGCCGGCCAGCATGGCTTCGTCGGCGTTCAGATGCGGAGCAAAACCGGCCAGGGCCCGGCAGATCGCCGACACGTTGACGCCTTGCTCCCAGATCGTTCGGAAGTAACTTTCCAGCAATGCCGATTTGGGGGCGAACATTTGCTGCATGATCAGGCTGGTGACTAAAGTTCGGATGGTGTTGTTACCCAGGCGAGTCACCGCCATCTGGATATTTTTGATTTCCATCGCCCCGCGATAGAGCGGGCTGTTGGCGACTTGTATCAGCCGCGCGGAAATCGCCGCGTCGGTGGCAATGATCTCGGCCAGACTTTGCGCGGTCACGTCGCCCTTGCTGACGGCGTCGCGAACCTTGATCGCCACGTCCGGCAGGGTCGGCAGCACCAAACGATTGGCGTCCAGTTCCGCTTGGACATGGGCTAAAAAGTCGTTGACGGATTTGAATTGCATGATGCTGTGCCCTATTCGGCGAGGATTAAACTAAGCGGCGTCTGATGTTCGTCGCCAAGTATAAAGCGTTTTGACTCGCCTTCAAGCGCGTGTAATACCAGTAGCAAGCGGGTGTCGCCGTCGTGAGCGGAGCTCAGCACGCTGCCGACGGTTTGACCTGTGTCGCCATCCAACACCGGTGTACCCGGTGCGATCGTCAATTCGCCGGCACAGCCGCCAACAAGCAATTGCCGTTTCACCTTACCAAGATAATGGCTTCTGGCGACGATTTCCTGGCCGGTGTAACAGCCTTTGGTGAAGCTGATGCCGCCGAGGCCGTCGATGTTGAGCATTTGCGGCAAGTGTTGTTCGGATTGAGACGCATCGAACCAAGGCAAACCGTCAAGCATATCCTGGTAGCGCCAATCGGTTTCAGGTCGGCTAATTAAGTCTGTTAGTATGGCGCTATCGTGCTTTTCCAAGATCAAAAACCGGCGGCGGCCGGGCAGTTTGACTATCGTTAGCGGTGCGTGGCCGACCGACCAATCCTTCTCCGGCAACGGAAGCGAGTGGAATTCGTGGCCGGCCGCAATCGTCAGCCCGGCGACGCTTAGACGGTCGCTGGCGTCGCCGAGAGTCACGGCGGCGCGCAACACGTATTTGCGCAGTTTTTCGATAACCGGGGTGACTAGCGAGGTTGGCATTACCAACCAATAGCCGTTGGTTTTTTTTATCACCAGCAAGGTACTGATGACCCGACCCTTCGCGTTGCAAAAAGCCGCGATACTGGCTTGGGTTTCGCTGATCTGCTGAATGTCGCACGTCAGCTGACCTTGCAAAAACCGGGCGCTGTCGGCGCCGATGACCTCGATCGCGGCTAGCCCGGTGGCCGGGTAAAGAGTGGCATGCTCGTCACGCGGATCAAGATTGTCGGGCAGTTTGTCGATCGTATCGGTGTTCATGTTTAAGTTTAAAGGTGGCATTCCGCTATTAGTTTACCGTAGCCTGATCGCGAGATCGTTTTAATGAAGCGAAATTTCGAACCTCCGTTGCAGTTTGCCGTCCGCGAGTCGCGATCGGCGCTCAAGTTGTTGTGTGGCCTGCACGCCGCGGCACTGTACGCTTGCTTTGAGAACGGCATGCCGTTGGTCTATCGGTTGGCGGCGGCCGGCTTATTGATTTTGACGGCGGTTAACAGCGGGGTGTTTCGAAAAACACGGCCATTTTTTCTGCGCTATACTCCGGGCGGCGGCTGGGAAATATCGGCGGACCTTGAAGCATTTCAGCCGATACGAATCGAATCAACTACGGTGACAACTCGGATGCTGACTATTTTGCATTATCGGACGGATGGCGGAAGTGTCGAGAGGTTGCCGATTTTTCGGGATGCACTGCCCGAGAACGACTATCGCAGATTGGTCGTCAGTCTAAAAATTTCCGGCTTTTCGCGAGATAGACGCTAGTGAATGCGATGGAAACCTTGCAGTTGCAAGTCGGGGCGCTAAAAAATTTGCCGGTATTGCCCCAAGCCAGTTTGCAAATTTTGCAGGCGATTAACACGCCGGATATTTCCATTGACCGTCTGGTCGCGGCGCTTTCGACGTCGCCGAGTTTAGTGGCTCGCCTGTTGGGATTGGCTAATTCCGCGTATTTTTCGCGAGGCAAGACGACTACCGACATTCGGAGCGCGGTGTTTCAGGTTTTGGGGCTGGATTTAGTCAAGGGCTTGGCGTTAGGGGTCATTTTTAACGTCCAGTTCGATACCGGTAAATGTCAAACTTTCGAAAGCGACTATTTTTGGATGCGTTCCCTGGTCACGGCGGTCGCCGCGCAAAAGCTGGCCTCGGAAATAGGCGCGCTGCAACATTTGGCGCCGTCTACCGTATATACCAGCGGCTTGTTATTGGACATCGGTATATTGGCCTTGGGATTTCTGGCGCCGGATCAACTTAACCAGATCTTTATCGCCGCCGAGCGTGGCCCGGAACGAGTGACCGATTTGGTCAGCGATCAGTTTGGTCTCAGTCATTTTCAAATCGGCGCGGCTCTATTAAAAAAATGGCATTTGCCGGAGTTGTATCAGTTGGTCTTGTCGGAGTATCAGCGCCACGAATATGTCGGGCAGGAGCAGTCGTTGTTGGATTTGTTACGTCTTTGTCGACGGCTCAGCGCGGAGTTCGCCTCTGGCGTCGAATTCGAGCCGGCCGCTTATTTGCAGAATTGTCAGGCGTTGCGGTTGCCGATCGAGACGTTGAATGCGATAGCCGAGCAGTTGCTGGAAAGCCGGGTGGCAATGCAGCAATTGGCCTACGTGATGGGGAACTGATGGCCGACAATAGTTATGGTTCCGGGACGAACGGCGGTGCTTACGGATTCGGCATGCACGATCTGGTGGTGGACTTGTTCAACGCGCTTTCGACCGTTAAAGAACTGTCGGAAGTCAGCTATCAGGCCGACGATGAAAAACAATTGATTCGCCGGGCCTTGGCCAGTTTGATCCAAAATCAGGACATGGAACGTTGTTCTTTTTTTGCGGTGGACGGCGATGGCTGGTTAACCAATGTGGTCGGCCTGAGTTTTGTCGAACTGAACTTGCCGGAGGTGCCGGCCGGCGACACGACCCGATTCAAGGTCGGGGACGGCGTGATCGGTTTGGCCGCTTCGACCGGGCAATTGCAGTATTGTCAGAACTGCCTCGAGGACGAACGCTTCAGCTCGGAAAGCGACAGCGCCGCGGTGCCGGGTTCGTTGATCAGTGTGCCGGTGTTTACTTGCGACGAGCAATTGATCGGGGTCTTGAACGTTTCGCATCCGCTGCCGTATTTCTTCACCGATTGGCATATGCGCTTGCTGGAAATCTACAAGAACATGTTGGGCCAATTGATAACGACTCGGCGATTGCTGCGACAAATGGATCAGCAGATTGCGCTAAGAACCTCGCAATTGGAGTCATTGGTTGCCGAAACCAAGCAACTCAAAGACCATTTCGCCAGTATGTCGATGCTCGACCAACTGACGGGATTGCACAATCGCCGTTACTTTTACGACCAAGTGGAAATCGCAATCTCGCATCACAAGCGCTACCGGAACAGCTTCTGCCTGCTGGTAATGGATATCGATTTCTTCAAGCGCATCAACGACAGGCATGGGCACTTGTTTGGGGATGAAGTTCTGGTAGGGGTGTCCGAAGCACTCAAAAAACTGGTCAGGGCTAGCGATATCCTGGTTCGGTTTGGCGGAGAAGAGTTCGTGCTGGTATTCACCAATACTTGCTGCGAGGGCGGCTACGCGTTGGCGGAACGTATCCGGCAGGAAATCAAGACCTTGCGCTGGCATGTCGGGCTGGAAACGGTCAACGTCACGTTGAGCGTGGGTTTGCATTGCGTCGATAGCGGTTACCACGATACCCACGAAGCCATCGATATCGACGACATCATTCATTGCGCCGACTTGGCGCTTTATCAAGCCAAAACCAGCGGCCGGGACCGTATTGTGGTGTACTCCAACGGTTTGACCAAAGACGGTTGAATTCGCCGCGGCAATAAAAAAGGCGCCGGTTAAGCGCCTTTAACGAGTGCCGGCCTGGCGCTATTTTACTTTCAACGAACCGCCGGTACCCAAACCGTCTTGTACGTCTTGCGCTTTATAGTTGCGTACGGCGATGACCATATTGTTGTAAGCGTCGAAGAATGCCGCCGCGATGGCTTGGCCTTCCGGTGTGCGCGAGAAGGAACTGACACCGCCGCCGACCCCGCCTCCGAGCAGATAACCCCAGCCGCCGATACCGGCGGCCGCGGAAAAATTGGTATTGTTGGCGGTCGCGCTGCCAGAGGAAATCGCGACTTGTACCGTCGAACGGATATCCGTCAAGGTCAATGCCACATCCGAGGTTCTGGTCTCCACCGAGTTCGACAAGGCGCCAGCGGCCGCGCCCAGCGCGCCCAGGCCGGCCGCGCTCAGACCAATGCCGACCAGACCGGCGCCGATGTTGTTGCTGTTGCCGCTCGTGGCTTCGTTGGCGACAATGACTTGCGGATCGAGCAGATAATCGGCGGCGACGCGTTGGCCTTTGTGTTGCTTGGAGCCTGAGCGGTATTCGCCGGAGTCGCGCTGTTCGCCGGTGATTTCATTGATTAGCGCTCGGGTGGCCCTATTACCGATAGAGGTCAAAACAAAGCAATTCGATTGTTGCACCGCCAGCCGAATCAACGGTTCGACCGTAGTTACGTTGCTGGAACCGCTGAAGCGGCCGTCGGCGACGGCCAAGGTTCCCAGCGGGGTAGTGCAACGCTCCAAGGATTTATTCGCATTCACACTGGTTGCTCCCCCCGCGGAACCAGTTACCATTTGGCTGCTGCCGCCCGTTTGCAATCCCGCTTGTTGCGTGGCGCAGCCGCTTAGGGTCGCCATGACAGCCGATAGCCAGATTATGTTAGTGGGCCGTTTGCTCATAAAAACTCCTCAGTTGTGTGGGTCAATTCTCTTTGAAAATACACGGGGGTGAACGTGAAAACCAGTTGTCTAACGCGCCGATTAGCAAATAAGATAGGCCGGCATGATAGCTCAAGTTAGAAACTAACGCGATAACGAGACCGACAAATATGAAAGCATCGTTCTGGATAGCAATTCTATGGGAAATCGCGACTTTGCCGGGGTGTACGCAGACGCCGCCGCCGGTTGCAAACGTCAACACCGTTACCATTTGCGACGAAAGCGGTTGCGCCGACCGGCCCAGGAATTACGCAAGCTTCGACCCGGCCAAACGCAGTCCGGAGGAGGAAGCCGCCAATCAGCGGATGGTTGATCTGGAAGCTCTCGCGGAAAAAGACCCTTCCGCCGCCTACGATTTAGCATTACGGTTATTTCGCGGCGATGGCATCAAGCAAAACACGCATAAATCCGTGGAATGGATGCGCAGCGCCGGCGAGCGCGGGCATTTCGAAGCCCAGAAAGCGCTGGGACGTTTGTACTTGACCGGCTTGGGCGAAATGGGGTCGGACCCCGGCGAGGCCGAAAAATGGCTGAGCATGACCGCGAGCAAGGGCGACAAAGAGGCGCGTACGCTGCTAAAGGAAGCTACCCAAGCTCGGCAAACCTTGCAAAGCAACTACCGCTATTGGGATCGCTGGCGTTCGACCTTCTATAACTATTGGTCTAGCGGATATAACTATCACTGGCGCTGGGACACCGGGCGTTGGTATTACAACTACTAAGCGTTAGGTGGCTATTGCCGTCATTGTTTTCGTGGCGACCGCTTAAATCCAATGGCTTTCATCCGGAGACTTGGCATCGAGATACCACGTTTGTTCTGGTGTTTGCTGGCCCATTCCTTGCTATAATTCCGGGTTTTTCGTACTCCGGCCCCGCCGGGTTTCATCGACTCTCATCACTGCTGAATTATTGCCATGGCACTTCATTGCGGAATCGTTGGCTTGCCCAACGTCGGTAAATCGACTTTATTCAATGCGTTGACCAAAGCCACGATCGCCGCCGAAAACTATCCCTTTTGCACCATCGATCCCAACGTCGGCGTGGTCCCGGTCCCCGATCCGCGCATGGATAAACTGGCGGAAATCGTCAAACCCGAGCGCATACTGCCGACGACGATAGAATTCGTCGATATTGCCGGACTGGTGGCCGGTGCGTCCAAGGGCGAAGGCTTGGGTAACCAATTTCTGGGAAATATCCGCGAAACCGATGCCATCGTTCATGTCGTCAGATGTTTTGAAGACGACAACGTTATTCACGTGGCGGGCAAGGTCGATCCGATCGGCGATATCGAGGTGATCAATACCGAATTGGCATTGGCCGATATGGCATCGGTCGAAAAAGCATTGCAGAAAGCGGCGAAAATCGCCAAGTCCGGAAACAAGGACGAATTGGCCCGAAAAGAAGTGTTGGAGCGGGTGTTGGAACAATTGAATCGGGGTGAGCCGGTCCGCACGCTCGGCTTGAGTGACGATGAAGTCAAGTTGATCAAGGAGTTATGCTTGATCACCATCAAGCCGACTCTATACATCGCCAACGTACAGGACGACGGTTTCGACGATAACCCGATGCTGGATCAAGTCAGGGCATTCGCGGAAAAGGAAGGCTCCTCGGTTGTCGCGGTCTGCGCAGCAATCGAAGCCGAGATCGCTCAGCTCGAAGACGAAGAGAAAAAGGAGTTTTTGCAGGATCTGGGTTTGGATGAGCCAGGGCTGGATCGCGTCGTTCGCGCCGCCTATCAGTTGTTGAATTTGTCCACTTATTTTACAGCCGGCGTCAAGGAAGTCCGCGCTTGGACCATTCCCGTGAACGCGACCGCGCCGCAAGCCGCGGGCGTTATCCACTCCGATTTCGAAAAAGGCTTCATCCGGGCCGAAGTGATCTCTTATCAAGATTTTGTCGGCTACAATGGCGAACAGGGCGCTAAGGATGCTGGAAAATGGCGTTTGGAAGGTAAAGAATACAAGGTGCAAGACGGCGATGTCATGCATTTCCGTTTCAACGTTTGACACAAAAACCAGCTTGTCATACACTATGCGGCTCTTGAGTTGATGTCAGTGGCGACATAGCTCAACCGGTTAGAGCGCGGGATTCATAACCCCGAGGTTCCAGGTTCGATTCCCGGTGTCGCCACCATTTCTCGATTCAGAGAAGCTCAAGGAAGATCAGAAACCCGCAGGCTGTAAGGCTTGGCGGGTTTTTTATTGCGTTATCGGAAAATTACCGGCCAGTCCCAGAACTGCACCAATGGCGCGGACGGTGTATGCGCTGTTGCTAATGGGCAGATATATAAGCTCCTGTAATCTCTACCCTTGGCGCTAAAACGGTGACGATGCCGCGCACCAAGATCATTCACTGTAAGTTTGAGCGTTAACCTGAAGGAAGCGATCAAAACCGACGTCAGTTCGAAAGGGCGTTACGCCATGTCGCGGACACCAATTACGCAGATGGCAATGAATAACCCGTGGTTAATGTCGGAGGGATTAGTGTCGATCAAAGACCAGTGGGTACGTTGTCATTACCGTGTTTCATCTACTTGCGCAGCGGACCCGCATAGGTCTTGTGGGGAGGATCCGAGAGAAACTCGCCCTGACCCGATTGGGCATGGAATTACCAGCTTTCATACCAATACCACCATCGTCCATAAATATGTTTATAAGAATCTTCGCCCAGCTTCAGTGGTGGATTATTTGGTGAATTAGCAAAACCAGCTTTATCCATAACCGAATGTGAAGATGTAATCATTCTTACCGTTCCATCAGCCAGTAAATCTGTGACCGTCACCGTGTATAAGCCGACTTGACGCGGCGGGTGTTGAAACTCAAAAGCAAGATCAACTTTTCCGGCACGCACATGCTCCGCATAGTTTGTAAGAGCCTGTTCGCTTGCCATAAATCGAATATAAGAAAAAACGCCAAAATTCGATAAAACCAAAGACATTATTAGCGTGGCTGGTTCTAGTGCCCAATAAATCCAAGTATATTTCGTGCCGATATTTTTATTTTTAGCCTGGTATTGGCGGGACCGATAAATCATTAATCGCACGAACCAAGCCATCCACCATATACCGGCAATTGGTAAAGCAATAAGAAAAAAAATATTAAAGCCCGCATTGCTAAATGCAACAGCGCAAAGTGCAAACCAAAGTATGCAGGCTATGGCAGTTTTCTTTGAGGTACTCAAGTCTTTATCCATTTTAGCGCATGCCTAACGAATGAAATGGACTTTCCTAACCCTGCCAGAGAGAAATATGTTAGATCGAAGGTAAGTAACTCGTTCAATCAACAAACAACTCGCCAGATGAAAGTCGGCCACACTGCGGATAAAACTTCGGATCTCGCGAAATTGATTGAACTGACCCCAGTGGGTATTGGGGTCCCAGATCAGCGGTTGGCCGATGTTGTTGTAGAGGATACCGTCTATGGGGATGTTAGTTTGGATTCCAATTTTTGGATTTTGGTAGGCTTGATATGTATCTATTAACTCCGGCGTATAGGCTGAATCGATATGCTGGTTGATTTGATATTCCAAGCGGAGTTGCAGGCGTTGGGCTTCGAATAGAGCGGGAGAGTCGCCTTTAGAATAAATTTTTATTGTGTTGTTAACGCTAATATAGTTCTGACGTAATTGGTTGTATTGATTTGTCCATTGTTGAACGGTTTGACCTGCCATATCCAGTTCCTTGTATAAATATTTAATCAGTTAGTCAGTTTGGTTTCACGCCGTTGCTTTGGGTCGTAATGTTCCGAAATATCGATGCCTTTTCCTTGCGCCTGTTGGGTTAACCAAATCAAATTGGATTTTTCTGTCAGAGTTCCACCCGTATCTGCTTGTTCTGCTAAGCTAAGCCAGCACTTGGCCTTGCCAATATTCAACGGATAGCCTTTGATTCCTTGCGAATACAAGCTCGTCAAATAAAGTTGAACCCACTCCACTCCTTTTCTTGCAGCTAAAACCCGTAGTTCCTCGCTTTTACGCTCATCCACAGGTGTTTTTTGCCAGTATTTTGCCGGGGGATTGAGAATCGCACTCATCAGGAAAATGCAATACGGCTGTCCGGCATTCGCCGCTTGCACGACATAACGTTCGTAATTCCGCATGTCCAAACCCCAGCGGGCGATCACCAAGGCCGCAAGGCATTGAGCCGATGGGTCGCCGGCGTCGGCCAGCCTGCGCAAATGGTGGTAAGCCGAGCGCTCCCATGGCATCAGCCAATGCCGGCCGGAATTGACGGTGGGGCCGATATTCAACAGTTGATACGCCAGATCGGCTACTTCGAAGCCTTGCTTGGCCATGTCCAGGATCAGTTGCCGGCGCCTTTCGACCGTGTAAAGTGGCGGCCTTGAACCGTTGACCGCCAGCTCATTGAGCAACTGCAAATCCATGCGTTGCCGATCGGCTTCCGCTAGCGGCGGATACTCGCGCGGTGAATGGTAAGGCGGCGTGTAGATGTACCAACCCAGTACCGACAGGGCCATAACGCTAAGAACGAGCAGTATTTTTTCGAGGGGCATGTTGGCGCGAATAAGCGAACCGAATGAAGATGTGCAAAAGAGCGTATTTTATAAAAATGACAAATCAAAGACATCGGCTGAAGTCAGCTGATTCAAGCATTGTTTTATTCGCTAGGCGTTGATTTATAAGTCTTTTACGTCAGTGCTCGTCCCGGGAGAATAGGATTAAATCCTTCCTGCTTACCCACGGCCGTGGCGTGAACCGAATGGTCGTGGGTATCGACGAAATGGGCGCTTTGATTGCCGATTAAATCGGGATGGTTCAAATCAGCGGCTTGCCGGCCGACGGCGAATTGGCCGCTGGGCTCCAGTACCAAGACATTGACGCCTTGTCCGCGATTGCCGTTTATTCCAATACGCAACTGCCCGTCGGCGTCAGGATCGCGTCGTTGGGGTCCAGGTCCAGGAAGGTGGGCAGCGGGTGGTGGGAGCCGCTCGCGCCGACCGCGCCGATTCTCGCCAGCGGTTGGTAGGGGCGGCCGTCGATCGGCAGACGCAGTTCCGGATGGTCGAACGGCGCTTTTTGGTAGCGCACGCGTTGGTCGGTCAACGACACCAGAAAGGCGACCAGTTCTTCCTCTTGCAGGTCGGTCAAGCCCAGCGGTTTGATGTTGGGGGCGAGATCCGGCGCGTTGAAGTGGCAGAAGTTGCCGCCGCGATTGTAAAACTGCACCACCTGCCGTAACGTCGCGACGCCGCCGTTGTGAAAGTAGGGGCCGGTCAATTGGCTGTTGCGCAGGCCGGGGGTTTTGAAAGCGCCATCGACCGCCGCCCGTTTAAAGTCCCGGTTGAGGATTTCGTCGGGATCGCAGACCTGGTTATGGTTGGCATCCGTGCAGACCGCGCTGTTGCCGTCTTCGCTCAGCGCTGGAATCGCATCGTTGCCCAGAATTGGGAACGGAATCGGGTCGGGTTTTCGCGGCTCGCCGGCCGGTAAGGCTTGATTGGCTTCGAAATTCCGGCGCTGCATCAGCGCCTGACGAGCAAAGGCCAGCGGTAGATTGGCATTGTCGGAGCCGCCTCGGCCCAAGTCGTCGGTGGTTGGCGTCACCGCGATATTGTAGAAGCCGCTATCGTAAAGAGCGCCGCCGTCGGCCATAGTCATCGGCCGAATCAGGTTTTTACCCTGGTTGGCGGCGCGGATCGAGGCTTTGGTCAGTTCCGGACCGGCGTGGCATTGCACGCACTGGCCCTGGTTGACGAACAGATTCAAGCCGGCCAGTTCCTTGTCGCCGAAGCCTGCGTTAAAGCGGCCGGTTTCCATCCAGACGTCGAAATAACTGCGGTCGGCGACCAACGTCGATTCGTACAGCGACACCGCCAGCCCGAAAAATAGGCTGAAGTTGTATTCCATTTGGTTGAAGACGATGCCGGGCGCTTCGATGGCTTCGTCGGATTCCCAATATTGGTCGTTAAACGCGGCCTTGATCAAATCGGCGTAAGTCGTATCCAGGCCGCGATAGGGCGCCTTGGCGAGGCCGCCCAGCACCGAATCCTCGGGATGCACGACTTGTTGTCCCAGCGGCGTCAAGGGTTTGCCGGACGCGGCGGACGCCGCCAACAGCTTTTTGCCGATTTCCGGAAAGCTGCGGCCGTTGGGCAGGCTGGGGTCGGTGGTTGATTTTTGACGCGGATCGCCAAACGACATTTCCGCGAAGCTGACGGTCGGGTCCATCGCCTGCGACGCCAAACTGGCCTGGGCCAGCGAGATTTGCTCCAGGGCTAGTCCTTCCGGCGTGTTGACGACGATGGCGGCGTTGGGATTTTGGTCGCCGAAACCGTCCTGACCGTTGAAATGCGGATTGGCGCGGCCGTCCCAGAAGTTGCTGAAGTTGAACACCGCGTTGATCACCGACGGCGCGTTGCGCGGGACCGAGCGGCGCACGTTTTTCTTGCCGAGCAGGTTCCAGACCGGGTCCTTGACCGGCGCTCCGCTATCGACGGCGAGGCCGGGGTTCACATGGTCGAAAAAGGTGTACAACATGCCCATCGATCCGGCAATGTCGTTGCTGTTACCGGTACTGGGATCGATGGCGTGATTGGCGCCTTGGGCCACGCTGTCGATGGTCTTGACGAACGGGAAATCCTGGCGGGTTAACCTGGCGTTCGGGCCCTTGATTTCGAAACCGGCGGCATTGATTTTGTTTGCGTTGGCATAGCCGTCGATCGGATTGGCCCTGGTATCGGCCACCGCTAGGAAGTCGGGGTTGAGTTGATTTTTAGCGCGACTGTCGGCACCGGCGTGAAAATGGCAACTGGCGCAGGCCTGCACGCCGTCGCTGCCGATTTGGCTGTCCCAGAACAGCGCCTTGCCCAGTTGCAGGGCCGCTTCGCGGTTCTTGACGAAGCGGTCCAGTCCTTCCGGCAGCGGCGCGCCGCCGTCTTGTCGCACGGCCAGACGCAAGGATTCCAAGCCAAAGGAGCGAGCGTCGGCCGGCGCTTGCACGATGGTGGTATTGGCGGAGACGCCGGCACCGGCCAGCAGGCTGGTTATCAAGGCGGTGTTCAGAAAAATCCTGGCGGCTCGGGAATGGGCGGCCGGTTCGATGGTGCGTGCGCTAAACAGGTGGCGGTACATGACAGTCCTCTTGATGTTTATTCGATCATGTCCCGGAATGCTTGGATCGCAACCCCTGCGAGACCGGGTTGCCGTGACGAAGGATGGCTTGCAATCTCGCCGTTGATTCCGCGGTTTGGGTTTGGAGAAACCGGTCCGGGCGTTATTAGTTTTTCAAAATAAGGTTGGCGCGGCCGGCTGGTGGCCGGCCGAGCCAAGAAGCGAGGGACGTCCTTTTCCCTCTAGGGTTTTGGCTTAGGCCAGTACGATGCCGCCGCTGCAACGGCCGCCGACTGAACTGCCCAATTTGACAGCCAAGCCAGCACGAATGTTGGATTTTACTTTCATGACACTCTCCTCTTTATACCCGTGCCCATCGCACGTCGATTCGCCGGCCCCATGCCGACTGATCCGGTTCGAGTTTGACCGCCCGCAATCCGCTGCGCCGGCGCGGTCCGACTATCCTCTAAATTCAAAATCGCTGGCGCCACGCCGGAATAGGGTTGACGCCCCGTTAAACCATTCGGCCAGATCGTCCGGCCGCTCCGCCCGCGCGTCCGGCCCCAACTCGATAGGCCGACCCGAAAGGCTATGTTCGCGTTAATCTTCGCCGTCGCCCCGGTATCGATCACTCAGGCCCGGTAGCCGCGGATGGCGATGGCTAAGCGTCCTGCCAGCCGAGTCCTGGCTAAGCGATGCCAGAGGCGACGGTCGCGCATCCCTGTCGTGATTAACGCGAACATAATCGTTAAAGGCGCTCGGCCATCCCTAGCCGAGGCCGCGTGCCGGGCTAGCCGTGCTCGCGAATGTCGATGTTGCTCTTGGTCACCCGTATCTCAACGTGGAACAATTGCTCGAAGACTTCGCCGATGTGCGGAATACGCTGGACTTCGCCGAGCAGCAGGTTGTAGATATTCAAATCCGCCGCCGAGAATTCGCGCTCGGGTTGTGGCCGGCCGAGCAGCCGATTGATCGCTTGCTGGGTTTGTTCGGCGGCGGCCAAAATGCCTTGCTCACGGCGGAAATATTTCATCAAGCAGCGAATCAAGCGCTCGAACGCCGCCGCTTCGTAGGCCGGTCGGCCGAATTGCGTACTCAAGATGCCGCGCAATTGCGCCTCGGCGATCCGGTGATAGGCACTAACCGCCGGCGGCGCGATGCGTTCGGCCAAGCTGTCGGCATTCGCCGTCAGTCCCAAACCTTCGCAGGTTTTTTGATACATGTCGGCGTAGACCTTTTCCCGATCGGCCCGCCATGCTTCGCTAGCGATCAGCGATTTGGATTGCAACTGTTTGATCTGAGTTTGCACTAGCGCCTTGAACGCGTTAAATCGCTCGGAATCGACGTTCGGCCAAGTATCCAAAATCGTCCACAGCTCTTCGTAATGGCGGCTCATCAGCGGCCACACCGAGAAGGCGATGGCGTGGGCCTGCAAGCCGTACAGACCGTAATCCAGCGCGGCCGGCAATGCGTCCAGCGCGGCCGCGACCTCCGGGGCTTGCGGAACGTCGTCCATGCCGGCCAGCGTCGTGCCGTCGACCAGCACGCCCAAAAATTCTTCGATCATCTTGCGCGGTCCGGCGCAAACGCCGTGCGCGGACTGAAACACGTAGTTGCGTTCGGCGTAGTCGTAAATACCTTGGGCTGTCATTGGCGCGTCGGGGGCGAGCGTGGTTTCGACGACCGGCAGGAACAGCATTTGATGGGTGGTCATCCGCACACCGTCGGTGACGCGGTACATCGATGACAACACCGGATGCAACTCGCCGTTCGCGACGCGGGGCGCGGTTTTCATCAGTTGGTAGGCCGGAACCGCCAGCACCAGCGCCGACAAGCGCTCCAAATGACCGACGGTCCAGCCGGCGCGGGCTTCCGGAAAACGCCGCAGATAGGCGGCGCGGATTTGCAGCAAGGCGGCAATCGCCGGCAACCAATGCTGGCCCATGCTTTTCAGCGCGGTCAAATTCATCGGCCGCTCGTTTTGGTAGCGGCTGCCGGGGTAGGGGCAGGTCGTCCATTCGGTCGCCACTTCGACGCGCAACGGTTTCGGGAAGACGTTGGATTCGCCGACTTGGCGGCCTTCGTTATCCACAGCGATATGAGCCACCCGAAATACCGGGATCATCAATTCCAGATAGCCCAATTCCACCGGCCGGCCGGTCAGTTCGGCCATGATGGCCTCGCATTCGAACCAAGTGCGCGGCGATTGGGCGGGAGCCGTTGGTAGTAGGTGGTTGGCGCCGGTTTGCGCCATTTTAGGGGCGGGTGCCGGGTTGGTGGTTTGCAGGATGCCTTGTAGAATCAACTCTTCGAGCAGATCCTTAACCACCGGCCAATCGTAGCCCTGGCCCCAACCGGTGGCGCTTATGGCTGGAAAGCTGGCTTGCTTGGCCAGGTTTTCGCCGAATGCGAACAACTCGGGTTCGTCGAAGCTGATTTCCTTGTCTTCGTAATACAGGCGTAGTTCGGTGGCGCCGGTCTCGTTGGTGACGTATTGGGCGATCGTGCGTTTATGCATCGGCAGAAACAGCCAATCGTCCTGGCTCAGTTCCGCCAGTTCCGGCGTTTCGGTCAAGTCGGCGTGAAACGGGCAGCCGCCGCTGTGTTGGGTGTCGTCGGTCCGAGACCTTTCCAAAATCGGCTGGCTCATCGCGCATGTCTCCGGAATGGGTTGAGTTCGAATGGCACGCTTGGTAACGACGCGCCGGCTCTAAGGACTGGAATCCCGTGCCGCCGGTCATTTCTACTGATATCCGCAACCGTGTCGGCGTGATGAAACAATAAATCCAGCGCCGGTTGGTGTCTGTGAATAACGGCATCGGTGCGTTGCGAGATAACTCACTTGACACCGGAAAGTGGGCGTACAGTGTTCGTCAGACCGTGTGGCGTAAGTCGTTCCACTGCTTTGCGTAGCTCGAGGGGGAGGCGACTGCTTGGGTGTGGTGAAACTGGTTCGGATCAACCAATTGCGCCGGTTGAAATCAACCAAAAGTTTCGCTGGAGCGTCGATTAAGCGCACGACGATGATGCGGTCGCTTGTTTTGTAAGGGTGTTGGCGCGATTGGCTCGGGTATTGCCTGAGCGCATCTGTCGTAACACAAGATCGGCGAGGTGTGGCAATGAGCGATTCGGTAGCGAATCCGGCTGAAAACGGAGAGATAGCCTCATGGTGTTGATATTGGCCTATGCCGCGGTGCTGTTGAGTTTTGCGTCCGGGCTGCTGGCGCTGCTGGTCAACCGCCGCGCCGGTTTGCTTCGGCTAGGCCACGCCGCGTTCCGGCGTTGGCCGGCCGGCAGGCGATGTTGGACTAGCGCCGATGCCTGGCTGGAAGAAAGCCGATACGCGGCGTTACTGAAAACCACGGTATTCAGGCTGTTGGGCGCGGCGGGGACTGCAGCCGTTCTTGCCGGCTTAACAGTGCTGTTAAGTCAAACGTCGGTGGTCACCGACCGAATTGGCTTGGGCTTGCCGTGGTTGCCTTGGCATGTACGTTTCGACGGTCTGTCCGGTTTCTTCTACTTGATAATCGGCATCGCCGTTGGCGCGGTCAGCCTGTACGGACCGGGTTATGTGGCGGCCTATCAAGAAGAAAAACATCCGTTCGCGGTGTTGGGCTTGTTCACCGGTCTGTTCGTTGCCGGTATGTTGTTGGTTCTACTGGCGGACGACGCCTTCTTTTTCATGATCGCCTGGGAGCTGATGTCGGTCGCCAGTTATTTCCTGGTGGCGTTTCAGCACGAACACCCGGCCAACCGCCGCGCCGCTTTTCTGTATTTGCTGATGGCCGAGGTCGGCGCGCTCGCCATCATTCTGGGATTTGGGGTGTTGGCGGCGTTTACCGACGGCTTTACCTTCGACGCCTTGCGTCAAGCGCAACTGTCCTCGAATTGGGCGACCTTGGCTTTCGTGCTGGCCTTGTTGGGTTTCGGCATGAAGGCCGGCATCGTGCCGATTCATGTTTGGTTGCCGGAAGCGCATCCGGTCGCGCCGTCGCATATTTCCGCGCTGATGAGCGGCGTCATGCTGAAGGTGGCCGTCTACGGACTGATCCGGTTTTGCTTCGATTTGCTGGGCGACGTGCATTGGCAATGGGGCGTCGTGCTGTTGGTGCTGGGCACGTTCTCGGCCTTGGGCGGCATTCTGTACGCGATGATGCAGCCTAACCTGAAACGCCTGCTGGCGTACAGTTCGGTGGAAAACATCGGCATTATCTTCATGGTGCTGGGCTTGGCGGTGATCTTCATGGCCAACGGCTTTCCGCAGCTGGCGGCCTTAGGCTTATTGGCGGCCTTATTTCACGCCTTCAATCATGCCTTGTTCAAAAACCTGCTGTTTTTAGGGGCCGGCATACTGCAGCATCAGGTTCACGATTTGAATATCGATACGATGGGCGGGCTGATCCAACGCTTGCCCAAGACCAGTTTCCTGTTCCTGATTGGCTGCATGAGTATCTCGTCGTTGCCGCTGTTCAACGGCTTTGTGTCGGAGTGGCTGGCCTTCCAGACCGCACTGCAGGTGGACGCGCTGGAAAACGGCGTGCTGCGCAGTCTGATACCGGTGTCGGCGGCGGCCCTGGCCTTGACCGCGGCCTTGGCGGCGGCTTGCTTCGTCAAAGTGTTCGGCATGATTTTCTTAGGGTTGCCGCGTTCGCGCAACGCCGAAAAAGCCCAGGAAGTGGACGATCACGGCATGCTGTTGGCCTTGAAATTGTTGGCTGGCTTGTGTTTTTTCATCGGGATTTTTCCGGCTTTCATCATCGACTTACTCAATCAGGTGGCCAGGCAATTGTTGGGTCAAGCCTTGCCCAACGACACCGCGCTGAGCTGGTTGCGGCTGGCGCCGGTGTCGCATCAACAGGCATCCTACGCGCCGCTGTTGGTGTTGATCAGCGTTTTGTTGGCGTCCGGCGCGGCGTTCTGGTATCTGCGCCGCAATCCGGAAACTAAAACCATGCGCCGCGCGCCGGCTTGGGATTGCGGCTTCGGCGGTTTGAACGCGCGCATGCAATACAGTTGCAGCGCGTTTACGATGCCGTTCCGGCGCATTTTCGCCAAGGTCTGGTTGATCGACGAGCAAATCGATAAAGACCTGCACGGTGCCGGGGACATCGAGGTCGCGGCGATTCATTACCGCCTGCAAGTGCAGGATCACAGCTGGCCCAGGCTCTATCTACCCATTGCCCATGGCATCAATCAACTGGCCAGGCTGGTTGGCCGCATCCAGACCGGGAATATCCGGGTTTATCTCGGTTACTCGTTTGCTACGTTAATTTTGATGTTGTGGGTGGTCAGCCTATGAACTGGTTCGTTGCCGTGATTCAAACCACGCTGTTCGTGGCCTTGGCGCCGCTACTGAGCGGTTGGTTGAAATGGTGCAAATGCCATTTGCAAAATCGCCGGGCGCCGTCCTTGCTGCAACCCTATCGCGATTTGCTTAAGTTAACCCGTAAACAGCCGGTTGTGGCCGAACATGCTTCGTGGCTATTCATCTACACACCGTATATCGTGTTTTCGGCGATGGTGCTGGCCGCATCGGTGGTGCCGTTGATAGCGGTGGACTTGCCGACCTCGGCCAGCGCCGACGTCATCGTATTGGTCGGATTTTTTGCGTTTGCCCGGTTTTTTCTGGCGCTGGCCGCGCTCGACATCGGGACCGCATTCGGCGGTATGGGCGCGTCGCGGGAAATGACGATTTCGTCGCTGGCCGAACCGGCAATGCTGATGGCGGTGTTCACGCTGACGATGACCGCATCGACCACCAATCTGTCGCTGGCGATCGAACATGTACTCTACGAAGGCTTGGTGTTAAGGCCGTCCTTCGTGTTCGCGATGTTCGCGCTGATGCTGGTGGCGATCGCCGAGACCGGCCGGATTCCGGTCGACAACCCGACCACTCACCTGGAGCTGACGATGATCCACGAAGCGATGATCCTGGAATACAGCGGCCGCCATTTGGCGTTGATCGAGTGGGCCAGTCAGTTGAAGTTGGCGTTGTACGGGGTGTTGCTTGCCAATATCTTCGCGCCTTGGGGTATCGCGCGGGAATTGACGTTGCCGGCGCTTGGCTACGGTTTGCTGGCGATTGCGGGCAAGTTGGCGGTGTTGGCGGTGTGCTTGGCGATTTCGGAAACCCTGGTGGCGAAGATGCGCTTGTTTCGGGTGCAGGAATATCTCAGCTTCGCCTACCTGCTGGGTTTGCTGGGCATGTTGAGCCACATCATCTTGGAGGCGGCGCGCTAATGAATCTCGAACAACAGGATTTTTACACCCAGGCGATTTTGTCGATGGCCGCGCTGGTCGGCTTGACCTCGTTTCTGATGCTGGGGCAGGGCCGTTTGTTGCGGCTGATCTTCGTGTTCGCGCTGCAAGGTTTGCTGTTGACGCTGACCACGGCCTTGGCGGCCTACAGCCTGGATAGCCATCATCTCTACATTTCCGCGCTGTTGACCTTGGTACTGAAGGTGTTGTTCATTCCGTGGATGCTGCGGCGGCAGGTACTGATGCTGAATCTGCACCGCGACGTGGAGGCCTTGAAAAACAACACCTTCGTGATGCTGGGCGGCGCGGCGCTGATGGTGTTCAGCTATTACGTGCTGCATCCCATCGTGCAGACCTCGTCGGCGGTGATGTTGAATGCGTTGGCGGTCAGCCTGTCGGTGGTGCTGCTGGGGATGTTATTGATGATTTCGCATCGCCAGGCGATTGCCCACGTGGTCGGCTTCATGTCCATCGAAAACGGCTTGTTTTTCGCCGCCATCGTGGCCACGCGCGGCATGCCGATGGTCGTCGAATTGGGGATAGCCTTCGACGTGCTGGTCGCGGCGGTGTTGTTCGGGATCTTTTTCTTTCATATCAGCACCAGCATCGACTCGCTGGATGTCGATCGCATGAACCGTTTGCACGAGGTGGACCGATGATCGCCGCTTATCTGGTCATGCTGATTCCGCTGATCGGCATCCTGTTTTTCGCGTTCGTCGGTCACCAGCGCGAAACCGGCCAACTCAACGTGCGCTTCAACGCCGTTACGTTGCTGGCGACGATTTGGCTGGCGGTCAACGTGTTGAACAACGGCACCATTCTGTCGGCCGGCAAGGCCTTCATCGTCGATTCGTTCAACGTGTATCTGATCGTGTTGACCGCGTTCGTCGGCCTGACCACCTCGATCTTTTCCGCGCCTTACATGGAGCACGAAAAGCAGCGGGGTAAATTGACCGAGAAGCGGCTGAAGCTGTATTACTCGATGTATCAAGGCTTTATGCTGGCGATGTATCTGGTGTTGACTACCAACAACATGGGAGTGATGTGGGTGGCGATGGAGGGGGCGACGCTGGCGACCGTATTATTGGTCAGCCTTTACCGCACACCGGAATCGATAGAAGCCGCCTGGAAATATTTCATTCTGTGCGGGGTCGGTATCGCTCAGGCCTTGTTCGGCACGATCTTGCTGTATTACGCGGCGGTGCAGATCGGCGACGGCGATAACGCCTTGCTGTGGTCGGTGCTGTTCGACAACGCCGCGCGTTTGAATCCGGAAATTTTGGAGCTGGCCTTCGTGTTCATGCTGATCGGTTACGGCACCAAGATCGGTCTGGTGCCCTTGCACAACTGGTTGCCGGACGCCCATTCCGAAGGCCCGACGCCGATGTCGGCGGTGTTGTCCGGATTGTTGCTCAACGACGCCTTGTACGCGGTGGTGCGCAATAAGATGCTGGTGGACGGCGCCACCCACACCAACATGGCCGGTTTGTTGATGATGGGATTCGGCTTGCTGTCGTTTTTGGTGGCCGCCTTGTTTTTGCACCGGCAAAAAGACATCAAGCGCTTGTTCAGTTATTCGTCGATAGAGCACATGGGTGTGATGACCTTTGCCTTCGGCATGGGCGGCGCATCGGCGACCTTCGCGGCGCTGCTGCACATGACGGTGCATTCGTTGACCAAATCGGCGATCTTCGTGACGGTGGGCCATGCCGCGCAACTGGCCGGCACCCAGCAGATGGAGAAAATTCGCGGTTTGATCAAAACTCAACCCGAGATCGGTTGGGGGCTGTTGATCGGTACCGTGGCGATTGCCGGCTTTCCGCCGTTCGGCGTGTTTACCAGCGAATTTTTGGTATTGGTGGCGACGATGCATAGTTATCCGTGGCTGGCGCCGGTATTGTTGCTGGGAATAGGCGTCGCCTTCGCCGGCTTGTTTCGGCACATTCAACCCATCGTCTACGGCGAGCGCCCCGAGGGCCAGCAGCCGATTAAAGCCAATCTGTGGCCGGTGATGATTCATCTGGCGCTGGTATTGTGGTTGGGTCTGGCAATTCCCGATTTTCTGGCGAATTGGTTTTCGCAAGCCACGCAGTTGATTTCCGGGAGCGTGCCGCTATGAGCAATCCGAATTGGACCGAAGCCTTGCGCTCATCCCTCTCGGCGGCCGGCGTCGCCGTCGAATCGGACGCCGCCGGCGACGCCATTTCCCGTTGGCGGGTGGCTTCCGAACATTGGCGCATGTTGGCCGAGCTGGCGCTAGCCGATAGCGTGCGCTGGTCGGCCGGCTGGGCCGAACAACGCGCGGCCGGTTTTGTCGTGCATGTATTGCTGGAAAAACACGGCGTTTATCTTTGGGCGCAAACCGAGCTGGGTCCGGCAAAGCCGGAAGTGCCCAGTCAGGCCGGCGTGTATCCGGCCGCCAATCGCAGCGAGCGCCACACCCAGGATATGTTCGGCATCCAGTTCGTCGGCCATCCGGATAACCGGCCGTGGACGCGCCACAAGGCGTGGGACAAACACCAACATCCGTTGCGCAAGGACTTTCCGGTCGAAGGCCGCCCGGAAACCGTGACGCCGCCGGACATGGATTATGCCTTCGTGAAATCGCACGGCGCCGGCACCTACGAAATCCCGGTCGGTCCGGTCCATGCCGGCATCATCGAACCCGGTCATTTTCGGTTTCAGGCGGTCGGCGAATTGATACTGAATTTGGAAGAACGCCTGGGTTACGTCCATAAAGGCATCGAAAAAATCGCCGAGGGCCGCGATCCGCCGGGCTTGGCCAGGCTGGCCGGCCGGGTGTCCGGCGATACGACCGTCGGACACGCCTGGGCCGCCTGCATGGCGATGGAGCGGGCGGCCGGTGTCGAAATTCCGCCGCGCGCGGCGCTGATACGCGGCATTCTGGCCGAACGCGAGCGGGTCGCCAATCATCTGGGCGACATCGGCGCGATCTGCAACGACGTGGCGTTTACGTTCGCGCAAATCCAATTTACCCGACTGCGCGAAGACTGGTTGCGCACCCAGGCCGCGATGTTCGGGCATCGGTTGATGATGGATTGCGTCGTTCCTGGCGGCGTGACATCGGACTTGTCGGCTGAGCAATGCCAAGCCATGCGCGTCGGTATCGTCAAGCTCAGAGACGAATTGGCCGACCTAATGACCACGCTGGATTTGAATTCGTCGCTGGAAGACCGTCTATATACCGCCGGATTTTTGTCCGAGGATATCGCCGCCGCCTACGGCACGGTCGGCTATGTCGGTAGGGCCAGCGGTCAGGATTTCGATGTGCGCCGCGATGCGGCCTATCCGCCCTACGACGCGGTCGGTTTCAAGGTGGTGCTGGAAAATCAGGGCGATATCGCCTCGCGTTTTTGGGTGCGTTATAAGGAAATCATCGCCTCGATGAAGCTGATCGAACAGTTTATCGACCGGCTGGCGCCGGGCGCGCTGGTCGGCGAGTGGCAAATTCCGGCGGCCGGCAGCCGGGGCCTGGGCATCGTCGACGGCTGGCGCGGCGAGATCG
>NZ_LUUK01000174.1 GCF_001644025.1 Methylomonas koyamae
CATCGCGGTCGAAATGATGGCTTCGAAAATGGAGCAGGGCTGGGAGCGTACCAGGGCGGCGGCCTTTGCCTATACCTCGACCGCGATGCCGATGCTCAGCGGTACCTTGGTCACCGCCGCCGGTTTTTTGCCGATCGCCACCGCCGAATCTTCGACCGGCGAATACACCCGCTCGATTTTCCAGGTGGTGGTGATTGCGTTGTTGGTGTCTTGGGTCGCTGCGGTGGTGTTTGTGCCTTATTTGGGATTTCGGCTACTGCCGAATTACCGAGATCGCCACGCCCGACCGTCGGTGTTTGCCCGCTGGTTGGCGCGCGCGGGAATCGGCAGCGAGGCGACCGGTCACGACGATTTGTACCAGACGCCTTTTTATCGCCGGTTTCGCGGGTTGGTGGCCGGCTGCGTCTCGCATCGTTGGTTGGTGATTACGATTACGTTGGCAATGTTCGTCGGGGCGATCGTCGGTTTTAAATTCGTGCAACAACAATTTTTTCCGGATTCGACCCGGCCCGAACTCGTCGTGGATCTACGTTTGGCCGAAGGCGTATCTTACGCGGCGACCGAAGCCGAGGTGAAAAAACTGGAAGATTGGTTGAGCCGGCAATCCGGCATCGAAAACTACGTGGCCTATGTGGGCAACGGCAGTCCGCGCTTTTATCTGCCGTTGGATCAACAGTTACCGCAGCGCAATTTTGCCCAATTCGTGGTTTTGACTCAGGGACCCACGGAACGCGAGGCGCTGCGGCTTCGCTTGATTCAATTGTTCGAACAGGATTTCCCCAATTTGCGGGGCAGCGTGCTGCGTTTGGAAAACGGCCCGCCGGTCGGTTTTCCGGTGCAGTTTCGGGTATCCGGACCGGATTTGAGCGAATTGCGCCGTCTGGCTCGACAGGTGGCCGATACGATGCGCGCCACCCCTTATTTGTCCAATGTGCAATTGGACTGGGAGGAACCGGTCAAAGTCGTCAGGGTCGACGTCGATCAATCCAAGGCTCGTCTGCTCGGCATTGGCTCCAACGACATCGCCAATCTGATCAACGGCGCTTTGCAGGGATTGTACGTCACCGAGTTTCGCGAGGACATCGAGCGCATCGATTTGCTGATTCGCGGCACCAAGGTTGAGCGCCAGCATTTGTCGCTATTGCAGCATCTGATGTTGCCTACCAGGAGCGGGCATAGCGTGCCGTTGTCGCAAATCGCGATTTTGGAATACGGCTTTGAGGAGGGCGTGATCTGGCGCCGGAATCGGATTCCGACCGTGACGGTGCGGGCGAATCTGTACGGCGACATCCAGGCGCCGATGGTTTCGGCCCGGATCGAGGCCGATCTGGCCGAATTCAAACGTAAGCTGCCGGTCGGGTATCGCTTGGAAACCGGCGGCGCGGTCGAGGAGTCGGCGAAAGGCGGCGAGTCGGTGGCTGCCGGTATGCCGCTGTTCGTCATCAGCGTCTTGACGGTGTTGATGATTCAGTTGCAAAGTTTTTCCCGAGTCGCGTTGGTCGTATTGACCGCGCCGCTTGGCATGATAGGCGTGACACTGTTCTTGTTGCTGTTTCATCAGCCGTTCGGCTTTGTGGCGATGTTGGGCACGATCGCGTTGTCGGGCATGATCATGCGTAATTCGGTAATCCTGGTCGATCAAATCGATCAGGATAAAGCGGCCGGCCGCGCCGATTTCGATGCCATCGTCGATTCCACGGTGCGGCGTTTTCGCCCTATCGTGCTGACGGCCGCAGCGGCGATATTGGCGATGATTCCGCTGACGCGCAGCGCGTTTTTCGGCCCCATGGCGGTCGCCATCATGGGGGGGCTGACCGTCGCCACGTTGCTGACCCTGTTGTTTTTGCCAGCCCTATATGCCGCCTGGTTTCGAGTCGAAATGCCGGAAGCGAGCGATTAGTCGTCGCATCTCCGTGTGCGGCGATCCTTTCAATTTTCAATGATAAACGGATTGCATGAGCAGAATTGTATCTTCGTTGCCTGGGCGAATCAGAATACGCGACAAAGGCTTGCGGGACCCGGCTCGACAAACTCAACTTAGCCGGGAGTTGGCAAACATCACGGCGATTACCCAATGGCAAGCCAATCCACGCACCGGCAGTGTCGTCGTGAGTTTCGATCCCGGGGATACACCGATGGCAGAGCTGGAAGCCAAACTCGATGCCGCCGTCGACAATGTCTTGGGCGACGCGTTAACGCCGCCGCTGTTGACCAAGAAGCGCATTAACCGTTACAACAAAATCGCCATGTTGGGGAGTCTGGCGGCCTCGCTGGCACTTACTGCGGTGCGCCGAAAACGCTGGCGGCACTGGCATGCGGCGACGGGCTACCTGTTCGTCGCCAATTTAGGCGTGCATTTATATCTTTACCGGAAATCGCTATTCCGCTAAGTACCGCGCTCGCGGTTCTAAAAGGTGGAGCGTGCGACCTTGAGGGGCCGCCGGCGACTTGGCTGGATTGCCACAGTGATGGTGGCAATCGAGGCTGCGGGCTTTTGTATCTGAAAAAGGCATAATAGTATTCATTTTTATCATTAAAATGCCGACCGGTAACGCTGGCATAATGTCCGCGCTTATCTGAATTAACGAAATAGAAGGCCGGAAATTATGAATTTAATGTATACGCTGTCGGGTTTTGTAGTCGGTTTGCTGGTGGGCGTGACCGGCGTCGGCGGCGGCTCTTTGATGACGCCGTTGTTGGTGTTCCTTTTCGGTTTCAAACCAGCCGTCGCGGTCGGTACCGATCTGTTATACGCGGCGATTACCAAAACCGCCGGCGTTTTTGTTCATCACGGCAAGCACAAGTCCGTGGATTGGCGCATCGTCGGTTGGCTCGCGCTGGGTAGCTTGCCGTTCGCGGGTATGACGCTTTACGTGCTGAAAAATCTGATGGCGGTCGGTAAGGAAACCACCGGTATGATTACTTTCACGTTGGGCGTGGCTTTGTTGCTGACGGCCTGCGCGTTGCTGGTTCGTAGCTGGATGCTACGTCATTCGGCGAAAGAAGAAATCGACGACGAGCATAGCAATCAGGATAACAGTGGCCGGTTTTCGCCGAGTTGGGAGCGATTTGCAACGGTGTTGACCGGCGCGATATTGGGCGTGTTGGTGACCCTGTCGTCGGTGGGAGCCGGTGCGCTGGGTACCGTCGCGCTGCTATTTCTATATCCGAGAATGACCACGCTGAAAATTGTCGGCACCGATCTGGCCCATGCGATTCCATTGACCGCAGTGGCTGGGCTTGGGCACTTGAGTCTCGGAAACTTCGATTTGCAATTGCTGTTGAGCTTGTTGGCGGGTTCTCTGCCGGGTATCTGGCTGGGTAGCCACTTGAGCGCGAAGATTCCGGAGCAATTTCTCCGTCCGGCCCTGGCGACCTTGTTGCTCGTGATCGGTTTGAAGTTTGTGCTGCAATAAACCGAGGTTCAACGCGTGCGGCACCGGTTGGCGCGTGCCGATCTTTGTCGATGATGCTGTTTGGCTGGATTGACTGGGTGCGGCAAGACGGCGTGGCGGGTCGTGGATTCGCCGGTCCGGCAATAGCGGGGTTCCGGACCACTCGATCAGATCGCCGGCCTCGAAGTGAGAAACCGGCGATTTTCAGGTTTGCGCGTGCTGGCTTATTCGGCTGAACGCGAGGCGCGTTTGCGGTCGTTCTCGGATAGCAGCTTTTTACGCAGGCGTATCGATTGCGGCGTGACTTCGACCAGTTCGTCCTCGTCGATGAATTCCAAGGCCTGTTCCAGCGTCATTTTTTGGATGCGGGTCAGGATCAGGTTTTCGTCGGTGCCGGCCGCGCGGATGTTGGTGAGCTGTTTGGCCTTGGTCGGGTTCACAACCAAATCGTTGGCGCGCGAATGAATGCCAACCAGCATGCCTTCGTAGACTTCGTCGGCATGCACGATGAACAATTCGCCGCGTTCTTGAAGGGCGAACAGCGCGTAGGCCAAAGCCTTGCCTTGAACCATCGAGACCAATACGCCGCGCTTGCGCACACCGAAGGTGCCGGGTTTGACCGGGCCGTAATGGTCGAAGACATGGTAGAACAAGCCGGAGCCGGAGGTGGCGGTCATGAACTCGGTCTGGAAACCGATCAGGCCGCGCGACGGTACCATATATTCCAGGCGGATACGGCCCTTGCCGTCCGGGACCATGTTCAGCAAATCGCCCTTGCGCTCGCCGAGTTTTTCCATGATCGCGCCCTGATGTTCGTCTTCCACTTCGATGGTGACCATTTCGAACGGTTCGGTGGTGACGCCGTCTTCTTCCTTGAAAATCACTTCAGGACGCGACACGCCTAATTCGAAGCCTTCGCGACGCATGTTTTCGATCAAAATCGACAAATGCAATTCGCCTCGGCCGGACACTTTAAATTTGTCCGGATCGCTGGTGTCCTCGACGCGCAATGCGACGTTGTGCTGCAATTCCTTGTGCAACCGATCGCGTATTTGCCGCGACGTGACGAATTTGCCTTCCTTGCCGGCGAACGGCGAGTTGTTGACCTGGAACGTCATGCTGACGGTCGGTTCGTCGACTTTCAGCGGCGGCAAGGCTTCGACCGCGTCCTGCTGACATAACGTGTCTGAAATTTCCAGTTTATCGATACCGGTGAACGCGATGATGTCGCCGGCTTGCGCTTGCGGCACTTCGATACGTTCCAGCCCCTTGAAACCGAAGATTTGCAGCATTCGGCCGTTGCGGGTGGCGCCTTCTCGGTTGATCAAGGTCAGCGGTTGGTTGGTTTTGACGCTGCCGCGCTGGATGCGGCCAATGCCGATCACGCCAACATAGCTGTTGTAGTCCAGGCTGATGACTTGCATTTGGAACGGGCCGTCGATATTGACCGGCGGCGGACTCACCTTGTCGACGATGGTTTGGAACAGCGGGGTCATGTCACCGCCCTCGACGGTGCTTTCCAGTTCCAGACCCGCGTAACCTTTCAGCGCCGAGGCATAGACGATCGGGAAATCCAATTGTTCGTCGGTGGCGCCGAGCCGGTCGAACAAATCGAAAGTTTGGTCGATGACCCAGTCCGGGCGGGCGCCGGGGCGGTCGACTTTGTTGATGACGACGATGGGTTTCAAGCCCAGGGCGAAGGCTTTCTGAGTCACGAAGCGGGTTTGCGGCATAGGGCCGTCCACGGCGTCGACCAGCAACAATACGCAATCGACCATGGACAGCACCCGCTCCACTTCGCCGCCGAAATCGGCGTGGCCCGGTGTGTCGACGATGTTGATGTGATAGCCGTTCCAGTCGATCGCGGTATTCTTCGCCAGAATGGTGATTCCGCGTTCTTTTTCCAGCGCGTTGGAGTCCATCACGCGTTCGTCGACTTTTTCGTGGGCGTCGAAGGTGCCGGATTGTTGCAGCAATTGATCGACGAGAGTGGTTTTGCCATGGTCAACGTGAGCGATGATGGCGATGTTTCTAAGTTTTTCTATCACAGGATTGTCGGATTTTTAGAGAATAGGGAAATCGATGTAGGTAGAGGCGCTTGCCTCGATACTGAAAAATACTTGCGACGGCTTAGCTTTGTTCCCAGGGCAGGCCGTGGAAACGCCAGCCGCCGAGTTTTCCGCGGTGTTTTTGCTCGTCCAGCGGGCCTTCGAAGCCTTCCAGGATGTTGACCAAATGCCGGTAGCCGGCCGCTTCCAGAGCTTTGGCGGCTTCGACCGAGCGGACGCCACTGCGGCATAACAACAAAATCGGCGCCGATGGGTCCGGGGCGTGTTGTTGCACCTGCTCCACGAAGGTCGGGTTGAGTTGCATGCCGGGGAATTCCTTCCAGGCGATGTGTATCGCTTTGGGAGGATGGCCGACGAAACCGTGTTCGATCGCGGTTCTAACGTCGATCAGTACCGCGGATGGGTTGTTCTGCAGTAAGGCCCAGGCTTGTTTGGGGTCGAGATTGTCTATCATGGTGTCGAGTCAAGGTTGGTATTCTGTCCGATGAAGGCCGCTTCGTTGCGTGGTCCGCGCCGCAAGTCGCCGGTGCGGGCGTATTCCCGGTAATATACCGGCGTCAGCGGGGCAAACAGTTGTAACAATTCGTTGCGGTTCAGCAGGAAAGCGGGGTTGCTGGGGCCGATCGGTTCCGGTTTGTCGCGGATAAAGGTTTGATAAAACAACAAGCCTTCGGGCTTCAAGGCCGTCATTATCGCATTACACAGGGTGCGGTCAAGAAAACGACTGATGACAATTACATCGAATAGCTGATTGCGCAAGCTGTCGGCTTCGATACGGTGTTGCCGGCAGGTGATGTCGAGCGATCTTAGCTTGGCGTGGGAGGCTAGTATTTCCAGTGCGCGCGCGGAGATGTCCCAGGCTTGGACGCGCAGGCCTTGCTGGGCTAAAAACAAAGCATTTCCGCCTAATCCGCAAGCCAGATCCAGCGCAGAGCCCTCGGCCGGTAACAGGAAGGGGTGTTCAGCCAGCACTTCGGTCGGCGGTCCTGGTTGGTGGGCGGCTTGATAGATCGCGTCCCATTTTGCTTGCAGGTCGTTCACGGCGGATCCATGCCGATGCGATGCGGCAGCCAAGCTTGGATAAAGTCCAGAAAAGATCGTACCTTGGCCGACAAATATTTGCGGTGCGGATAAACCGCGTAAATTTCCAGCGGGGTGATGCCGTATTGTTCCATCACCACTTGCAAGCGACCTTGTTCGATGTCGCGGCCGACGATGTAGCGCGGCAGCATGATCAGGCCAAGGCCGTTGACGGCGGCATTGCGGATCGGGTCGGCCATATTGGCCTGCATCCGGCCGGTCACGGTCACTGTCCGTTCGCCGAGAATGCCTTTGAAACGCCATTTATTGCGTGGTGGAATCGCCCAGTTGATCAAGCAGCTATGATCCTCCAGGTCTTCCGGGTCTTGAGGAGTGCCGTGCAGCTTCAGATATTCCGGCGAAGCGCAAACCACCAGCGACGAGGTGGCGATTTTGCGGGCGACCAAGCTGGTGTCGTTAAGTTGGCCCAGGTAAATCGCCAAATCGACGCCTTCGTCGATCAGGTCTACCTGGCCGCCTTTTAGCACCATATCGACCGACAGGTCCGGATAGTTTTTCAGATACTCGGTCAGTCCGGGCGAAATGTGGCTGGCGCCAATGACCGGCGGCGCCAGGATTTTCAACATGCCGCGCGGTTCGGTTTGTAAATGGGTGACCGCCGACTCCATCTCGGCGACGTCCAACAGCACCTGCTGACAGCGTTCCAAATAGGCTTCGCCGGCCTCGGTTAGACTTAGGCTGCGGGTGGTGCGGTTGAACAAGCGGGTGTTCAATTCGCTTTCGAGCTGCATGATGTGTTTGGTGGCCATCGCCCTGGAAATGTCCAAGTCCTTGGCGGCGCCGGCAAAGCTACCGGCTTTGGCGACGCGTACAAACACATTCATGCTGGTCAGTTTATCCATCGAAACCTCCTTGGTCGTCTGGGGGGATAGGCGTGCTAATACGCTAATTGTTTCTCTAATGGATACAATTTATTTAATAAATTCCGAATTGTAAACTTTTTTTTGTACTGTATAGTATGCGGCAACTGAAAAGCAAACAGATGGAATCTTGTCAAGGGCAAGGTTGAGAGGAGATGAAAGCGATGCAAGACATGAAAAAAGATATTCTGATCGGTACTTTGTTTTTTGCCGGGATTTGGAACTTTATGTCCGGTTTGTTTTTGGTCTCGACGGTTCTGTTTGCGGCGACGTCGATGTTTAGCAATATGTCCAAAGCTCAGTCCAACGGCTGATCCCGAATTTGTAACTACCTCCTGGTGTTGTAATAACGAGCGGTAACCTCCTTCTTAAGTACTCCGCTTGGTTTTTTGCCTTCCACCGCGCAAGCGCTGGGAGGTTTTTTTTGCCCGTCGGTTTTTGCGGCGGTCGTGTTATGATTTTGACTTTATTAACCATTGTCCCTGGTTGAATGAGCGACGTTCTGCACCAACTTGCCGAAGTTCTCGAACAGCGCAAGCAACAATCCGCCGATCAGTCTTATGTGGCGGGTCTTTACGCCAAAGGTCTGGATCAAATCCTAAAAAAGATCGGCGAGGAGGCCACCGAGACGGTCATGGCCGCTAAAGACGGCGATCCGGAAAAGATTGTCTACGAAGTCGCCGACCTCTGGTTTCACAGCATGGTGTTGCTGGCGCATCAAGGGCTGGGCCCGGATGCCGTGTTGAACGAGTTGCGCCGGCGTTTCGGCTTGTCCGGACTTCAAGAAAAAGCGCAGCGTCAATCTTCCCAAACGAATTAATTAGGAGCGAGTCATGGGCTTCAGTATTCCGCATTTGTTAGTGGTGTTGGTGATCGTGGTTCTGGTCTTCGGTACCAAGCGCTTAAAAAACGTCGGTGCCGATCTGGGCGAGGCGATCAAGGGTTTTCGTTCGGCGGTCAAGGAAGGAGGTGAATCCGATAAGTCGTTAGCCAAGGAAAATGGCGAAACCCTGGAAGGCGAAGTGACTCATAAAGAAAAAGATCAGGTCTAAGCCATGTTCGAAGTCGGTTTTTCCGAGTTGCTGATGATAGGGCTAGTGGCCCTGCTGGTGCTGGGGCCCGAAAAGCTGCCTAAGGCCGCGCGCATTGCGGGTTTATGGGTGGGTAAGGCGCGCGGCATCATTTCGACCGCCAAGGCCGAAATCAAACAGGAATTGCAGGCCGAGGAAATGCGGCAATTGTTGCAACAGCGAATCGGAGCCGACGAATTGCAACAGGCCTTGAGAGACACCCAGTCCGCCGTGGACGACATCAACTTTAGCTTGCAGGCGCCGACCGAGACCGATCAGCCCAATGACCCGCCCAAATCCGCAGGATAGCGAACAATCTTTTTTCAGTCATCTCGTCGAATTGCGCGACCGCCTGCTTAAGGTGGTGTTGTGCGTACTGTTGGTGTTCATCGGTACCGCCAGCTATGCCAACGAGATTTACGCCTATTTGGCGGAGCCGCTGTTGGCGCACATGCCTAAAAACAGCTCGATGATCGCTATCGACGTCGCTTCGCCGTTTTTCACGCCGTTCAAGCTGGCCTTCGTCGTCGCGGTGTTCGCCGCCATTCCGTTTATTCTCTATCAGTTTTGGGGCTTCGTCGCGCCGGGTTTATACCGTCATGAAAAGCTGATGGTATTGCCGTTATTGGTTGCCAGTACCTTGTTGTTTTACGGCGGCGCGGCATTTGCGTATTTTCTGGTGTTTCCGTTGGTGTTCGGTTATTTGACCGCGACCGCGCCGGCCGGGGTCGCGGTGATGACCGACATCGCCACCTATCTCGATTTCGTATTGGGGATGTTTTTTGCGTTCGGAGTTTGCTTCGAGGTGCCGATTTTTACGATCGTACTGGTTTGGGCCGGCATCGTTTCGCCGGAAAGTTTGGCCGAAAAGCGTCCTTACGTCATCGTCGGTGTGTTTGTGGTTGCGATGTTTTTGACGCCGCCGGATGCTTTGTCGCAAACCTTGTTGGCCGTGCCGATGTGGATGCTGTTCGAGTCCGGCTTGTTGTTTTCCCGTTTGTTCGTGGGTAAGCGGAGCGATGAGTCGTCATGACGACGATAGCAGAGCGTTTCGCGGCGGTGACCGCCGAATTGCGCGCCGCCGAGATCGCCGTCGGCCGGGCGACCGGATGCGTGCGTTTGTTGGCAGTCAGTAAAACCAAACCCGCCGCCGACGTGGCCGCCGCCTATCGTTGGGGGCAGCGCCATTTCGGCGAAAATTACCTACAGGAGGCTTTGATAAAGCAGCAGGCATTGTCGGCGTTTGCGATCTCCTGGCATTTCATCGGGCCGATTCAATCCAATAAAACCAAGCCGATCGCCCAGCATTTCGCCTGGGTGCATAGCGTCGATCGACTGAAAATCGCCGAGCGGCTCAGCGAGCAGCGCCCGGATTATCTGCCGCCGTTGAATGTTTGCTTGCAAGTCAACATCAGCGGTGAAGCCAGTAAATCCGGTGTGGCGCTGGCCGAGCTGCCGGCGTTGGTCGAACAAGTGGCGAAGTTGCCCCGGTTGAGGTTGCGCGGCGTGATGGCCATACCCGAGCCGCAATCCGACTATGCCGCGCAATGCCAGCCTTACCGCTCGCTTTGCTCGGCGGTTCAGGCGTTGAATCTGCCTGGGTTGGATACCTTGTCTTACGGCATGAGTGGCGATTTGCGGGCCGCGGTCGCCGAAGGCTCGACGTTGGTGCGGATCGGCACGGCGCTGTTCGGCGAGCGTTCTAGCCTTCGCTAGGGTTTTCGTGGATAATGGCGAACATTTTTCGACGAATCCGCATCGACCGACGCAATGAAACAAACGCTGGAATCTCTGTTACAACAATCCGTTAACGCACTGAAAGCGGAAGGCATACTCGACAGCGATTTTGAAGCTCAAATCAATCTGGAGCGGACCAAGGACGCCCAGCACGGCGATTTCGCGACCAATCTAGCGATGTTGTTGGCCAAGCCGGCCAAATCCTCTCCCAGAGTTCTGGCCGAGAAAATCGTGGCAGCGTTGCCTGTCGATACGTTGGTTAGCAAAGTCGAGATCGCAGGCCCCGGCTTCATCAATTTTTTCATTAATCCCGACAGTCAGTTCGAAGTCGTCAAACAAGTTCTGGACGCCGGCGCCGGTTTCGGCTTGAGCACAATCGGCGCAGGCCAGCGGGTACAGGTCGAATTCGTTTCCGCCAATCCGACCGGGCCCTTGCATGTCGGGCACGGACGGGGAGCCGCCTACGGTTCGGCGGTGGCCGATCTGCTCGAAGCGGCCGGTTTCGAGGTCGAACGCGAGTATTACGTTAACGATGCCGGCCGACAGATGGATATTTTGGCCACCAGCGTCTGGCTACGCTATTTGGAAGCCGTAGGCGAAGTCTTGACGTTTCCGAGCAACGGCTATCGCGGCGAATACGTTCGCGACATCGCGGCGAATCTGCAGCGAAATGCCGGCGAGGCCTACCGTCGGCCAGTGGAGCAAGTGCTGGCGGATTTGCCCGCCGACGAGCCGCAAGGCGGCGATAAGGAAAAGCATATCGATGCGCTGATCGAACGCGCTAAAAGTTTGTTAGGTGCCGAGGCTTACGGCGCGGTATTCGATGCCGGCCTGAATGAGATTCTGGCTGATATCAAGGACGATCTCGAAGAATTCGGCGTTGGTTACCAGAACTGGTTTTCCGAACGCTCGCTGATGGACGACCGGTCGGTGCAAACCGCATTGAAGCGCTTGGAAGACGCCGGGTATTTGTACGTGCAGGACGGCGCTACTTGGTTCGCGTCCAGTCGGCTCGGCGACGAGAAGGATAGAGTGGTGGTGCGCGATAACGGGCAGACCACCTATTTTGCGTCCGATATTGCCTACCACATGAATAAGCTGGATCGAGGTTTCGACCGGATCGTCAACATTTGGGGTGCCGACCATCACGGTTACATTCCGAGGGTGAGGGCGGCGATGCAGGCGCTGGGCGCCGACGAGGCCAAATTGAAAGTGCTGCTGGTGCAATTCGCGGTGTTGTATCGCGGCGACGAGAAGGTGCAAATGTCCACGCGATCCGGCGAGTTCGTCACGCTACGCCAGCTTCGCGGCGAAGTCGGCAGGGATGCCTGCCGCTTTTTCTACGTCATGCGTAAGTCCGAGCAGCATATGGATTTCGACCTGAAATTGGCGACCTCGAAAACCAACGAAAATCCGGTGTACTACGTGCAATACGCGCACGCCAGGGTGTGCAGCGTGTTACGGCAGTTGGACGAGAAAGGCCGCCGTCGCGATCCGCAATTGGGCCTGGCCAATCTAAACTTGCTGACCGAGGAACAGGAAAGCGCGTTGTTGACCACCTTGGCTAAGTATCCGGAGGTGCTGGAAAAGGCCGCCGTTCAATATGAACCGCACCAATTGATTCAGTATCTACGCGAGTTGGCCAACCAGTTCCACGCTTATTACAACGCCCACCAATTCCTGGTCGATGACGAGCGCTTATGCAATGCCCGCCTGAATTTGATTTGCGCGGTCAAGCAGGTACTGGTTAATGGTTTGACCTTGCTGAAAATTAACGCTCCAGAAGCGATGTAAATGGCCAGAGATTACAAACATCGCGTCCAGTCGGCCAGTTATGCCAATAGCCGCAGGCGCCCCCAGAAAAAAGGGATAGCGCCGTGGCGTTGGTTGGTTGTGATCGGCTTGGTGGCGGCTTTTGTGGTGTTTTTGAATATGATCCGCAAAATGGTGCCGGAACTGACCGCCGCCAAGCCGGAATTGGCGACGCCGCCGGCCGCCGAGATCGTCAAGCGCGAATTGCCGGTGCAATCGCCGACGCCGGCCAAGGCGGATTCGAAAGAGACCAAGCCCGAGGAGGCTAAAGCCGAAACGGCCGCGCCGGCGGAGCCGGAAGAGCCGCGTTACGAGTTTTATACCATCCTGCCGCAGGCCGAAGTCGTGGTCCCCGATTACGAAATCAAGACACGGGTGCGCGAGCAGTTGGTCGGCAAGACCAAGGCGACCAAATACGTGATGCAGGCAGGCTCGTTTCGAGAGGCGGCGGAAGCGGAGCGGCATAAGGCCAAGCTGGCTTTGTTGGGGATAGAATCTCGCGTCGAGAAAGCGAAGGTCGGCGAAACCATTTGGCACCGTGTCAAGATTGGCCCCTACGATAACCCGGCCAGCGTATCGACGATCAAGGAATTGCTGCAGAAAAACGGCATCGGCGTGATTGTGACCGAGAACGGTCATTAGTCCGTTTATTTATTCAGATGCCGCTGCCGGCGGCGCGGCGCGATAATGCCGGTCGCCAGTGAAATTTCCCGCAAAAAGCATAACAATCCGGCAATCAATGCCAGCATCGCCGCGACGAATAGCGTCGACACCAAATTCGACAGATCCACCGTGACCTGGACGCCTAGGAACATCGTGACGATCGATAAGCAAATCAATAGCGCGCACACCGTGCACAACGTAATCGCCCAGCGAATCCAGAGGCCGCGTCTGGCCAGTGTTTGCATCTCGGCATAATGTTTGTCGCCTTCCTCTCCGGCCAGCTTGGACAGCGTTCGAAACCGGTCTACAGCTCGGCCAAGCCGGTTAGTTAGGACACTCAACAAGCCGGCGACACCGGTCAGTAGAAACACCGGGGCAACCGCCTGTTGGATAACGTGGGCGACGGTGGGGATATTGTCTATGGCGTCCATCTGATTTTTTCCGCGAATGAATTGTATTTTGACCGAAGGTGGGGCCTGAACTATTCGGTCGGCTAAGCGATCAAACAGCTATCTTGTGGCCCGCGCATTGGTTTGGGGATTTTACAAATCCTGGTTGCATTTAGGCCAGTGCCGACTACATTGGCGGTTTAGCTTTACTCGTCGGCAGTCGTCTTTTCTGGAGTTCCCCGGTGTCCTATCTTCGAATCCTCAACTTGGCGTTAATCGCTTTATTGGCGAGCGGCGTATGCTCGCGGGCCGGGCTGGCGGCGATTTCGCCGCTCTATCAGCCGTCGCCGGCGCTGGAGGCGGCCGATTTGGCGGTCATTGTAAACGACGCCGATCCGTTGAGCCGGCGCATTGGCGAATATTATCAGGTCAAGCGGCGCATCCCGGCCGATCAGATCATCCATGTCAGCTTCGCGCCGAATCGACCGGTCATGTCTAAGCAGGAATTCACGGCGCTGAAACAAAAGCTGGACCAGCGGACGCCGGAAGCCGTGCAAGCGTATGCGATCACTTGGTTGCAACCGTTCCGGGTTGAATGTATGTCGATTACGACCGCGCTGGCGGCCGGTTTCGATTCGTCGTTTTGCGCGAAAGGCTGTCAGCAAACCCGTGGGAATCCGTATTACGCGTCCGAAACCGATCGTCCTTTTAAGGCGCACGGTTGGCGACCGACGATGGCGGTGGCCGGTGCGACGTTCGAGGAGGCCAAGCGCTTGATCGATACCGGTGTCGCCGCCGACTACAGTCAGCCCAAGGGCGCGGCCTATTTGCTGAAAACCTCGGATAAGGCGCGCAGCTCGCGGGCCGTTTTGTTTCCGGAAATCGCCAAGGGTTTGAGCCAGTTTTGGCCGGTGTATTATTTGGAACAGGATTACATTGCCGGTCGGCAGGATGTGATGTTTTATTTTACCGGCTTGACCAAAGTGCCGCATATTGCCGATAACCGCTATTTGCCCGGCGCGGTGGCCGATCATTTGACGTCGTCGGGCGGCGTGATGTCGGGCAGCGATCAAATGAACATTCAGGAATGGTTGCGGGCCGGGGCGACCGGCAGTTACGGCGCGGTGGTCGAGCCGTGTAATTTTCCGGCCAAGTTTTCCAATCCCGGCGTCCTGATGTACTTTTATTTGCGCGGCAGCAGCCTGATCGAGGCTTATTGGAAAAGCGTCGCGCAGCCCGGTCAAGGCATTTTTGTCGGCGAGCCGCTGGCCAAACCGTTTGCCTACCCGCCGCGCGTCGGCGCGGAGCATTGAGTACTTTGCGTCAATCCGCGACGACAACCCGGTTGCGGCCGCCGTTTTTGGCCAGATACAGGGCCTGATCCGCGCGGGTAATCAAATCCAGGCGGTTATCGCCGTGCTCTGGATAGAGCGACATACCGATCGAGGCCGTGACGCTCGTTCTGGTCCCGGTTTCGGTTTTGTAAGACAGGCTTTCCACCGCCGACCGTAGCGAATTCAGGCGTTCGACGGCGGCGTCCACGGCGATTTCGGTCATGACGATGACGAATTCCTCGCCGCCGTATCGGCAGACGATGTCGTTGCCGCGCCGGAAGCGACTCATCAATTGCGCGACTTGCCTTAATACCTCGTCGCCGGTGTCGTGTCCGTAAGTGTCGTTCAGCCTCTTGAAGTGATCGATGTCCAGTATGGCGATTGCCAGCGTTTGGTCGGCTCGGTGCATACGGACCAGCTCCCGATCCACTGCTTCTTCTAGAAAACGGCGATTGAACAGTCCGGTCAACGGATCCCGTATCGATAGCGCATGCAATTCCTCGCGCAAGGTCAGATTGGCGAGCGCCAGACGGGCGCTGTCGGCCGCGGTTTCGGCAATCGAGAATTTGCGCTGAATTTCTTCCGGGTCCATACCGCCTAAGTGGTACTCGATGTGAATCAGGCCTAATCCGTGAGAGTGGGCCAGTAGCGGAATGCAAATATAAGCGGCGGTCGTTTGCTTAACGTGCCGGCAAATTGGATTGATGGCGCGTCCGTCGCCGGCGATATGAATTCGCCCGCGCCGCATGCCCCAGCAATCGTTCGGCATGAACAGTTTTTCCAAGTCCGTCCGGCCCCATTGATCCACCAGAGTCAGTGCGCGGGATTGCGGTTCCATGATGTAAACCCCGCCTTCGGTGTTGGGAAACAGTGCGACCAGCGCCGTTTTGATAATCGGGTAGGCTTCGTCCGTTTTCTGGCAGCTCTGCAACAAGTCCGTCATTTCCCGAATCAGTTGCATTTGGGCGATCGCCGATTCGAGTTCCCGTTGGGCTTTTTTCAGCGCGGTGATGTCGCGCGCCGCCGCGAATAGGCCGGCAACATTGCCTTCCTCGTCCCGGTATACCGACGCGTTATAGAGCACCTCGGTGATTTTGCCGGAGGCGTGGCAGATTGCTAGCGGGTAGTCCATTACCGTGCCTTGCGAGAAGGCCAGCTGATAACCGTCTCGGGCTCTCTGTGGCTCGGTGAAGTAATTGGAAAAATCGCTGCCGATCAGGGCTTTTCGTGGGACGCCGGTGACTTTTTCGGTAGCTCGGTTTACATCCATGATTTTGCCGTCGGCGCTAATCGTTACCAAGGGGTCCAAACTGGCTTCTATCAGGCTGCGGGCGTAAGAGCTTCTAGAATGTTTCATGGCATGGGCTCCGGCGACGACGATATGGCGCTCCCTGCGACGCGCGACATAAGGCGGCTAGACGCGCGCTTGGTCTGGACGCGCGAAATCCTTGAGGTTTCAAGAGATTCTTCGAACGGCGATTTTACCCGCCTGGCGCCGGGATTATTCGTCCCAGTGGCCGAAGTATGCACGTTGCCGCAGTTCGGCGCGGCTCCGAACCGCCAGTTCGGCCGTTCGAAATTCCTCGGGAAGTTCCTCGGCATCCGCTTGATAACCGATCGCCAGCATCGCCATCGGCGTGCAATGCTCGGGTAGGCCGAAAGCTTGCCGGGCCGCCGCCGCGTCGAAACCGCCCATTTGATGGCTCGCCAGGCCCAGCGCACCGGCTTGCAGGCATAGGTTTAAGGCCGCCGCCCCGGTATCGTACATCGCCCAACGGTTGGCTTGGCCGTTGTGGTTGAAGTTCGCCATCGCGACCGATAGGATTAGTACCGGCGCGTGGCGGGCCCATAGCCGGTTTTTGTCGTTGATGATTTCCAAAGCCCGCGCCCAAGCGTCCGGGTGGGTGGATTTGTCGCAAACCACGAAGCGCCAGGGTTGATCGTTGAAGCAGGAGGGCGCCCAGCGCGCGGCTTCCAGTAACGCGGTCAGGTCTTCGGCCGATACCGGACGATCCGGGGCGAAAGCCCTGGGACTCCAGCGTTGGGCGATCAGTGGGTGAATGGCGACCGAGGTGAGGGCGGGTTTGTTGGACATCTCGACTCCTTGCTGCGGGTGTAGGGAAGTGACTTGCAAAAACCGAAATTAGCGCTAATATAATAGCGAATCAAAATTATAATAACGAGAAGGGGGTTCATCATGCCAAAAAGCACTCACTTTTGGACCATGATTTTTTTCGGTATGGCCTTTATTGTGGCGCAGTTTGCCGAATCCGCCATTGCGAAAACGGGGGATTCCGCCGCATTGCGAATGTCCAACCTTTTGGATTACGACCATCCGTTTACCGCGGTCGCCGTCAGCGCCTTGATTGCGGGCGTCTACTGGCTGTACTGGTTGCGACACAGGGTCTGACACGACTCTCTCTTTGACACCCGCGTCAAGCGGATAGCGCCCGTCGGATTCCGGCCGTCATTCGGCTGGATAACCGCAGTCCACGCTTTCTAGCGGTCAGTTAATGATGCTAGAATCGCTCGTTTAATTATGCCATTTAATTCATCAGGCTAATCGATACCGGCGCTTTTCGCTCGCTCGGCGTCGATTCGCCCATCCAGATACGAGCATGGACTACAAACAAACCCTGAACCTCCCCAAGACCGAGTTCGCGATGAAAGCCAATCTGGCTCAACGCGAGCCGGAGATGCTGAAACAGTGGAACGAAAACCAGCTGTATCAAAAAATTCGCGAGGTTTGCGCCGGCCGGCCCAAATTCATTTTGCACGACGGCCCCCCTTACGCCAACGGTGCAATTCACATCGGTCATGCCGTCAATAAGGTCCTGAAGGATATCATCGTCAAATCGAAGACCCTGGCCGGTTTCGATGCACCCTATGTGCCGGGATGGGATTGCCACGGCTTGCCGATCGAATTGATGGTTGAAAAGTCGGTCGGCAAGGCCGGCGTCAAGGTTTCGCCGGCCGAATTTCGCAAGGAATGCCGCGCTTACGCCAAGAAACAGGTTGGCATTCAAAAAGAAGAGTTCATTCGTCTCGGGGTATTGGGCGATTGGGACAATCCCTATCTGACGATGGATTTCGCCTTCGAGGCCGACATCGTCCGCGCCTTGGGTCGCATCGCCGCCAAGGGCCATCTCAGCAAGGGTTTCAAGCCGGTGCATTGGTGTACCGATTGCGGTTCGGCGCTCGCCGAGGCGGAAGTCGAATACGAGGACAAGCATTCGCCGGCGATCGACGTGCGCTTTGCCGTCGTCGACGAGCATGCCTTCATGGAAAAATGCCATCACGCCGGCGACCGCGAAGGTAAAGGCCCGCTGTCGGTGGTGATCTGGACTACCACGCCGTGGACCTTGCCCGCCAACCAGGCCGTGGCTTTGAATCCGGAGCTGGAATACGCCGTGGTGCAATGCGAGATCGACGGCCAGACCGAGCGGCTGCTATTGGCCGAGGCCTTGTTGAAAGACGCCGTGTTGCGTTACGGTATCGGTGAGCACCACATCGTCGGCTACTGCAAGGGCAACGCGCTGGAAGGCTTGTTGTTGGAGCATCCGTTCTATGACCGGCAAGTGCCTATCATCCTCGGCGAACACGTCACCACCGATGCCGGTACCGGCGCCGTGCATACCGCCCCCGGCCACGGCCAGGAAGACTACGTGGTCGGCATGAAATATGACCTGCCGGTCGATAATCCGGTCGGCGGTAACGGCGTGTTTCTGCCCGGTACCGAGTTATTCGCCGGCCTACACGTATTCAGTGCCAACGACAAAGTACTGGACGTGTTGCGCGAACGCGGAAAGCTGTTGCACCACCATGCCTTGCTACACAGCTACCCGCATTGCTGGCGGCACAAAACCCCGATCATCTTCCGCGCCACGCCGCAATGGTTTATTTCGATGAACCAAAATGGTCTGCGCGACACTGCATTGAACGAAGTCAAGCGCGTCGATTGGGTGCCGGATTGGGGCCAGGCACGCATCGAGGCGATGATTTCCAATCGCCCGGACTGGTGCGTCTCGCGCCAGCGCACCTGGGGTGTGCCGATTGCCTTTTTTGTGCATAAAGAAAGCGGCGAGCTGCATCCGCGCAGTGCCGAATTGATCGAACGAGTCGCGCAGCGTATCGAACAACACGGCATTGATGCCTGGTTCGAGCTGGATGCGGCTGAGTTATTGGGTGCCGAAGCGGAAGACTACGAAAAAGTCGCTGACACGTTGGATGTCTGGTTCGACTCCGGCGTGACCCACGCCGCCGTGTTGGAACGGCGCGAGCAACTGAAATTTCCGGCCGATTTGTATCTGGAAGGCTCGGACCAACATCGCGGTTGGTTCCAGTCGTCGCTGATGGCTTCCGTGGCGATGAACGATGTCGCGCCTTATAAAGAGGTCTTGACCCACGGCTTCACGGTCGATGCCGAAGGCAAGAAAATGTCCAAATCCAAGGGCAACGTGGTGCTGCCGCAGACGGTGATGAAATCGCTGGGCGCCGACGTGCTGCGGCTTTGGGTGGCCAGCACCGATTACCGTTACGAAATGTCGGTCTCCGACGAAATCTTGAAACGCACTTCCGACGCCTATCGCCGCTTGCGCAATACCGCGCGCTTTTTGCTGGCAAATCTGGACGGCTTCGACCCGGCTCAGCATTTGGTCGGTAAAAACGACCTGCTGGCACTGGACCGCTGGGCGGTCGACAAGGCCTGGCAGTTGCAGGAAGAAATCAAAACGGCTTACGACGATTACCAATTCCAGGTGATCTATCAAAAAGTGCTGAACTTCTGCAGCATCGACTTGGGCGGCTTTTATCTGGACATCGTCAAGGACAGGCAATACACGGCCAAGGAAGATTGTCTGGCGCGCCGCTCCGGCCAAACTGCGATGTATCACGTGGTGGAGGCGTTGGTACGCTGGCTGGCACCCATTACCAGCTATACCGCCGACGAAATCTGGTCTGTCATTCCCGGCCAGCGCGGTGAATCGGTATTTATGGAAACCTGGTACCAAGGCCTGTTCCCGTTGGAGGCCGATGCCACGATCAATCGCGACACTTGGGACAAGGTCATGGCAGTGCGCGCGGCGGTTTCCAAGGAACTGGAAGCCCTGCGTAAAGACGGGGCGATTGGCGCGTCGTTGAATGCCGAAGTCGAACTTTACTGCGACGAGGTCTACGGCGCGGAATTGAACAAGCTGGGCAAGGAGCTGCACTTCATCTTCATTACGTCGAACGCCGGCGTTTCCGATATGCGATTCTGTCCGGACGATGCGGTCGTAACCGACATCGACGGCTTGAAGGTCAAGGTCAGCGTCTCCGAACAACAAAAATGCGTGCGTTGCTGGCATCAGCGCTACGACATCGGCGAACATCCGGAGCATCCGGAGTTGTGCGGCCGGTGCGTCGAGAACGTGGCGGGCGTAGGCGAGACGCGATTGTATGCTTAAGTGGTTATGGGTTTCCGTATTGGTGTTGGTGCTCGATCAGGCCAGCAAACTGGCGATCGACGCCCACTTTCAGCTCTACGAATCAATTCCGCTGTTGCCGAATTTCAATTTGACTTACGCCCGCAATACCGGCGCCGCGTTCAGTTTTCTGGCCCAGGTCGGGGGATGGCAGCGCTGGCTGTTCGCCGGACTGGCGGTAGTGATGAGCAGTATTATCGGCATTTGGCTGTACAGGCTGAAACGGCACGAAACCATGATGGCCTGGGCCTTGTCGCTGGTGTTGGGCGGGGCGATCGGCAATCTGATAGATCGGGTCGCCTATGGCTACGTGATCGATTTTCTCGATGTTTTTTACCGGGATTGGCACTGGCCCGTCTTTAATATTGCGGATTCGGCGATCTGCGTCGGCGTTGGCTTGATGGTGTTGGAGAGCTTCGGCATCGGGCGACGAACGGCGGAGGTTCTGGAGTAGCGTTGCGCCAACCAGTTGACTTGCCGCAACGAACCCTATCGGTTGCGCGATTGGTATCGGTAAATTGCGGCGTCGGTTGAGGATCTAAGGCTCGCCAGTTTGGCGAGCCTTTTTGTATCAAGCTTTCCGTAAGCGTTTGTAAGCGTTGATCAAACCATTGGTAGAAGAGTCGTGGTCGTCGATGACATCCTCATTCTTCAATTGCGGAAGAATGGCGCGAGCCAGCACTTTGCCGAGTTCCACGCCCATCTGGTCGAACGAATTGATGTTCCAGATCACGCCTTGCACAAAGATTTTGTGTTCGTAAAACGCGATCAGCATCCCTAGCGTTCTCGGCGTCAGCTTTTTGAATAAAAAGGCATTGGACGGTTTATTGCCTTCGAAAATTTTCGAGGCAATCAGCGCGTCGTCCAGATTAGGTTCGTGACTTAGATCGTTACGGACTTCGGCTTCGGTCTTGCCGCGCATTAGCGCTTCGGCCTGCGCCAGGAAATTGGAAATCAGGATGTCGTGATGATCCGGCAAATCGTACTGGCTCTGAGCCGCCGCCAAAAAGTCGCCGGGTATCAGTTTGGTGCCTTGGTGGATCAACTGAAAAAACGCATGCTGGCCGTTGGTGCCGGGCTGGCCCCAGATGATGGGGCCGGTGTTGTAATCGACTTTGTCGCCATTGACCGTCGCGCTCTTGCCGTTGCTTTCCATGTCGCCCTGCTGGAAATAGTCGGCGAAGTATTTTAGCGATTGCGCATACGGTAGGATTGCGTAGGTTTCGGCTTCGAAGAAGTTGTTATACCAAATCCCAAGTAGGCCCATGATGACCGGGATATTTTGCTGATAGGGCGCGGTACGAAAATGTTGGTCGGCCAAGTGCGCGCCCATCAACAGCTCCTCGAAGTTGTCCATCCCGATGTACAACGCGACCGACATGCCGATCACCGACCACAGCGAATAGCGGCCACCGACCCAGTCCCAGAATTCGTACATATTCCGCGGGTCGATGCCGAATTCCTTGACCTTTTCTTCGTTGGTGGAAATCGCAATGAAGTGTTTGGCCATGTGTCCGGGGTCGCGCGCGGTTTTGAGAAACCAGTTGCGCGCCGAACGTGCGTTGGTCATGGTTTCCTGGGTCGTGAAGGTTTTGGATGAAATCAAAAACAGGGTGGTTTCCGGGTTTAGCGGCGCCAGGGTTTCGACGATGTCGGTTTGATCGACATTCGAAACGAAGTGGGCTTTCAAGCCTTCCTTGCCGTAGGGGGTTAGCGCGGTATCGACCATTTTCGGCCCTAAATCGGAGCCACCGATACCGATATTGACGATGTCGGTAATCGCCTTGCCGGTATAGCCGGTCCAGGCGCCGGAACGGACTTGTTCGGTGAATACCCGCATGCGCGACAACACGGCGTTGATTTCGGGCATGACGTCCTCGCCCCGAAAATAAACCGGCGTGTTGCTGCGATTTCGTAGCGCGGTATGCAAGACAGCGCGTTTTTCCGTGGTATTAATGATGGAGCCGGAGAACATCGCCTCGGTTTTTTCCTTCAGCTTGGCGCGTTCCGCAAGCTGAATCAACAGCGGCAGCGTTTCCTCGGTGATGAGATTCTTGGAGTAATCAAACAGTAAATCATTGAAGGTCACCGAGAAGTTGTCGAAGCGATGTTTATCCTTGTCGAACGCATCCTTCATGCAAAATTTGCCGGCAATTTGTTGGTGGTGTTGTTTGACGGCTTTCCATTCGGCGGATTCGATTAGTTTGGACATATATTAGTGAGACAGGATGAGAGATTCTTTCAGCTGATCAGAACAGATCGGCGCAGTTTGGGAGAGAATTCATAACCCCATTATAAAGATTGTCTTTGATTGCTGACAAAAAAAATTGAACATAGCCGGTCGCCAACTATTGCCTTTCTTTGGATAGGGTGATGTGCTAGAGTTAGCGCCGGTTTAAGGCCGATTCGAGCGGATTTCTTGCACGGCGGCTTTAACGATATTCGTGCATAAGTGCATGAATCATAATAAAAAATGATATTAGAACACGGGAAGGGTGTATATGAGAAACTCACGCATAGTTAGAAAAGGCTTGCTGGTATTGTGGGGTCTGTTTTTTTCCTCCGCGCTTTGGGCGCACGGTGGCGCGGCCGGTACCGATACGGACCAATGTAAATTCGAGCTGGAGAAAGACCACTGGATCCACTACACAGCCTATCAGCCCCAAGCTTATCCCGCCGAAGAATTCTGCGGCAATATCCCCGATACTGCTACGTTGACTCAATTGGTATTTGACTATCAAGATCAACGCTATCGCGGTATGGCGGTGGAATTCGAAGTCACCAAGGAGCCGGAAGGCAAACGGGTGTTTTTCCAGGGCGCCGAGAAACACAAATCCGGTACCGTCGTTCTGTCGTTGCCGCAGGGCGTGCCCGAGCAAGGCAAATACCTGATTCATATCACGCTGCTGCAAGATAACGGCGAGCGTTTGGACGCGCACATGGGCTTTAAAGCCGGAGCAGGTCAACCGACTAGCAAAGGTAGCATGGGGTTGTACGCCTTGGTTTTGTTTGCCGGTCTGTACATTCTTTATCTGTCCAACGCCGGATTCAAACGTCAAATCGACGGATTGTTGGGTAAAGCCAAGGAGTTTTAAGGCTTGCGGTATCCGCCATTCCGTCGGTGCTACGCGGCGGAATGGCTTGGGCATTACACACGAGTATGCCCGCGTCGGAACAGTAGATGGACAGTATTAAGATTCGCCCCTCAGAGGTAAACCCGCCATGTTCGAAAAGAACAAACTCGCATTCCTAGCCCCGTTAATCTGCCTGCTCTCGCTATCCACGGCCCGCGCGGTCGAGATCGAGGATCACAACCAGATGATGAATCACGGCGACGGGCATCTGATGGACATGGAAGGCGCCATGGTGATGGGACAAAACACCGATACACTGCCCGGCGGCTGCGAAAAAATCGCCGCTACCAAAGAAATTACGGTTCGGGCTGGGCACAAGTATTCGGAGAAATTTCCTGGAACGATGTACGCGTTCGATCAGCAGGAGTTTCACTTCGAGCCTTGTACCAAACTCACCGTTCACTTCATCAATGAGGACCAAATTCGCCATCAATGGATGATGCACGGTCTGCCTAAGTATTTGTACCCGAAAGGCATGTTTCACCTGGAGGTCAGTGGTCCCGGTAAAGTGTCCGGCACTTTGATTTTGCCTCCCGGCGATAAAACCTATCTGGTGCATTGCGACATTGCCCAGCATATGGAAAAAGGCATGAAGGGCCAGTTGAAAGTCGGCAAGGGCAGTGAAGATTTGCCGAGTATTCCCGGCGTGACGCCAGCGGTGTTTCCGGACGATTACAGCGGAAAGGTTTACGATCCTAAAGTCGACGCTCCGGTGACGCCGGTTGCCGTCGCTCAGCCGCCGGCACAGCCTGCCGCGCCAGTCGCCGCGCCCGCTCCGGAGCCCGGCTTTATCTCCGGCGGCTCCGTGATCGGCTTGGCAATCGGTCTGGTATTGGCCCCCTGGCTGGTCAAGCGCTTTAAAGGCATGTCGGCCGGCGAAATCGTCGCGACGTTGATTGAGCAAGCCGCTCATTTAGTGAGTGTCGCGATAGAGTTTATCGCTAAATTGATCAAATTGGTCGGTGGCAAAAAAGCGATTCCGCTCCCCGATAAATAATTCGTTACTTATCAAGCCCCTGAAACTTGCGGTTTCAGGGGCTTTTTTGCGGGACAAAACACCATGCCGTTCGAATCCTGGGGCCTGATCGGTTTATTCGCCAGCGCCTTTATCTCCTCGACCGTCGCGCCGGGCGGATCCGAAGCGGTGCTGGCCTATTTGGTAAGCCGGCACGGCCACTCGGTGCTAGAGCTGGTAGCGATCGCGAGTGTCGGTAATACCCTGGGGGCGCTGACCACCTGGTGGCTAGGACAGTGGGGGGCGCAAAAATACCCGGCTGAATCCCTGGTCAAAGATCGGCAAAGATCGTTGCAAACGATCCGGCGCTGGGGGGCTTGGGCCTTGCTGCTTTCTTGGTTGCCTTTAATTGGCGATGGCCTGTGTTTTGCCGCCGGCTGGTTGAGGTTATCCTTTTTGGCCTCGCTGACCGCGATATTTTTCGGTAAAGTGCTGCGCTATATTGCCGTGGCTTACGTTTTCGTTTGATCGCCTATGAGTTTTTTCTCGCTCCCTCATTTTCCGTCGGTCGACTGTCAGGCTGAACACCGCTCGCGCGACTACCAGATCGCCGCGTTCACGTTCGTGACTACCACGATCTGTCTGACCACCGATGGCTTCGCGCCGCAATTCATGCAATATCTACTGGCGTTTTTCGGCTGGCTGTTTTTGTTTGCTTGGTTGCGCGGCGAATGTAAATACGTGCGGACCCAGGTTGCGGTCGCCGTGACGTTTGCGGTGATTGGCGAATATTTCGCGTCGGTCTACATGAAGGGCTACATCTACCGTTTCGGCAACGTACCGGCTTACGTGCCGGCCGGGCACGGTCTGGTCTACTTGACTGCCGTGGCTTTGGGGCGCTCCGGATTGTTTCAACGCCACGCTCGTCGGATCGCCGTGTTGGTGGTCGCTGCTTGCGGCGGTTGGGCGGCGGTCGGTCTGAGCGGCTTGGTACGGCTGGACATCATCGGCGCAGTGCTGTTTTTGGTGTTTTTAGCTTATCTGTTTAAAGGTCGCTCGCCGATGGTTTATCTCGGCGCGTTCTTTATTACCTCATGGCTGGAAATTGTCGGTACCGGCGCGGGCACCTGGGCTTGGGCCGAGATCGACCCGGCCTCGCATTTGCCCCAAGGTAATCCGCCCAGCGGCGTCGCGGCTTGGTATTGTCTGGTCGATGCGGTCGCGATTGCCGGCGCCGGGCCGGTACTGCAACTATTCGGCAAGACCGCGCAAGCCTTACAGCGGCAACGAGCTTGACGTCGTTGGGCGCGAACGGCTAGCCGAATTTATTGATTCGCCGATTCGGTCCGCACCTCGATCAAGTTAACCGAATCGCCGACGCGAATTTTGCCGCCCGTCAAGATCCGCGCCGTGACGCCGCCATGCCCTCGCAGCGCGTTATAACTCCCCATGCCCAACTCGGCCGCTATCTTTGAACAAGGATCGCAAGGACCGGTCACTTGCATGCGAACTTCCTCGCCTATCGCCCATTCCAACCAGACACCCGGAAACAGTGAGCGCATTCCGATCAGATTCACGCCGGACACCAGCAGATTTCGCCGCAAGCGAATCGGGTTCAATGTCGCAAGACCGCACCAGTTGGCAATGAGAGGCAAGTGTTCAGCTTGGAACAACGTCAATTCGCGCTTCGATGCCTGCCGGCGGGTAGCGCGGTGGTCGCCGAGCAAGCCTCGTCCCGGTTCGGCGATGGCCTCGCCGACCGATAGCGCCGGTTCCCGGCGCGACGGGCGTAAGATGATCGCTTCGATACGGCCCGTGGCGCTGAATTGCTGGCTGAGATCGCGGAGAGTCGTCATGGAGATCGGCACGGATAAATTGGATGGCATAAGCCCTTGGTATTGGGGTTTCGGTAACCGGCGAGTGGTTCAGTCAGCCGTCAAGCGTTTTTGATATTCCATCGTCTATTCGTCGGCGCTTCTGGTACAAGCGTCCGCGGACGGGTGAGTAACTTCATTTCTTTTTCGGTCCGGTTAGGTTAGATTTTATCGGTCTTTATCGGCCGGAGCGCTTAGGATGTTTCATTCGGTTGCGATAGTAGCGTCGAACCTCACCCCCATCTCCATCGACCGAGAGTTGCCCCATGCCAGTCCGCTCAGTTTTGACGCCGCTCGATGTATTTTTTACCGTTTTATTGGTGGCGTTGCTAGGCGCGGTGATCTTTTTGACGCCGGTCGACATACCGGATGGCTTTCCATTCCGGGCCGAGGCCATACCGACGTCTAAGTTGGTCAAGGCGGCGCATCCGTCGGCGGCGACGTTCGCCGATCGGACCTGGGAGTCGGGGTTAATGTTTTCCCATCAACAAGGCGACGAACATCTGGCCGGCATCGACGAGTCTTTAGGTTCGGGAGCGTGCGCGGCGGATTTTAATAACGACGGCTATGTGGACTTGTTTCTGGTGAACGGCTCCGGGCAAACCCGTTATTACGGCAAAGCGTATTGGTGGCAACAGGCCGAGGGTAATGCGCTTTTTTTGAATGAAGGCGGTCGTTTTAGAAATGCCACCGAAGAGAGCGGATTGGTCAGGACAATCTGGGGTATGGGCTGTTTGGCGGTTGATTTGGATAACGATGGCAACACCGATTTATTGGTGACCGGCAAAGACGGCAACCTGCTCTACCGCAATAGCGGCGCGGGGCGTTTCGTCGACGTGACGGCCGATGCCGGGTTTGCCGGCGACGGGTGGGCGACGTCGGCCGCGGCGGCCGACTTTAACCGCGACGGTCTGTTGGACCTCTACGTCGGCCAATTCGTCGATTTCGAGAAAGGTAAGAAAACCTTCGAAGCCAACAGCCAATTTGTCGGCGAAAAAAAAGGCGTGTTCGACGCCAGTCTGTATCCGGCGCTACCCAACCGTCTGTATTTGAACGACGGCGGCTTTAAATTCCGGGAAATCGCCGAGGCCGCGGGAGTTCGGGATGCCGACGGCCGCACCCTGGATGTGAGCTGGCAAGATTTGGATAGCGATGGTTGGCCGGATTTGTTGGTGAGTAACGATCGCGGCACCGGCTCTAACAGCGCTTATCTGAACCGGAGCGGTGAGCGGTTCGAAGCCGGCGGCCAAGCCTTGGGCTTGCGGTCGGCGTTGGGCAATCGCGGCATCGCCTCCGGTGACTTGGATGGCGATGGGCGTGGCGATCTGGCGGTGGCCAGCGCCGCCGGTGAAAATACGGTTGCGTTAATCCGCGAAACGACGTTGGAAGAGAGCGAGCATTTTAAAGATAAGGCCAAGGAAAATGGCATCGGCGCCAATCGCTATCTCAGTCTGTCCGGTTGGTCGCCGTTGATTCACGATTTCAATAACGATGGGTTTGACGACCTGCTTCTGGCCACCGGACATTTGGAGCCCGATCCCGACACCGCCCGGATCAGCCAAGGGCAAGCCAAACAACTTTGGCTAAACGACGGGAACGGTCAATTTGTAGACGCGGGTAGCGAAGCGGGTTTGGCTCTGAAAGACGCTCAGTCGGCGCGCGGCGCGGTGACCGCAGACTTCGACAACGATGGGGATATCGACGTCTACGTCAGTCATAACAACGATTTGGGCCAGTTTTTAGCGAACGAGTCGCCGCCTCGGCATTGGTTAGGCTTGAAATTGGTCGGCGAAAAATCCAACCGCGATGCGCTAGGTGCGGTTGTCCGTGTGTATGCGGCCGGACGAGTTCGAATCAAATCGGTGCTTAGCGGCGAAGGGTTTTTGTCCGATAGCGACAAGCGTTTGGTGTTTGGGTTGGGAGATACCGCTGCGGTCGAAAGATTGGAAATCGCGTGGCCGAGCGGCCTTCGCCAGACTCTGCGTCCAACTGCTATCGATCGGTATTGGTTGATACGCGAGGGGAGCGACGAACTCGTCGCATTGGGTGGATCGCAATCCGGTCCACCGGTGCGGCCGCAACTGAGATTGAAATTGGGCGCCGACCGTCCGGAACTGCGGATTCGCTATTTGCACCTGCTAGAGCGTCGCCAGTCCGAAGCCGATATTTGGCCGGAATTGACGGCCGGCGCGCTCGACCCGGAGCCAGCGGTGCGACGCGCGGCTATCGATATCGCGGCTCGAGCCGGCAATGGGCGGGGATTTGGCCTACTGATCCAGGCCCTGGAAGATTCCGAACCCGCCAATGCGGTCGCCGCGGTCGCCGGCCTGCGAAGTCTCGAAGACGAAGCGTCGGTGCGCTGGTTGCTCAGGGCGTTCTCGCGGGAGAGCGCCGAGGTCAAAATCGCACTCGCCGATACCTTTGCCTATTTCTTTCAGGAAGAAGAGGCGATGGTTTACCGCAAGTATTTGGCGGTGCCGTATTTGATTCGCCTGCTGGAGGACGCCGAGCCGAGCGTGCGCGTCGCCGCCTCGCGGGCCTTGGCGAATGCTGAACGCTTTCGGGGTGTGCATGCCTTGCTTGCCGGCTTGAGCGACAGTGATGCCTCTGTCCGGGCGGAATTCGTCCGCGCCTTGGGATTGATAAGGCAGACCGAGGCTAGTCCAAAACTGGCTAAGCTACTAACCGATGAAACGCAGGAATCACAGGTTGTCGCCAATGTGTTCGTAGCTTTGAAGCGATTGGGCGATACGGAAAATGCCGGCAGATTGTCGGATTACATTGGTGGACGTGGCGATTTCTCGGGCTTGGCGCAAGACAAGCGGTTGGCGACGCTCGAATGTTTGCTGGCGCTTGGCGACGAAGCGGCGGTATTTAATGCCGATGAAATCAATTCGTTGGTTCGAGAAAGTTTCGGGCGAACGAAGCCGACGGAAACCGCGTTGCGCGCGCGTTGGATTTCTATTTGGCGGTATGTGGCCGACCCGGCGGGTTCGGCTTGGTTGGTGGCTCAAACCCAGGCCGCCGAAGCGGATATCCGCGCAAGGGCTTTCTCGGCGCTATCGATTCAAAACCTGCGGGACAGCGAGTTGTTGCAACAAGCCTGGCGCGACCCGGACGAGTCGATTCGCCGATGGGCGCTCATCGAACTTTTGAAGCGAAAAAGCGACCTGGCGCGCGACGAGTACCAGTCGATTTTGAAGAATTCGGACTGGCGAGAAGTGGCTGTGGATGCCTGGATGGAGCAGGGTTTGCCCGGAGATTCGTCGCGCTTGCTAGAGGCGCTGTCGGCGGTGTTTCCAATGGCCGGCAAACCGGCGACATTGGCATCGGTTTGCGGCAGTCCCGACATGCGAATTCAAGCGCTTTGCCCGGTATTGTTGCTCGCCGATTCGAACGCCGAAAGCCGTCGGCTTGCTGGGCAATTGTTAGCAGACCGTTCGACGGCCTTATCCTTACGTCAGGCGGTGTTGGCGCGGTTGACGCCGGTCTTCGAGCCGGATGCGCTGAATGTCGTGTTTGCTCTGGCTCAGGCCAAAAAAGATCCGTTACGCCACGCGGCAATAGAGAAGTTGTTGACGTTTGATGGGGAATCGTTGGTCGCCTTTGCGCGGAAAATCGCCGACAATCCTAGCGAAGACCCTGAAATTCGATTCCTGGCCGTCGAGTTTTTACTGCGCAACGGTGATCAGGCTGCGCTGGACATACTGTACAGATAACACCACGCGGGGAAGCTTATGAACGTTTCGAATAGCCAAATGATCTCCGAGCGCCACTTCGCCCGGCCCTTGGTCGCCGTGACGGCCGTGTTGGCGTTGAGCGGATATATCAGTTGGTGCTGGCCTGGGTTCTCGGTAACCGAGCAATGGCTGTATTTGCTGCATACCTTGTTGGGCCTGGTGGTCGCGGCGTTGCTGGCGCCATATTTGATCTTGCATTTTCGGCGCACGATAGGTCTCAGACGCTCCTGGATTGCGTTTTCCGGCATCTTGACCGCGCTGCTGTTTTTGGCGCTTGCGCTGACCGGAGTTCAGATTGCTTGGCAAGGCCAGTCGGAAGCCGGACGCTGGATTTTCGAATCCCACGTAGGCTTGTCGGTCGGTGTGTTGCTAATGACGCTTGGACATGTGTCGTTTCATGCGGTGTCTTTGCCGGAACGCAGAAAAAGAAACGAACCTAGCCGATTTCCCTCGCTAATCGGCGGAATGACAAAGGCGGTCATCGGCTCGGTGGTTGTCGCGGCGATAGCGGTGCTGGTGGCTAGCGCGGCTTATCAATGGCGCACAAGCCCTTATCGGGACGCGCCGGCCGTCGAGCCTTATCTCTACAGCTACGGCGAACATCCTTTTCGGCCCAGTCAAACCGAGACCAGTACCGGCGGTTTTTTCGATCCCCGGCGGATAGGGGCTTCCGAGCGGTGTGCCAGTTGTCATCGCGAGATCGCGGAACAGTGGAAGGCATCGATTCATTCCCAGGCCGCTTCCGACAAAACCTACCAAACCAATATCAAGCTGCTTTCAGAGCGCAAAAACATGGAAGCCACCCGCTATTGCGAAGGCTGCCACGCGCCGGCGGCATTGTTGAGCGGACAACTAACCACGGGCGGTAAGCTTGATACGCCAGGCCATCTGCAGGAAGGCGTCAGTTGCATGACTTGTCATGGCATCGAGCGCATTGAGCATCTAAAGGGCGTCGCCAGTTATCGATTCGCTCCGCCCCAACCATATTTGTTCGACGGCGCCGAGCGAGCGCTGCCGGTGTTTTTGCATAATCTGCTGATTCGCTTGAAACCCGAGCAGCACAGGGCCGATTTGGCCAGAAATGTGTTGTCGACGCCGGAAATGTGCGCCACGTGCCACGCTCAATTTATGGATAAGGATTTTAATAACTGGGGCTGGGTGAAAATGCAGGACGATTACACGGCTTGGCTGAACGGACCGTATTCCGGCCAAACCCGACAGACTTTCGCTCATGCGCAACAACGCCGCTGTCAGGATTGCCATTTTCCGTTACAGCCGGGTAGCGACCCTTCCGCGAGTAGCAGCGGATTGATCAAGACCCATTTCAACGTCGGAGCCAACACGGCCATTCCCTGGGTGACTCGAAATCAGGCGCAACTTGAGCGAACGCGTCGATTTTTGACGGCCGATCAAGTCAGGATCACTATTGACAAGCCGAATCGTAGTGATGCCGTTGAAAGCGCCCGTCATGTCGATCCGGCCTTGATCGCGTCTTCAGAGGCGCCGGCGTATTGCTACTTGGGCGAAACCGTGACCTTGAAAGTCGCGGTAACTAATGCCCAAGTCGGTCATGCCTTTCCCGGTGGGACTACCGATATCAACGAAGCGTGGATACACTTTCTGGTTAAAGACGGTCAGGGCCGGACGGTCTACGAATCCGGACAATTGGATGCCGGCAACAATGTCGAACCGGCCGCGTATTTTTACCGCTCCATTCCAATCGATCGGATCGGCAACGCGGTTTGGCGCCACGACTTGTTCAACATGGTCGGCGACAGTTTCAAGCGCATCATCCCGCCGGGCGGTACCGATGTGACGAGCTATGCATTCAACGTGCCGGACGACATTAAAGGCCCCCTAACCATAACGGCCGGCGTCAATTACCGCAAATTGAATAACCGTTATGCGCGTTGGGCGTTGAAGGATGAGCAAGTCGAGCTGCCCATCGTGGAAATGGCTTCGACTTCGCTGGTTTTACCGGTACGGATTAAGCCGGAAGTGGCCAATAGCCGGGAATCGGCGTCAGGTGGATAAACAGATTTCGAGCTCGAAAGTTGTCGGACTTTTTTACAGTTTTTTCTATATGGTTATGTCTTTATCTGTCGATGAATAGGTAAGTCATTATTTTTATGGAAGAATATTATGAATGGAACGAAACTTGACTGCTGTTGGGTTCAACAAATTTATTCGGGATGTAGGACTATGCTGAAAACACGCCTATTCTTTTCAAACTTAATACTCGCGGCATTGAGTTCCGCCAACCCTGCGGTGGCCGGCACCATCGTGAATGGCAGTTTTGACAACGATCTGTCTGGCTGGACGGCATTGACCAGCGGAGGGAGCGCGCAATGGGAAGCCGGCGCCGCCGTTTTAGCGGGTGGACAAGGCGCAAATCCGTTCGCGGCCAGTCTGGTGCAAGGTGATGACGGTAGTTTTAGTTTTACTTCACCGATCATCCTTAGTGCCGGTAACGACTGGTTAAAGTTTGATGTCAGTTTCACTTCGCTAGGCGTTGATGCGCTGGAGACCCCAAGCGGATTTACCGACAATTTGACGCTTACCTTATATGACGCGGACGATATTACAGGCGCCAGCGATGCGTTGATCGCTTCAATCGATTCGACGACCGTTGGAGTGACCTCTATCGCTTTCGATCTGTCGGCGTTTATCGGTCGATCCGTCGCGTTTTCCTTCGAGTTTAACGACGAGAACGATGGTTTCGATTATTCGGCGGCCATAGACAACGTGCGTTTTGAAGCCAGTCCGGTACCCGTGCCGCCGTCGGTTTTATTCGAGGCCACAGCACTAGCCGGTTTCGCGGTTGCCTCTATCCGCCGCCGCAGAAACGCTTGATTTGATCTAGAAAGTTTGAATTGCCTCAGGTGTTGGCCGCTGATAGACTCGGCGGCCAATATTCGCGGGAAGTGTCGGAAGATTTTACGGATATAAATCTTCTCAGACGGCTAAGGTCGCGAATCGTAAACGACAAAGGTTCCCCTTGTAATGGGTGTCTAAGCGATCGATAAAAATTATAAAAGGAGTGAGGGATGTCACCGAGCCAGCGAGCGATCAAGTCGAAAGTGGAGCTTGATCCAAATACGCCGATTGTAAAGCCAGGTGAGAAGAGGACCGCAAATTCGGCGGTCTGGCTGTTGCTGCCTTTGCTCGTGCTGTCTTTTTTTACCAAAACCGCTTTGAGTGCTACGCCGACCAACTGGGAACCTGTCTCGACCAG
>NZ_LUUK01000175.1 GCF_001644025.1 Methylomonas koyamae
GGCACCCCAAAGCCCACGCCGCCCATTTGTATTCATCAATTCTAAGGAGAAGCGCATGCCGTCGTTAAATCATTCGCGTTGCCGAGTAGGTTGGCTGCTGGTCGCCGGGCTTTGGTTCGCCGGCCCAGCGAACGCCGGCGAACTCGATCCCAAAGCCATCTCGATCAAATTACCGGATCAAATCGACTGGGTCGCCAACCCCGGCGGCTCGGAAACTGCGGTGTTGGTCGGCGATCCGGCCAAACCGGGACTGTACGTGGTGTTGACCAAATGGAAAGCCCACCACAACAGCCAGCCGCATTCGCATCCCAACGATCGCTTCATTACCGTCATCTCCGGTACCTGGTGGGTCGGCACCGGCGGCGATTACCAGCCGGACCAATTAAAACCGGTGCCGGCCGGCAGCTTCGTGACCCACTACGGCAAGGAAGTCCATTACGATGGCGCCAAGGACGAAGACACCGTCTTGCAAATCGTCGGCATCGGCCCGGCGACTTCGACGCCGGCGAAATAAGCATCAACCTGCCGTTAAACCCGCCCAATCGATCTAAGCAGGCTGCCGTCCGGCAATTTGACGAACACTTCGCCGTACAGGCCTTGTTAGACGATCACGGTGTCGCTCAGCAGTTGATCGCCGAATCAGCGCTGGCCGACCGTGGCCACCGCCATTTTATCCAGCGGTTTGGCGGTGAAGTCCAGCGAGACCAGTTTCTCGACAACGACGGCATCCGGTAGAATTTCTAAATGCCAGCTTACGTGCGGATCACCGAGACCCAGTCAGACTCATCATGACAACTCACTATGCAAACTGTTAAACAAATTGTCCACGATATTGCCGACCGCCTGACCGAGCAGCTACCTTTGACGATGCCAAGTATGCCATCTATGTGCGGCAGAAGCTTGAGCAATCGTTACAAGCAGCAGCGGAGGTTAAGGTCACATCGCAGGAAGACATGGAAAAATGCTATCTACATGATGCGAGTTGAATGGTCTGATCTGGCTCGAGACGATCTTGACGTTTTAGTCCGTTACATTAGTCGCGACTCGCCTTTTTATGCCCGACGCTTCGGCCAAAAGATCGTGCTTGCCACGCGACGACTGAAGGCCTTTCCGGAAAGCGGTAGGTAGATTCCAGAAGCTGACGATAAATCGATACGAGAAATTATTGTGCAGAGCTATCGCGTTCTGTACCGTTTGGAATCGAATCGCGTGCTGATTCTTGCCATCGTGCACGGCCGCCGTGATACCGCTGGACACGAGAAAAGCCATGGGACGACGCCTAAAAAGGGTATTCGCGGTTGAACCGAATCCCAAAAGTCGTAAGTGGTCTTTGGGATTTAGAAGATGGTGGCATAACGGTTAGTACATGCGATTGCCGGCCGCGATCGGTTAAAACCTAAGGTGCAATAGGGTTTCAGCATCCTATTTGGCGCACTTTGCCGCGTTGGTACGTTACCCAGCGTGACGGTGGTGCGCCGCGACAGGTCGTCGTAGTGGTAGTTGGCCAGACTGACGGTGCCGTTCTCAAATATATCGGTTGGCCGGTTCAGGGCGTCGTAGGTCGTGGTGACGTAGAACGGGGTGGTTTCCGGCCAGGTGGTGCGGGTACGGTTGCCGGCGGCGTCGACTTGGTAGGACAGGGTTTTGCCGCCCGCGGTGGTGTCGGTCAGACGACCGGCGTTGTCCCAGCTGTAGCTGACCGGCCAGCCGGTTTTGTTGGCGGCGGTGCGCCGTCCAAGCAGATCATAGCTGAAGCCGATATTGTCGGCCGAGGTCGGATAGCTGCGGCTCAGTAGGCGGTTGAGATTGTCATAGCCCAGGTTGACGACTTGACCGCTGCGTTTGCGCAGGCTGGTGACGTTGCTGTTGGCGTCGTAAGCCACCTGTTCAAAGTCGGTCGCCGAGTTTGTGTGACGTATTTGTTGGTGGAATATATTCATTGAATAACAGTAACTCATAGGTTACCATTAGGCATGATTCAGATTCATGAATATACGGATACCAATGGCCGCAGCCCTTTCGCGGATTGGTTTAATGATCTTGATGCGTCTGTTGCCGCCAAGATAGCAACCACGATTATTCGGCTGGAACAGGGGAATTTTTCGAATGCAAAAGGTGTCGGTGCCGGCGTATCAGAATTTCGCATCGATTCTGGACCAGGGTACAGAATTTATTTCGGCAAAGACGGCGAGCGACTGGTGATCCTGCTGGCTGGCGGCACAAAGAAACGGCAACAACAAGACATCGAGAATGCACAATCCAGATGGGCTGATTACAAACAGCGGAAACGCCATAGAGGTGACAAATGACTTTAACCCGCAATTTCAAAGATACTGTGATAGCGCGTATCGGGCAAGATACGGAATTTCGCGACGCATTATTACGAGAAGGGATTGAATGCTTTTTGTCCGGAGATGTGGATACCGGCAAGGCGGTTTTACGAGACTATATCAACGCAACGATTGGCTTTGAGCGACTTGGCGAGGTCACCAATACTCCGCCCAAAAGCCTGATGCGCATGTTTAGCCAGAAAGGCAATCCGCAAGCCAGAAATCTCTTTGCTGTTATCTCTCAGCTTCAAACCCAAAGCGGCATTCACCTTGAAGTCAGAGCGGTGTAATAAGGTTGTTCGGATCGCATAGCCCACCGCTTCGGTAAACATGCGGCGCAATACTGCTTAGCCTATTGGCACCCTACCGATTGCGACTTACGGCCTTGCGGCTGCCATCTGATTTTGCGACGTTATAAGAAGTCGCCGGGTTCAACCGCCGGATGCGGAAAACCGCATGTCCTGTGGTGTGGGAGAGGTGACGGGCGCAATCCAGTCATCCCGACCCGATCGGCCTTAAAAATGGTACGCGGTGCGTACCTTTTGATGTTTTCTCCATCTGGAACGCTTTAAAAATGGTACGCGGTGCGTACCCTACCGGGCTATATGGCGGAACCACGATGCGTTCCGCCTTACGCGGGTTGAAACCCAGGATTTAAACTATGTTTCATGTTCTTAGGCTTAATTTTTACCAATGAAGTACGGATTCAGGATCAAGTTTAAAATGGTACAGCATTAAAAATTGACAATATATTAAATAAAGACTCTATGGCAAGTTCCATACCTCTTTTTAACCCAACCTTTTTTATGAACAATTGATAAATTAAAACAGGAAAAAAAACTAATACAACCATAGCGATTTCTATTGCCGCCAATATAAAGGCAATATTACGAACAATAAGAGACCATGGATTGATGACCAGAATCAGTATGAATACCTGGAAATACATCAAAACTTTTATTTTTGTGGATTTCTGATCGTGGTTCATATTTTTTAACCCATTGAGTCTGGCATGCCTAGCAGTTTGGAAATTACCCTGAGCGCTATTAATAAGCACTGCAGGATAATATTACAATCTTAAATGCTATTTGTAGCTTTTGATTGGCGTAGAAAATGAATTCTTTGTCGAATCAATAAATTGCTGAACTTGATTGTAAGCCCCGCCTAAATTTACATTATAAGCAGGAATAGCTGATGATATGCCTTGACCGGCTGCCTCACCTGCTATTTTCAACTGACTAACTAACCCTAAGCCTCCTAAAGTGTTTACTGTGTTTTGCCCAATTCCTGAAACAACAGCATCAGTTATCAAGGCATTTTGAACTGCGCCAGGGACAGCGCTAATAGCGCTATAAACTGCGACCTCTGATAAATTAATCGTTCCTTTGTTGCCAAAAAACTGGCCAGCGGCATTTCCGGCTCCTCCAATTACAGCCCCCATCCCGGCACCAGCCAATGGAGAGCCAGCCAAATTTGCACCAAACGTTGCTCCGGTAAGTGCACCAAATCCGGCGCCGATAACCCCACCTTTAATTGTGGCATCCCAATCACCGTCAGACTTAATATAAGCCGTACCGGCTCCCGCAATACCCCCAATAACAGCCCCTCCAGCTGCTGCAATTAAATTGGCGGCTTCTCCACTAGGATCGATTCGATTAAACGGATTATTCCCCACATACGCATACAGATTCAAGCCATCCTGATAGCCAATCGGGTCGGTCTGCAAGAACCGGCCGATGACCGGCGAGTACATCCGGGCTTTGTAGTAATACAGGTTGAGCGGGCCGAGCAGCTGTTGGCCGGTGTAGCGGAAGCGGACGCCGGAGGTGGCGTTGGGTTCGCCGAAGGGGCCGTAACTGTAGATCGCGACGGCGTTGCCGGTACTGTTGGCCGCGGCAACGATGCTGCCTTGGTGGTCGCTGTACAGCCAGGTTATGTTGGCGGTGCCGCTGCCTTCGTACCAGACCAAGGGCTCATCGACACCGGGGCCGTGCACGTAACGTCTGAGCAAGCTGCCGGCGCTGTTGTATTCGGCGATCAGCTCGCTGCCGTCGTGGATCAGGTAGGTCAGGACGCCGGCCAGATTGGTTTGGCTCAAGCGGCCGGCGCCGTCGTAGCCTAGGCTGTTGGTCGAGCCGGTTTTGTTGCCGGCGGCGTCGACTTGGTAGGACAGGGTTTTGCCGCCCGCAGTGGTGCCGGTCAGGCAGCGCTTTAATCACATGCGTTTGAATTTCGGACCGTGTTGCCCGGCGAGCACTTTGCACCAATGCCTAACGCTCACTCCCGAGCCTGCGGGTAGGGGGCCGACAATTTACGGGTTCCGCTCGGTAGCATGCCGTAGATGCCCAGTTTGTGGCGCAAGACGTTGCGGCTGATGTCCAGCAGGCGGGCGGCCTGCACCTGGTTTTCCTCGCAAAACTCGAAGGCGGTGCGGATCACGGTTTCCTCAATGATGTCGAACAACTTCGGCGGCGCTTGCTCGCACAAGCGTTGCAGCGCGGTTTCCAGCGAACTGGTGGAGACCGCCGGCCCGGACTGCGGGATTCTGATCCCGGACAGCTTGAAATCCTCGGGCCGCAGGCGATTGCCGGGACAAACCAACAAGGCCCGATGCACGGCGTTTTCCAGCTCGCGAATATTGCCGGGCCAATCGTAATTCAACAGGGTCAGTTCGGTGGCCGGCGACAGTTTGATTTCGTTGTATCCCAGACGCTCGCTGTAGACTTTCAGAAAATGTCTGGCGAGCGGCAGAATGTCGCCGGGCCGCTCGCGCAACGGCAATAATTGGATGGCCGCGACGTTAAACCGGTAATACAGATCGGCGCGAAAATGCGAGGCTGCCACGGCGTCCTCCAGATTGACGTTGGTGGCCGCGATTACGCGAACGTCCACCGGCGACGCCTGGCGGGCGCCGACCTTGACGACTTCCCGCTCCTGTAGCACCCGCAACAGCTTGGCTTGCAACGATAAGGGCAAGTCGCCGACTTCGTCGAGGAACAGACTGCCGCGATTGGCGGTTTCGAACCAGCCGGTTTTGGTTGCGAATGCCCCGGTAAACGCGCCTTTCTCGTAACCGAACAATTCGCTTTCGATCAAATTCTCGCTCAACGCGGCGCAGTTCAAGGCGCCGAACGGTCCTTGCGCGCGCTTGCTTAGCGCATGTATGTGCCGGGCCACCAGCTCCTTTCCGGTGCCGGTCTCGCCTATGATCAATACCGTCGCGTCGCTGGGCGCGATGCGTTCGATATGCTCCAACAAGTGGCGGGACGATGGGTCCTCGAAAACCATCGCGGTAGCGCGCACCGCGCTGGTCTTGGCGCGTTGTTGTTCGTCGAAAGCCAATAGTGTCATGTTTTTTCCCCTGCGCTTTCCGGCGGCGCGGCCGCCGGAAAGTTCGTTTCCTAAAATTCGTATCCGGTCCACGCTCGAACCGTTTCCAACAGACGCCCCCGGCGATGGTCGGCGGCTTGATTCGCCCGCGACCGGCCATGCCCCAGGGTGCCCGTAAAATCAATGCACCATGCTATCGGTTATCGGCGGCGAACCGACTTTACCGGATTTCAGCGTCAAGGCTTGTCCCCGGCGGCCGGTCAATTCCGCGTGTATCCCGGCCATGATCGATACCGCGATTTCGGCCGGCGTTTCGGCGCCGATATCCAAACCGACCGGCCCGAACACGCGATAGGCCAGATGTTCGGCATCTTCGCCCAAGTGCCGCAACAGCCGGTCGCGCCGCCGCGCCGGTCCCAACAAGCCGATAAAGCGAATCCGGCTGCCGCGCAACGCGGCGAGATACCGGCTGTCGTAGTCGATGTGATGCGTCATCAATACCAGGGCCTTGAATTGGCTGAGGTCCAAATGCTCGGCGAGTTGCTCGGGCGGCGACAGGCAAACCTCGTCGGCACTTGTAAACCGCTCCGGTTTGGCGTAGGCCGGCCGGTAATCGACCACCGTCACCCGCCAGCCCAATAATTTGGCGCATTGCACCAACGGCGCGGCATCGTCGCCGCCACCGATCACCAACAAGCGCCAAGGCGGCCGGACCGCATCGTAAAACACTTGAACCCTTGCCGAGTCGATGCGGTGCTCGGTAATTCTCGGTGATTGTTGCAACAAGCTTTGGAGTGCCGACGTCACGAACGGCATTGGCACGCCCGCCAACAGCGGCGGCCAGCCGGCGTCGGGTTCCGTCAGAAATTGGCAGTATCCGGCCGGATATTGGGGATGGTCGGATGTCAACACCGTCAACATCACGCCGGTCGACTGGACATGCGCCGCTTCGGCTATCCGATCGAGCGGATGAAAGTTTTCGCTAGCCGCCAAGCGCTGCAACAGGATGCGCGCCGCGCCATCGCAGCCCATGCCCAAGCCCCACACGTCGTCGCCCAATCCGCGCATGTCGTAGAATACGCACCGGGCGATTCCGGTTTCGAACACCGATTTCGCCTGTTCCAGCAGATCGCGCTCGAAACAACCGCCGCCCAACAGCCCGTCCATCGCGCCGGATCGCTCGATGACCATTCTGGCCCCGGCTTTTCGATAGGTGGAGCCGAAGGTTTCGACCACCGTCGCCAGAACCGCATCCTCGCCCCGTTCCCGAAGCCGCTGGTAAGCCGCGATCAAATGCTGGTGTTTATTGGGCATCCGCCGTCAACTCCAACTCAAATCGGTTTTGCGTAGCGGCAGTTCGCGGACGCGAATGCCGGTGGCGGCGAAAATCGCGTTGCAAACCGCCGGCGCCAGCGGCGGCAAGGCCGGTTCGCCAAGACCGGTGACCGGAAAGTCGGTTTTCAGAAAATGCACGTCGATCTTGGGCGGGGCATCGGCGATGCGGATCATCGGGTAATCGCCGAAATTGCTTTGCACGATGCGACCCTTGTCGATGTCCAGTTCCTGAAACATCAATGCGCCCAAGCCGTCCACCACCGAGCCTTGCACCTGATTCTCCGCGCCGCTCAAATTCACAATCTGCGCGCCGATGTCGGTGGACACCAACACCCGGTCGACTTTCAATTTACCGTCCTTGGACACCGTCACTTCGGCCACCTGGGCAATGTAACCGCGATGGCTGAAATGAAAGGCAATGCCCTGCCCTTGGCCGCGCGGAAATTGTTTCCTGCCCCACTCGGCTTTTTCGGCGACGTGGAGCAACACATGCTTCATCCGGTTGACGTCGTAAGGAATGCCCTGCTCGCCGGTGCCTGGCAGAAAGCCCTTGTCGCCAAGCAACTCCAGCCGGAACGCCAACGGGTCCTTAGCGGCGGCATGCGCCAATTCGTCGATAAAGCTATGAAACACCCAGGCCAATACGTTGCTGCGCGGCGCCCGCCACGGCCCCATCGGGATGCCGCATGCCAAGGCCGTGTGTTCGATACGGCAGTTAGGCACCCAGCGCCCTGGAAACTCGTCGCCGGACAAATTGGCGCCGGCGCCGAGTTCGACGACCGGCTTGCCGTCTTTGAACACCGGGTGCGAAAAGGTGACGAAATGATTGTGCCAGGCGCTGAGCTTGCCGCTGTCGTCCAGGCCGCCGCGCAAGAAATGAAAGCCGCCGGCCCGGTATTGGTCGTGCCGCAGATCGTCCTCGCGGGTCCAGGTCAGTTTGACCGGGCCGTTAACGCGCTGGGCAATCGCCGCCGCTTCGATGATGTAATCAGGAATTAAGCGCCGGCCGAAACCGCCGCCGCTACGGGTAATGTGCAGCGTGATTTTGTCCTTGGGGATACCGAGCACTTCGGTGATGATCCTTTGCCCGGCTTCCGGATTTTGCGTCGGCGCCCAGATTTCGATACCGTCGTCCTTAAACCAGGCGGTGGCGTTTTGCGGCTCGATGCTGGCGTGCGAAATAAACGGGTACACATATTTCGCCTCGACTGTTTTGGCGGCGCCGGCTAACGCGGCTTCGACGTCGCCATCGTTACGCAGCACTTCCCCGGCCGGTTGACGATACAACGACTCAGCTTGTGCGGCAAAGCCTTTCCAACTTTGTTGAGCCACCTGACCTTCGTTCCATACCACCTGCAACTGTTTTCCGGCGTCGATCGCGGCCCAGGTCGAGTCGGCGATAATCGCCACGCCGGGCAGCAAGCCCTTCAGATTGGCGGTGCCTTCGATCACGAAAGCATCGCGAACACCGGGCAGTTTTTTGATGTCGGCCAAATTGACGCTCGCGACCTGACCGGCGAACGCCAGCGATTTGACGTAGCTCGCGTAGAGCAAACCGGGCAGTTGCACGTCGATGCCGAACAAAGGCTGACCGGTGACGATGGCCCGGTTATCGACGCCGCCGATACGGGTGCCGAGCAAGCGAAATTCCTGAGGGTCCTTTAATTTGACCTGATCGGCCGGCGGCACCGGCAGCTTGGCGGCGAGCGGCGCCAATTTGGCGTAGGACAAACGTTTACCGCTGGGCAAATGATGCACCGCGCTGTCGCGGGCCACCAAGGCGTCGGTCGGCAATTTCCAAGTCAACGCGGCAGCCTGGACCAACATGGTTCTGGCGGTGGCGCCGAGTTTATGGAATTCTTCGTAATTGGTCGGCGTAGAGCGTGAGCCGCCGGCGCTCTGGCTGCCGTAGATCGGATCGAGATCACCCTGGACGATATTCACGTCTTGCCAAGCCACTTCCAGTTCCTCGGCAATCACCATCGGCAACGAGGTCTTGATACCCTGGCCGATTTCCGGCTGCTTGCTGGTCAAGGTCACCCGGCCGTCCGGCGCTATGCGGATAAAGGCATTGGGGCGAAACTCGCCCGCCGCCTCGGGCGCGCCCGGCTTGGCAACACCCCGGCCCGCGCCGCTGGAGGCGTCAAAGTAAAAACCCAACACCAAGCCGGTGCCGGCGACGGCGGAGGTTTTCAAGAAGTCCCGGCGAGCCGGATTGATCGGCGTATCGACGGTCATACCGCCCCCTGTGCCGCCAATTCGGCCGCGCGATGGATGCCCGCGCGGATGCGCAAATAAGTACCGCAACGGCATAGATTGCCATCCAGCGCCGCATCGATTTCGCTATCGCTGGGCTGGGGCGATTTCTTTAACAACGCAGCGGCGGTCATGATTTGCCCGGCCTGGCAATAGCCGCATTGCGGGACGTCCAGTTCTTGCCAAGCGATTTGCAACGGATGGTCGCCATGCGCGCTCAAGCCTTCGATGGTCGTGACCCGCCGCTGGCCGACCTCGGCAATCGGCGTGATGCAAGCACGGGTGGGCACGCCATCCAGATGCACGGTGCAGGCGCCGCATTGGCCGACGCCGCAGCCGTACTTGGTGCCGACCAGATGGAGCTGGTCGCGCAGTATCCAGAGCAGCGGCACATTCCCGGCGGATTCCACGGTCGCCGCCGCGCCGTTTACGTTGATAAGGTATTGACTCATGATTCAAAAGTGGCCGTTGGCTTGATCGGTGCGCCGCCGACTCGGCGGCATTGCACGCGTGAAGCAGATTTTGTACCGAAATGAGCGCTCTACCCCACTAGTCAGGTTTCCGCAGCCATTTTCGGCGCATCGTCGGCTTCAACGCTCGACAGGAATCGGTGGAGACATGCTCGGTTTTCAGCATTAATTGCTCGATCGCTGTTGGCTTGGCAGCAAGAAAGTCGCTTTCGACTTCAATGCAAAACCCGCGATCGGTGCTATCCGGTCCGGATGGATCGGCCGATTCCAGCTAAGAACGCAAACTCGCGATTAAGCGTTTGGGTTGGCGCAACAAATCCAGGGCGTCCAGGATGCCGGGCGCGACCAGGTCGGCGTTTGCCAACGTTTCCGCGTCCAGGCCTTCTTTTTGTAACAACGCGATGCCGACTGCCGCCGCCCCTAACATTTTCCGGTCGTTGCGACCGTTGCCGAACGCGACGACCGATTCGGCGCCCAGTGTTCGCAACAAGGCCAATTTGGTTTCTGCCTGTCGTTCGGTCGGGGCGATTGTCAGCTCAACCGGCAAGTCGGCCAGTTCGGCGCGGGCCAGGCCGAAGGTGTCGGCGGTGATGACGTGGATTTTCACGACGGCCGCCAAGGCAACCAAGGCATCGGCAACTCCGGGCAGCAGCCGGCCATCCAACGCCAGCGTGCCGTTGTAATCGGAAACGATACGAGCAATACGTAGATCGGCAAAGCCGGGGATGTTGATTTCAAGCACGATAACCTCTTGGTTGGCTGGTTTAACTATCAAATGATGGAATCGCCGATCACCCACAGCCGGGCGCCGGCCAGGAAGATCGCGGCGGCATACAGTTTGGACAGCAGAGGCGGCCGGTGCGCGGCGCTGTTTGCATAGCGGCAGGCCAACCCGGTCAGCGCGACCGCGCCCAGTATCGGCAAGATCGCGGCGCGCGGGCCGAGAATCGGGAGCAGCATCGCCAACGCCGCCGGTTCCAGAACCAGGAACACAGCCTGAACCACCGCCAGGTCCGCCAGCAGCAGTTGCCGGGGCCGGATGCCCAACGACGTGAGTACCGGCAACATCGGCAGGCGGGCGCGGCGCAAGATCAGCATCAATCCGGCGCATTGCCAAAGCAGCGGCACCATGCTAGCCAGTAGCAGCCACAATGCGACCGAGTCGTGCAAGCCCAGTGGCCGCCAATGATCGCCAAACCAGACGATGGCGCCGGCGTAAGCCAGCAACGGCAGGCGGGCCAGCAATACACCGGGTTGCAGCAAGGCGCGCAAATTGAGTTTCAGCAAATTCCGAGCCGCCGATTCGCTGCTCAGCGCCGGCCGCTTCCAGCCGATTTCGCGCCGGGCCGGACGCAACGCGGCCGATAGAAACGCCGCGAAACGGTCGGCGGCTAGCGGTCCCGCGATTAAGTTCAGCAGGCCGACCGCCGCCGGCAGGCCCGCCGCAATCGATTGCACCGTGGCCAACGACAGCACGAAGATCGACCATGCCGCCAAATTTCGACCGCGCAACAGGCGTTGCTGCATCAGCGGGAGTTGTAGCGCCAAACCCGCCGCCAGAGCGGCCTGGAATGGCAAATCGGATGGCGATATGCGCAGTTCGATCTGGTGCGCCGCGAACGGCAACAGCAGCGGCAAATCGGCGATCGTCAGTACCGCTAAATCCACGCCGCTTTCCCAACGCCGAATGCCGGTTTGGGTCGATAAATAGCGCCAGTGTTCCGCGCCGGACAGGGCCGAACCTTGTAAGGAACTCCAGGCGAAGGCCAAGCCGGCAAAACCTATCCATATCGCTGCCGCGTCGGCGCCGGCCAGCAAGCGGTCAACCGGCGATGCCAGGACTTGGATTTGCGCGGCTAGAGGCATCGAGGCGGGGGAAAGTATCAGCGTGGTCAACAGCAGCATTTGCCAACGGCGGACCAACAGTTTTACCGTGACCTCGGCATAAAATCGCAGACGCCAGGCCAATAGGCGACGAAACGGGCCGAGACTCCCGCCGACAAACGACACGGCGCCCGTGTTCTCACTCACGATAGCGTCAGGCAATGTTCGGCGTGGATGCCGAAATCGCGGTGTTGGCCGCTGTCGTGGCAGGTCATCAGTACCAAGCATCGCTCGGATCGCCGGCGTATTTCGGCCTGCAACGCGACTAACGATGCACGGTCCAGCGCGTTGCTGGGCTCATCCAACAGCAGCAGTGCGGCGTCGGCGGCTAGTGTGCCGGTCAGCATGAATTTGCGCGCGGTACCGAGCGACATGTGGTCGAAACGGGTATGCAGATGTTCGTGCAAGCCAAACTCGGCCAATAACCGGCGCTCCGTTTGCGACCGCCAGTCGGGGCGAATCGAGCGCAAAAAATCCAACCATTCCCGCCCGTCCAGAAACGGAAAAATCGGGCAATCAGCCGGACAATAGCTGAGCCGGCTTTTCGCCAGCGCCGCTTCGCTGGATAAACGGGCCCCGCCTATCCAAACCTCACCGCCGTCCGGCTCCAACGCGCCGGCCAGCAACGCCAACAGCGTCGATTTACCGACGCCGTTGGCTCCGGCTATCAAATAGCTGCCGGCGGCCGGCCAACGCTGGTGGAAATTGGCGATCACCCGCTTGCCTGGAAAGTGTTTGGACAAACCTGCGGCGATCAGCATGGGGACGTTGCGACCGCGTAATGGCTTGGACGGCACTCCGCCCTAGCCTGATTATCGGCTAACGCGCTGCGTGTCGGACTGAATTTCGCACTCATCCGCTTGGACACCAACCCGGATCGACGTTCTGTTTCAAAATCATGGTTCTTATCGAAATACTCTTTTGGCTCTGATCGGATCGCTCTGGCGAAATTCGTGCCAGCCATCGCCTGAATCCGGCAAGCTTGGCGGGCAACGCCTACATGACCGGATACGCTGCAATCGGTTCAACCCTTGCTGCTTGCCTGCTGCCGGATAGACAGCGCCTCGGCGCGGCGCGACCAGGTCCTGGCTGGAAACCTGCGTCACGCCAACCGCTCGCGCCTTGGGTGCCGCTGAATTCGGGCATCAACCCTGAAGGCGACTCAGCACAGCGAGCCGGCACGCTTACTGCTTTATCGGATTATCCGCGCCAGCGCGCCAACCCAGGTGTTTTGCCGAGAATCGCCCATGTTTAAAACCGAACGCATTTTCCCGACCAGAAATCCAGACACCGGCGCGACTGTTTGGTTTTTTCTGACTCGAGAAGGCCGCGAGGGACCCTTTTCGTCGGAAGGCGAGGCGCGGCAAAAATTGGAGGCGTTTATCGATCGCCAGTTGAACAACCCAAAACGCATACCGCGAACCCGCTTTTTACGGGCAATTTGAGGTCATTTAATTGATCTAACCATCTTTTTTGTTTTACCGGAAAAACCTGATGTGCCTGATTATTCATAAACCCAAAGACGCAAAAATCGACTTGGACTTGCTACACTCCGCCTGCCTGTATAACCCGCATGGCTATGGTCTGATGGCGTTTACCGGCCACCAGAAAATCAGCGTCGTCAGAGATCAACACACCGATTTCGACGCATTGCGCCGCGCCTACCGCCATTTTGCCCGCCACGAATGTGTGATTCATCTGCGCTTGCGGACCCGCGGACACGTCAACACGATCAATACCCACCCGTTTCGGGTAACCGATTCGATTTACATGGCCCACAACGGCACCCTGGATATCAACTGCCGGATTCCCGGCCGCTCGGACAGTTGGCACATGGCCCACGACATATTAAGTCCGCTGCTGCAACGTAATCCGAAATTGATCCACAACCGCGATTTTCAAAACTATGTTGCCGGCAAGATCGGCACGCATAACCGGTTGGTATTCATGGATGCCGATCAACAAAAGGCGATCATCATAAACAAATCGCTGGGCGTCGATTATCAGGATGTCTGGCTAAGCAACACCCGCTGGTTCGACGCGGCTCGCTTCGGCTTGCCGGCGCCGGTTGCCTGCTGTCATCCGAACCACAGCGCCGCGTGCGCGAAATTGAACCTGCTCGGCGAGCGCTTCGCTCGGAAACTGGGTTGCGGCGTGGCGCACTAAGCGGTTTTTCCGTCGGCGCGTTCACCGTCAAAACACGCACAGGCCGAATCAGCGAAGCACATCCGACCATCCGGGTGGATTGGGGCGTATCGCTAAACCACTATCAAAGCCGCCTGCTCTACTGAAATCCAGTCAGTGCGCCAGCAGCATCTGCTGGTTGTTCAACAACGTTATTCGCGCTCGCCGCTAAACGACTTCAGCCAATGCGCGCGCAGTGTCTCCATCCCTTCCACCGGCGCGGCCGGATCGGGCAAAATGCCCGGCGACCAGTGCCAGTCTTTCGCTGCCGCGACCAGTACCGGATCGCGGCTGATCAAATGCGCCGGCACGTCGCGGCTGGCCGAATCGCCGCTGACGAAGGACAGTGGCTGGTGGTCGCCGACGATCAGCAACACCAAACGGTCGTCGCCGAATTCGAGCACAAACGAAATCAAGGTTTCCAGACTATACGCGACGGCTTGACAATACTGGTCGCGGATGCGTTCCGTGCTTTGCCAGACCGTTTCCGGCGCGTCGCCGCGTCGCGCTTGCGCGAAGATTTCGCCGTCGCCGACCGCTTGCCAATCGACAAGCACCGGCAGCGGCGTCCACGGCGCGTGCGAGGAAATCAGCGCGATCTCGGCCATCAGCGGCACGCGCTGGCCCGGCCCGAGTTCAAAACGCCCCAGCGCCGCCAAGGTATATTGATCCGGCATCGTGATCCAATTGAACGGCGGCCCGCGATAACCCAAGTCTTGCGCTGCGTAGATTTTGTCGTACCCAAAGTATTCGCCTTGCGGCCAAGCCATCGTGTGCGCCGGTTGCACCGCGACGGTCCGCCATCCCGCGCGCCGAAACCAGCGGTTCAGCGAAACGTGCCGGCTCATCACCAGCCGGTCGTAACGGCTTTGGTTGTCGATCCGCAGTCCCGACAGCAGGCTGCCGTGCGCCAGCCAACTGATGCCGCCGTAGGTTGGCGAAGTCAGATAGGCGCTGGCCGTGTGCCAACCGCGTTCGGTCAAGCGCTTCTGGCCGCGCGCCAGCAAAGGCCGTATCCGTTCGGCGTAGTCGGCGCGGTCCAGCACCGTGCGGCCGTAGGATTCGACGAACACCAGCAGAACGTCCCTGCCACGCAGCTTGGCAAGCAGTTCGGCGTCGGGAATGCCGCTAGCCGGATCGTCCGCCAACTGGCGCTGGAAATCCTCGGCGTCGGCAAGACTATGACAAATGGAGTGACCATGAATCGCCAATAAGTCGGTCAGCGGTTGCGTGGCGAATGGGACGCCGACTAGCCGCATGCCCAGCCAGAGCGCGCTACCCGCCGCCAGTAACGCGATTCCGCGTCCCGGCGCGCGCCGCAATTGGCCTTGCACGCCCGCCAGCAAGCGATGCGCGAACAGCAGTAAACCCACCGGCAGCGCCAACAGTAACGCCACGACCGAGGCCGCGCCCACGCTGCCCAAACTACCGGCCAACCAATGCCAGCCGTCCGCTGGAAAGCGGTAGTCCAACACCGGATTGAACGGCCGGCCGAAGGCTTGATCGGTCGCGATGTCGGCCAGTTTTAAACATAGCGCGGCGACGATGACCAGGCTCGCCAAGCGGCAGACCCTGCGGCCCCAGGCGCCGGCCGGATAAAGCGCCAAACCCAGCAACACCAGCTCCAGCGGCAAGCCGAACCAGGTGCCGGCGAACCAGTCGCCCAACCGGTTGGGCAAAACCATAACCCACCACAGCAGGGCCCAGGCCGGCAAACCGCCGAGAACCGGCGCGGATTTGCGCGCGCCGAACAAGGCGGAGGAATCAGATTTGGCAAATAAGGTCATGTCGAAACAAAGGTCAGAGCAAGGCAAGCAGCAAAGCAACATTGATGCCCATCCCAAAAGTCGGCACGCCACGTGCTTGCTTTTGGCGACAAGTCGCCATTGGTCAGAAAGCACTGCCCTTCGCGCCGAATCGTCGCCACCGTTTTATTACCCTGTACCATCATGTCCGATTCGCCAGAACCGATACTCCGCAAGTTAAACCGGGAACTAAACCGCTTATCGCTATTCGCCGTCGCCGGCTTTCTAATCGGCTTCGCCGGTCTGGCGGTGGCCGGCGGCTGGTGTGCGGCCGGCGTCTGGCTGGCGCAAGCCGGCGCCGGTTTGTGGTTGATCCGGCAGACCGCCCGGCGACGCTTGGCCTTGAACCGCTTAAATCCGCGCACGCCGCTGTATCGCAACCTCGGCTGGGGTAATCGCCTGACGCTGTTGCGCGGGGCATTGATCGCGGCCACCGGTGGCTGCTTGTTTTCAGATCCCACCGCGCCGGCCAATCCGTGGCTGCCGGCATTGTGCTACACGCTGGCCGCGCTGCTGGACCGTTACGACGGCTATGCGGCGCGGCGCTCGGGCCGGGTCAGCCTACTCGGCGCCGAATTGGACCTTCACTTCGACGCACTGGGTTTGCTGATCGCGCCGCTGCTGGCCGTGCAATGGCAACGCCTGCCTACCGGTTATTTGCTGCTGAGTTTGGCGTTTTACCTATACCGCTGGCTGCTGCAAGCCCGCGTTCGGCGCGGATTGCCGACATTTCCGTTGCCCGACAATCCACTGCGACGGACGCTGGCCGGCTTTCAGATGGGCTTTGTGGCGCTGACGCTGTGGCCCGTGCTCGAGCCGGCGTTCAGCCGTCAGGTCAGCACGGCCTTCATGCTGCCGGTGCTGTTCGGCTTCGTCGCCGACTGGCTGGTCGCCAACGGCCGCTGTACGGCACGGACTTACACGCAAATCGGCGAACTCGCCGACCGGACGGCGCTGCCGGGCTTGCGCATCGGCCTGATTTTGGCATTGACCTTGGCCGGCGGGTTCGAGCGGACCGAGGCCGCCGGCCTTAGCGTCGCGCTGGCTTGGTCGGCATCGATTTTACTCGCCGTCGGTTGCGCCGGGCGGCTCGGCGCGTTGGCGATACTGCTGTTGTTCGGCGGCGGCTGGTTGAGCGTAGCGCAACCTGCGCTAGGGCTTGCCATTCTGTTCGCCGCCAGTTGGTTGCTGTTGCTCGGTACCGGCCGCTACAGCCTGAGCCGCTGGGGCGAAGCCTGGTTGCAACGTTACGTCGGCGCCTGATGCCGAGATTCTCCGGCTTCAAGCGATTGCTTTGGCCGTTGGCTCTGGCGCTACTGGCTTGGGTGATAACACAGTTGCCGCTGGCCGCGCTGGCAAGGGCATTCGGCCCAGTGACACTGTCGCAAGCCTTGCTCTGGGGACTACTGAATCTGGTGATCGCGCTATTGGCGACCGGCCGCTGGTGGCTGTTTTGCCGGTGCTGCGCGGTGCCGATCCGCTATTGGCCGCTGCTGATCGTGCGCCAGGCTGGGCAAGCCGTCAGCTTTATCACGCCCGGCCCGCAATTCGGCGGCGAGCCGCTGCAACTTTACTGGCTATGCCGGCGCGGTGATGTGCCGGCAACTCAGGCGGTGTTGGCCTTGGGCTTGGATCGCGGGTTCGAGTTATGGATCAACTTCGCGGTGTTAGCGGCGGTACTGGTGGCTTTGCAATTGCCGGCCGGAGATTTCGCCGGCCACCGGCAACTTGGTCTGGTTTTGCTTGGCGCGGCGTTATTCGCTTTGCCGCTGCTGGCAACATTGGCAACTCGTCATCGGACCGCACTCGGTCACATCGGGCGAAAGCTGGTACATGCCTGCCGTTTGCCAGCGTCCGCCCCAGCACCACCCGAGGGTTTCGTCAGCGCCGGTAGCGGCTTCGATATTCCAGCCGCGAGCGCGGCTTTGATCTTGTCGCTAGCCGGCTGGGCCGGGCTGCTGGCGGAACTGCGGTTGTTGCTGCATCTGTTGGGACTGCCTGTGGATACCGCATCGTTTCTGACCGTGCTGGCCGCGCTACGTTTGGCGATTCTGTTGCCGCTGCCCGGCGGCATAGGCACCTTGGAAGCCGGCGTGTTGTGGGCCTTTCAAACCAACGGCTGGCCCGCAGAAGCCGCGGCCGGCCTGATCGCATTGACCCGCTTGCGCGACCTTGCCGCCTTGGCGGTCGGATTCTGCTGCTTAAAGCTGGGATCCGGCGGCAAACCGGGTGGCGATGCTGGGAAGATGGATCAATTTTAGCGGTCTGCTTGAGGTGGCTCGAGTGGTGCCGGCAACGCTGGCGTTTCAACACGGTGGATAGTTGCGATCAAACGATTTGAATTACGCTGATATCTCAAGATTTTAATTCTCGACGATACGTTTTCGTTTTGAAGGTTGGCTGTGTTTGAATTTAGTCGAAAAGGCTTTAGTGGGATGCTTCAGGTGTCGGCCCTTGGTGACTTTTTTCATCGCGTCGATAACGATCGGGTTTGGCGAAAAAAATTCCGGCGTATTCCATTGACTCCATTTGTACTTGATAGTATTTAAATCATCGGTATCAATATTGGCGATATTGCCGTTTTGCATGACTGTATTGTACATGCCCCAGTTATTACGGCCCAACACCTTATAAGACCAAGTTGTCCAGTGGGCGCGGGATTCAGTAAATTTTTTAAGTCCGTAACTCCAGGATTCGGCATTGCCGAACAGCGTGAATTCGCCGATAAAATGCGGCACGTTATATTTGGCGCCCCAGATATTGGCATCCTTAATCCAACCATCCACCGATTTTTTCATTACCGAGAAATCATCATTATTTTGCCACTGGTAATAATGCAGAGAATATACAACGTTACGCCAATGTTTCTCGCGGGGATTGGGAAGCGTATTCCACCACCAGATAGCCTCCATAATGATGATATGGTCGGGATCGATCTTGCGGATAGCGTGGTACAGGCGGTCGTAAATGTGAATTACCCCGGAGCCCATCGGGCCGGGAAAGGTCTCGGAGGGCTCGTTCAGCAGATCGTATCCGGCGACGGCGGCATTGCCTTTAAAACGCTTGGCCAGGGTTCTCCAAAATTCAAGCAATTGCTTTTGATAGAGAGGACTGGAATAAAGTAGAGAGCCGTTTTGCCGGCCGGAATGATGGGTTCCATTTTGCGAGCCCGGCGCGCCATGCAAATCGAGGATGGTGTAAAGCCCATGCTCCAGCGCCTTGTTTACGGTCCATTCGATCCGCGATAAATCGATCGCGCCTGAACGATCCCGCCGCCAGTTGCCTTTGTCGTCCATATGGTTAAGTACATAGATTGGCAGACGAATACAATTCAGGCCGGCTTTGGCGATATTATTAAAATCAATTTCGGTAATCCAGGAATCCCAATAAGCGTTGTATAAGTCCCAAACCGCATCCTTGCCAAAACGACTGGCCAATATATTGCGCGCATCCCATTCATTTTCCGCGCCGGCTAACGGCGACATCCAGGGTTCATGCATTTTCCAGCCACCCAGATTGGTGCCGTACAGAAAAACTTTTTTACCTTTGCCGTGATTATCCCTGATATATCTGCCATCCACTTTCAGGAAATCCGACGCGGAATAACATAATGGCAAAAAAGCCGTCAGCGTAGTGAATAAAATGAATAAATTAATCAACACTTGACGAAAAATTAATTTCGTTTTGATACTAGGTTTTTGCAAGTTTGGCTTCCTCGGAAGTGCCGATTTCGTCGCCGCCTACCAGCGACAGACATATTGCAGACGCCGAGTCGGTTTCGTCGGTAGGCCAACCGATTTGAAGTGTTGGGTGTGAGACGGTGCGATGGCGCCGTTGGACTGACCATGACAATTCCAGGGCGCTAGGCGGGTAGGAACGTTTGAAATCGGTCCTGTTATCGCGGGCGTTTAGATTTAGGCCATAGTCTTCGGAAGCATTCGAGACAAGCTTGTCGAAGCTTGACCTTGCGCACCCTTGGGCAAATTCAATACTCAAGGGGAAACTCGCCGAACGGGGAATAAGGGAACATTTTTTGTTTTTGCCTGACAGCTTATTGGCCTTTGTCTGTCATCGCAAATTTAATTGATGTCGCTGTCCGGGGCGGCGTTGATCGTTGATCGTCAGGAGGGCAAAACGACGGGCTTAAACGGCGCCGGCTATTTCAATTGCTTCGCGGCCGATTTGCCGAATACGCTAGACGGTCCGTCCGGTGGTCTAGGTCAAGGCCGGAAACGAAGTTGCTTCGAAGGGCTAGTCGCGCATTAACGCAACCCGGCAAGCCGCTCGATCGCTTCGTGCAAGGTCTCGTCATCCTTGGCAAAACAAAAGCGGATCAAGCTCTCGCCTTCCCGACCCTGGTAAAACGAACTGCCCGGAATCCCGGCGACGCCGGTAGTTATCAGCAAACCCAGCGCGGCGGCTTTAGCGCTGGGATAACCCAAGTGAGAAATGTCGGCCAGCACGTAGTAAGCGCCCTTCGGCACGATCGGCGTCAAGCCAGCCGCCGTCAATCCGGTGCAAAGAATGTCGCGCTTGCGCTGATATTCGCCGCGCAGTTTGGCGAAATAGTCCTGCGACGCCTGCAAGCCGGCGGCGGCGCCGTACTGCAGCGGAGACGGCGCGCAGACGTACAGCAAATCGTTGACCAGATTGATCGCGCGCGCCAACTCCGGCGCGGCTACCGCGTAGCCCAGACGCCAGCCGGTAATGCTGAAGGTTTTCGAAAAGCCCATGATACTGACGGTGCGCTCGGCCAAGCCATCAATGCTGGCCGGCGAAATATGCGGCAAGCCGTCGTAGGTGATGTATTCGTAAATCTCGTCGGAAATCACCAGCAGATTATGGCGGTCGGCCACGCGGGCGATGATCGCCAATTCTTCGGCGCTAAAAAGTTTGCCGCTGGGATTGCTGGGCGTACACACCACGATCGCGCGGGTATTCGGCTTGATTACGGCTTGCAGCGCGGCCTCGGCCAGGGCGAAATCGGGCGGAGTCAGCGTCAGAAATTGCGGCTCCAGGTCGTTCAGCAAGATCGTGTTCAGGTGATAGCCGTAGTAAGGCTCCAGCAATACGATACCGTCGCCCGGATTCAACAATGCGGTCAACGTTGCCGCGAACGCGCCGGTGGTGCCGCCGCTGATCACGATCTGGCCGTCCGGATCGACCGTCAAACCGTTATCGCGGCGGAGCTTGGCCGCGATCGCCCGACGCAGCGGCGGCACGCCCTCGGACGCGGTATAGGTATTCAGTCCGGCGCGGATGGCTTGAATCGCGCCGTCGCGCACCAGCTCCGGCGCCGGCAGATCGCCCAGGCCCTGGCCGAGATTGATGCCGCCGACTCGCTCGCATTCGCGAGTCATCAGCCGGATATCGGACGGTTGCAGTTTGGCGATACGGTTGGCGGCGGGAAAAGTCATCGGAAGATTTCGCTGAAAAGATTATAAAAAGAAGCGCCTGGACGGCGCTTTAAGGGAGGAGAGCACAAGCCACTCAAAATCGCCGCGACCACGCGAACTGCAAAGAAAACTGGCTCATCGACAAGTCGATCGATTGTCCGGGGCTCAGCGGATTCGGACCGCTGACGGTCTTTTGCGGCGAATACATCACCGCGAAACTCAGTTCGACCCGCTGGCCCAGCGCGCGGCTGAAGCCACCGGTCAAATGCCATTCCTGCACGCCCGGCGCCAGAATGTTGAACAACACTTCGGAGCCTTCGATAGGTTGCTGGCCGTAGCTGACACCTCCGCGTAGCGTCCACAGCGGATCGGGTTTCCATTGCGCGCCGAATTTGTATATCGTCATATCGTTCCAGCCAAAACCGCGGCCGTCGGCGTAACCGAGCAAATTGCCCCGAAAGGGATTACCGACCGATTTGATTTCGCTATATCGAATGTGTTCGACGTCGAAATTGGCGGTCAGCGCCGCGTTCACATCCCAAGACAAACCGACGTTGAAACTGTCCGGGATGTCGAAACCGCCGTCCTGAGCGAATAAACCGGCGTAGCGGTCGAACTTGCTCATGAAAACCCGGCTTTTATATGAGGCGCCCAAACGCAAGCCGGGCAGCAATTCGGCCAAGCCGCCGATTCGGAAACCGGCGCCGAACGAATAATCGCGGCCGTTATCGGACAAATGATCCGGATCGGCGGAAAAACCGAACGCGCCGAACGTGGACAGGCCGCGCGCCTTGAAAGTCTGCGCGGCGAATATCGGCGAAATGCCGAGCGCATAACGTCCGTGGTCGAACGAACGGGCGTAGGTGCCGACGATGAAGGCCTGCGCCATATCGATGCCGGTGCGGCCCGCGCCGAAAGTGCCGGGCGCGCCGGCAAACAAGCCGTTGCCATTGACCAGCGGCTTGTAGTCGGTATTCATGCCGCCGTTACCGTACATCGCCAAGCCGACGGTCTGGCTGTCGTCCAATCGGTAACTCCAGCCCAGGGTCGGAATCGGAAAATATTCGCTGTCACTTTCCACCGAGCCGGTCGCCAGCATGCCGCCGCCGTTCACCCGGTATTCGCGATGCGGGCTGAATAATTCGAACTCCAGATCTAGACGATCGCCGACATAGGCCAATCCAGCCGGATTGATCGCCGCGACGATCGCGTCTTGCGCCAGCGCGGTCGTGGCCCCGGCCAGGGCTTTGCCGCGCGCGCCGTAGCCGTGCGCGAAATAACCGTTGGTGGCCAAAGCCGCCGGCGCGAATCCGGCCAGCAAGCCCGCTAGCACGTATCGATGTGTATACCAAGCCATCCGCAATCCTGCCCGAGTTGAATGTGCCTCGATTCTAACGACGCTTGTTATCCATCAAAAACGATAAGTTTCGATTTGTATTTCGAAAAATGACATAGCGGCAACGCCCGGCTATAAAAATTTGGATTTCGGCAATTGCCCGGACAGCGTCCGGCCACGCACAGTTGCGTCGGCAACAGCCCGTGTTTCGCGGCTGTCCTTCGGCCAACAGCCACCGCCCGCCAAATCCGGGCCGACAAACGCTGCCTAGCGAATCGGGTAGCGGCTATTCCTAACGAAAACAATAGCTTGCCTTCCACCTAACTTTCCAGCGCATACCTCGGCCGATTCCGGCCCGCTTATTGCGATACCGCTGATCGTCGCGGACACGCTGTCCGCAAACGCCCTAACGAACTACGCAGGAAACCTCATGGCCCGCAGATCAACGATTGTTTTGACCGTTTTAACTCACTGCTTATTGACCGCGACCGCACCGGTCGCCCATGCCCACCACGCCTTTTCCGCCGAATTCGACGCCGAAAAGCCGATCGAATTGAAGGGCACCGTGACCAAGCTGGAATTGGTGAATCCGCATAGCTGGCTGTATCTGGACGTCAAACAAGCCGACGGCAGCAGTAAAAACTGGGGGCTAGAATTCGGCGCGCCGTTCAGCTTGAAACAAAAAGGCATAACCAAGGCCAGCCTGCCGGTCGGCAGCGAGGTGACGATACAAGGTTTTCGCGCCAAAAACGGCAAGGACTTCGGTTACGCGGTGACCACGCTGTTATCCGACGGTCGCGCTGTGAAAACCGGCGGCGCTCAGGATGCGCCGGACGCGCAAGCGAATCAGGCCAAGCCGCAAGCGCAATAAGCGCCGACGATCAGGAGTGAAATCGATGCCCAACCCACACAACGGCCCGTCCTCGCTCAGCATCGGCGTGATGCTGGTCAGCGGTCTGATTTTATTATTCATGGCGGTCAGCGACGCCGGGGCGGCTAGCGCCAAAATCCCCCGGCTGGCCAACGGCAAGCCGGATTTCTCCGGTATCTGGCAAACCACCAGCGCCGCCGATTACGACCTGGAACCTCATAGTAACCGCAAGGATGCGCCGCCCGGCGCCGGCATCGTCGAAGGCCACTATTTGCCGTATTTACCCAAGGCGCTGACGCAAAAGCAGCAAAACTTCGAGGCCCGCGCCACCAACGATCCGGCCTTGAAAGGTTACACGCTGGGCGTGCCGCGCGGCATTTATTACCCGGAGCCGTTCCAGATCTTTCAACGCAAGCAGGACTTGACTCAGGTGTTTCAGTTCGGCCATTCGGTCAGAACCATCCACACCGACGGCACCGACCATCCGAAAGACCCTTACGACTGGTGGCTGGGCGATTCGCGCGGCCGTTGGGACGGCGACACGCTGGTGGTCGACGTCAAGCACTTCAACGACAAGACCTGGCTCGACCGGGCCGGCAATTTTCACAGCGACGCGCTGCATGTCGTCGAACGCTGGACTTATCTCGATCCGAATACGATCGAATACCGGGCGACTGTCGAAGACCCCAACGTGTTCAGCAAGCCATGGCAGCTATCGGTGATTTTGTACCGACACCGGGAGAAGGATTTTCAGTTGATCGAAGACTACCGTTTTACGCTGGACTACGACGATGCCTATCCGCCCAAGCCGAATAAACCCTAACCGCCGCCAGACGAGGACCTTATGCAACAGATGAATCCCCGCCGCTCGGCGCTGATTTCCGGACTGGCGATAGGCGCGATCATCGTCGCCGCGCCAACCGCGCGCGCCGCCGATCAGGCCGGCAAGCCCGAAACCAAGTCGGATACGACCGCGGCGAAACCCGTGCAAACGGCGACTAAAGCGCTAAAACTGGGCGGCCCCGGCATCGAACAGGAAAGAAGTTTCCCTAAAATCGTCTCCGGCAAATGGACCGGCCCGAAAACCGCCGACGGCCAGCCGGATGTGCAAGGCCATTGGTCCAACACCATTGCCAACCACAACAATTTCACCGATCCGCAAGGCGGCATCCTTAACGATCCGAATCCGAACCGGGTCGCCAAGAGTCCGCGCGAGGAACGGGCGCCGAGCCGGGTCAGCGACCCGGCCGACGGCCAGGTGCCGTTTCAGCCTTGGGCGCTGGAAAAGGTCAAGGATTTTCAAGCTCACTTCCACGATCCGGTCAAACCCGAATATATAGAGCCGCTGGCCCGTTGCGCGCCGGCCGGCATTCCGAAATCGCTGTATTGGCACGGATACGAGATCGGCCAATATCCGGGTTACGTGCTGTTCCAATTCAATTCCGGCACCCGCATCATTCATCTGGACGGCAAGCCGCATCTGCCCGACAACATCAAATTGTGGAACGGCGATTCGCGCGGCCATTGGGAAGGCAATACCTTGGTGGTGGACGTGACCAACCAAAACGGCAAGGCGCTGTTCGGCCGCTCAGGCGAATTTATCAGCGAAAATGGCCATATCACCGAACGCTATATCTTCAGCAACGACGGCGACCGCTATACCTATGAAGCGACCCTGACCGATCCCACCGTCTACACCCGGCCGTTTACGGTGACCGTGCCGGCCCGCAAGTGGACCGCCAAGGACCAACCGAACGGCTGGCATTTCGAAGTGGAACCGGCCAATTACGTCGGCAACGAAAAGCTCAAGGAGCCTATCCTGGACCAATACGAACGGGTTTGCGCCGAAAACAACGGCGGCTTCGGTCTGGTGGCCGCCGATGCGCCCGCGCCGGAAAGCCCAAAGAAATAGCCGCCATGACCTTATTGGAATTTTCGCAGCTGTTATACGACTCCGAATTCGGCACCGCGCTGCGCGAGTCGGTTTACCTGTTTCCGCTGATCGAAGGCCTGCATTTGATCGGTCTGGCCGTATCGATCGGTTTGCTGTTTTTCGTGGATTTACGCTTGCTTGGCTGGTTTCTGCCGCAACTGCCGGTTGTCCAGTTGCTGCATTCGTTACGCCCTTGGCTGTTGGGCGGTTTCGCGGTGACCTTCGTCAGCGGCCTGCTGCTGTTCGTCGCGACGGCCTCGAAGATTGTGGTGTTGCCGGTGTTTTTTTACAAGCTGGGCTTCATCGCTCTGGCGGGCCTGAACGCGCTGTGGTTCGAACGGCGCTGGGGGCGCGATGTCGTCGTCTGGGGCAACGCCGAAGTGCCGCCAAGCCCGGTGCGTTTTGCCGGTGCGGCCTCGCTAACCTTGTGGAGCTTGGTGGTGATCGCCGGGCGTTTGATTCCTTATTTGAGCTACCAATAGCCATGACTACCCTGGAACTGTTCAAAAGCTTGCAAGCCAGCGACTTCGGCCGGTTTGTCGGCGGCCTGGATCACTTGTTTTGCGCGGTGATGGAACTGGCGCATATTGCCGGGATGATTTTGCTGCTGGCGTCGGTCTTGCTGGTTAGTCTGAACTTGTTCGGACTCGGCTTGGCTGGATTGTCGCCGGCCCAACTTCGGCAAAGTACCGGCAAATTGTTCTGGACCGGGTTGGCGTTGCTCGTGGTTTCCGGACTGCTGATCTTCATCCCGGCCGCGACCAGCTATTACGAAAACGATTTTTTCTGGGCCAAATTCGTGTTGTTGCCGCTGGCGCTGCTGGCTTATTTGACGCTGTACCGTAAGGCCGTCGCGGCGGCATCGCTCAACCGGCTGCTCGCCAACGCTACGGGCGGTTTGTTGTTGAGCTTGTGGCTGGGCGTGGCTTTCGCCGGCCGGTTTATCGGTTTTCTTTGAGTCTCCGCTCCTAACGCGTGCCGTTCCGAATTGCCGGTAGCGGCGCGCGTCTTTTTTGGATTTTTCCGATGCATCATCCATTGTTACCTAAAATGTTACAACGCCCGAGAGCCATGGGCTGGGCCTGGCTGCTCGTATTGCTCGTTGGCGCTTGCGACGATTCCGCTCGGCAACCTCCGAGCGCGCCGCCAACCGCATTCGTTCCGGTCGCGACCCTGCAAGACATCATGACCTCGGTGATCGACCCGAACATCGATTTCGTTTGGAACTCGGTTTCGACGGTCAGCACCGCCAGCGGCACCGAGGAACGTCGGCCGCAAACCGACCAGGACTGGCTGGCCTTGCGCCAGCACGCATTGATAGTCGCCGAGGCGGCCAACTTGTTATTGGTCGAAAACCGGCCGGTTGCCGCCGCCAACGCCACGACCTCCAGCGGCGATGCCGAATTGACGCCGTCGGCGATTAAGACGCTGGTCGCCGAACATCGCGACGATTTCGTTACCCGCGGCCACGAGTTCCAAGTTGCCGCGTTGGGTTTAATTCGCGCGATAGACGCCAAAAATGCCGACGCGCTGGAAAAAGCCGGCGGCGAAGTCGAACACGCTTGCGAACAATGCCATAGCCAGTTTTGGTATCCGGGCGATAATCGGCCCAAGTAATCGAGACGGCCGCGCTATCGGTTGGCGCGATACCTGGCTCCAAAATTTACCTCGGCCGTGAAGGGAGCGGAACATGCTCATCTTGCTATCGATAAGCCTAATCAGCGCCGTCGCCGGTCATTATTTGGCGAAGGCTAGGGGATCCGGACATGTGGTGTTTTGGACGGCCCTGGGTTTGGGATTGGGGCCGTTGGCGATTCCGATTCTATGGCTGGTTGTTCGAAAACCGTAAGCCGCTATAAAAAATCCAGGCATCCGGAAATCGCCATTCGGTAGCCGAGCCAGGACACCGCTAATTGACGCTAGGGAATATGTTTATCTGATCTTATCGTTTAAAAGGCGAGTGGGTTTTCAGTATCCTTGCCGTTTGCGCCGGATTCAATAACCGCCGTAATTCGACCGATACCAGCATGAGCCATCCCAGCGTCACACTACTTACCCGCACCCGCATTCCTACCGCATACGGCGAGTTTCAGCTGCACTATTACAGCAACAACCAAGACGATAAGGAGCATCTGGCCTTGGTGATTGGCGATCCGGCCGGGCGGGACGACGTGTTGGTCCGCTTGCATTCGGAATGCTTTACCGGCGACGTGCTGGGTTCGCGGCGCTGCGACTGCGGCGAACAATTGGATCGATCGCTGCAATTGCTGGCGGAGCAGGGAACCGGCATCCTGCTGTACCTGCGCCAGGAAGGCCGCGGCATCGGCCTGCTGCAAAAATTGCGCGCTTACAATTTACAAGACCAGGGTTACGATACCCTCGACGCCAATCTGTTGCTAGGCCATCGCGCCGACGAGCGCGATTACTCGTTGGCGGCGCGGATACTGGAAGACCTGGGCGTCCAATCGCTCCGGCTGATCACCAACAATCCGCTAAAAATCCAGGCGCTGCGCGCCGCCGGGCTGACCGTCAGCGGCCGCCAGCCGCTGCAAACGCCGGTACACCCGGACAACGCCGGTTATTTACTGACCAAGGCGCGGCGCATGGATCATTTGCTGGAATTGGACTTGCCGGCCGACGCCAGCCTAATCCGGGCCGATCATGCCGCTGAATCAACGGATTGAGCGCTGGCTAGCGCTGCAAAGCGCGGTGACTAAGCCGGCCCAGCGGCCGTTCGTCACCTTGAGCTACGCGCAAAGCTGGGACGGCAGCATTACCACCCGCCGGGGCGAATCGCTGGGCTTGAGCGGCAGCGAATCCTTGCGCTTGACCCATCAGTTACGTAGTTTGCACGACGGCATCTTGGTCGGCATCGGCACCGTGTTGGCCGACGACCCGCAACTAACCGTGCGCGAATGGCGCGGCGCCAATCCGCAGCCCATCGTCTTGGACAGCCAATTACGCATGCCGCCCGCTGCCCGGTTGTGCCAACGCGCCGACAAAACCTGTTGGGTGTTGACCCGCCGCAGCGGCCCGCGGCCGTTTGCCGGAAACGCCGAAATCATCGCGATGGAGCGCGACGACGACGGCCGGGTGGATTTGGCCGAAGCACTGCAGGTATTGTGGCAAAAAGGCATCCGCACGCTGATGGTCGAGGGCGGAAGCCGGATTATCACCGCGTTCTTGCGGGCGCAATTGGCCGACGCGTTGGTGTTGACCGTCGCGCCGACCTTGGTCGGCGGCCTGAAAGGCGTCGGCGATCTGAATCCTTGCGTGGGTCGATTACCCCGTATCAAACCCTGGCACTCGCAAATGCTCGGCGACGACCTGGTGATGTGGGGCTCGTTGCAATATCGCGACGCGTTGGCCGGATGAGCTTGCGCCAATTGTGGTTCGTCGCGCCCGGCGAAGTCCAAGTGCGGGAAACGCCATTGCCGGTTTTGGCCGCCGGGCAAGTGTTGGTCAAAGCCGAGTGTTCGGCGATCAGCGCCGGCAGCGAATTGTTGGTCTATCGCGGCCGGTTGCCTGGGGATTTGGCGCTGGACGCTACCCTGGCTTCGTTGCAACGTTCTACCGCTTATCCGTTGCCATACGGCTATGCCTGCGTCGGCCGCGTCGAGCGGATCGGCAATGGCGTTTCGCCGGACTGGCTGGATCGGCGGGTGTTTTCGTTTCAACCGCACGCTAGCCACTTCGTCGCCGAAACCTCGCAACTGTTGGCGATCCCGGACGACGTCTGCAGCGAGGCGGCGGTCTTTCTCGCCAACGCCGAAACCGCCGTTAACCTGATTCACGACGGCGCTCCGGCGCTGGGCGAGCGAGTCGCGGTGTGCGGCTTGGGCGTGGTCGGTCTACTGCTGACCGGGATTTTGGCGCAATTTCCGCTGGGCCTCCTGGTCGGTCTGGACGGCATTGCCGCCCGGCGCGCCAAGGCCTCGGCCTTGGGCATGCACGCCAGCTACGACCCATCGCGGGACGCCGATTGGCGGGCGCTGCGCGCCGATCTGAATTTGCCGGTCGATTTAAGCCGGCCCGCCGAATCCGGCGCCGATTTGATTTTCGAAGTCAGCGGCGCGCCGGCCGCGTTGAACGGTGCGCTTGAATTGGCCGGTTACGCCGGGCGCATCGTGGTCGGCAGTTGGTACGGCAGCCAACCGGCGCCGCTGCAACTGGGCGGCGGCGCGCACCGCCACCGTTTGCGGATAATGACCAGCCAAGTCAGCACGATCACGCCGGAATTGAGCGGCCGCTGGGACAAGGCTCGCCGCTTCGAAACGGCCTGGACCGCGATTCGCCGTCTGCAACCGCAAGCCTGGATTAGCCATCGGATGCCGCTGGAGCAAGCCGCCACGCTGTACCGCAATCTCGACCAAACGCCTGGCGGCGTGTTGCAGGCCGTGTTCCGCTACTGAGCGCGGCACCGGAAAACCGTATTTGGTCCACTTGTCGCGTTTCGAACCTTGACCCTAACCGCCTCATCGGAGAACCCATTATGTACAGCGTAGCCGTCAGCCGCGACTTCATCGCCAACCACTATTTGATCGGCGGCGATTGGGGCAGCGAAAATCAAGCGCATGCCCATCATTACATCGCCGAAGTGCGGATCGACGGCGAGACCTTGGATCGCCACGGCTATCTGGTCGATATCGTCGCTATCGAAGCGGCCTTGGACGCGGCGGTCGCCGACTTTCGCGACCGCCTGCTCAACGATTGCCCCGAGTTCGCCGGCCTGAATCCGAGCATCGAGCATTTCAGCCGAATCCTCTGCCAGCGCCTGTTCGCCGAAATCCAGCTACCCGGCAACGGCCGGCTACGCGTCAAGCTTTGGGAAAATCCGCAATGCTGGGCCGCTTTCAGCCGGACATTTTGAGCGGACGATGCGGATCGGCCTGCTGATTTACGGCGATATCCAAACCCTGAGCGGCGGCTATTTCTACAATCGGCAATTGCTGGATTATCTGCGCGGCCAAGGCGACAGCATCGAAATCGTCAGCTTGCCCTATCGCCGCTATGCCAGCCACTTGGCCGACAATGTCGCCGATGCACTGCTGAAACGCATCGCCGCTGCCGAATTGGACCTGTTAATCCAAGATGCCATGACCCATCCGTCGCTATTTTGGCTGAACCGGCGGCTGGCGCGGCGGCTGAATCTGCCGCTGATCGCGCTGGTGCATTTGCTGAGCGGCGTCGAAAACGCCGGCAAACCCTTGGCTTGGCTATACCGCGCGGTCGAGCGCCGCTATTTGCAATCGGTATCCGGCATCATCGCCAACAGCCGGACCACTTTGGCGCAAATCAGCCGAATGCTGGACGGCCGCTTGCCGCCGCATTGCATTGCGCCGCCGGCCGCCGACCATATCGCCACGGTTGCCGCCGATACCTTAACCGAACGCGCGCGACAAGCCGGGCCGTTGCGCATCCTGGCGGTCGGCAACGTCATCGAACGCAAGGGCCTGCAGGTGTTGGTGGAAGCCCTCGGCCGCTTGCCGCGCCACGATTACCGCGCCACGCTGGTCGGCCGCTTGGACATGGAACCGGCCTACGTGAACCAGCTGCGGCAAACCATCCGCCGCCATGCGTTGAACGACCGAATCGAACTGGCCGGCGCGGTGGTCGGCGCCGACTTGGCCGAGCTTTACCGAACGCATCAGTTGATGGTGCTGCCGTCGGCCTACGAAAGCTACGGCATCGTCTACGCCGAAGCCTTGCGCTTCGGCCTGCCGGCCGTTGCCACCACCGGCGGCGCGGCCCGGGAAATCATTCGCCCCGGCGAAACCGGCTTCCTGATCGCACCGGGGGACTCTGCCGAACTGGCCGCGCTGCTGCAAAACCTGCATCGCGACCGCGACCGGCTGACCAAGCTGAGCCATAACGCCCTAACCGCCTCCGCCCAGCTACCGAGTTGGCACGAATGCGGCGCGACCGTCCGGCGGTTTTTGCGGGAATCCTTGGCGAGCAGGTTTTGAACCACGATCCGATTTGTCGATAGCGCCACCAAAATACGCCGGAGGTATGCCGGGATGATGAGAGCTTATGCTGTCAATGATCCGAAAAGTAGCCGTTTGAGTCATGAAAAAAGAACCGTTCATCCTTCGACGGTGCTGTATCCGCGCGGCGGAAGTCGTCACGGCCAACGAGATTTTTCGTTCGCCCTGCACAATGCCGACGTATGGATGACCCACGGCTTGTTCCAACATCAATTTTCGATGAGTGAAGAATCAAATGTCCAACCTTAATCCCTGCCTCCAAACGCTGCCTGCAACAAGCGATTGCAGCGGTCGCCTAAAGCGCGCTAGACGCCGCCTAACTTAGATGAATACCTGGCGCATCGCCGCGGCATTGACGCTGTTGGCCTCAATTGGCATTGCAACTCACTATGCGAAGGAAGTATACGTGGCCCGCCGCGATACACCGGCCTTGGTCGGTCTGGCTTGGCAACGCTACGGGCACGGCATTGCACTGTCCGACTTATCAAAAAACGAGAAATTGCTGCTGATTGCGGTGGAAGATCCCGCGTTTTATCGCCATCACGGCGTGGATCTCAATACGCCGGGCGCTGGAATGACGACAATCACCCAAGCTTTAGTCAAATTGTTGTATTTTCCAGGCGGCTTTAATAAAGGGGTGGCCAAGATCCGTCAAACGCTCATCGCCCGTTACGCGTTAGATCCGCTGATTCCCAAAAACGAGCAACTGGAATTGCTGTTGAACGTCGCCTATCTCGGCAGTCAGGACGGGCAGGCTATTCGCGGCTTTGAGACTGCCGCCTCGGCGTATTTTAATAAGCCTTTCAAGGCGTTGTCGGAGACCGAATTTCAATCGCTGGTTGCGATGCTGGTCGCCCCCGACCGCTTAATCCCCGGAACCCCGGATCACGCGCAACGGATGCGTCGAATAGACGATTACTTAACCGGAAAATATCAACCAACCGGCGTGCTGGATGTCGAGTACGATGGAAATAATCAACAGAGCGTCGGACAACGGGGTTTGATGGCCTTTCTTCGATTGATTACCTAACTGATCCGGATAATCAATAATCGGTCTAAATAGATTTGAAAGGACTGATCGCCAAAACTCCCGAGTCACAGGGCTTCCTCTCGCCACCATTCGTTTTTGCCGGCCTGAACTTCTCCGCTATCCGATCCTTCTTAAGATTTTCGGCAACCTGACCGCTGTTAACCGCCCAAGCATTTTTTTACACCGTGGAGAAAGCGACTTTCCGCTCTTTAAGGCAAAAAGCCGCTCTCGTTCGGTAATCGGGTTCTGACAGCGGAACCCTTGACTAATATCCGTCAAAATCCTGGTAAACAGCTAGGACAATAGTTACTCATACAGCCGCGACAACATGAGCCGCGCGATTCAAAATCGAATAACCATTTGACTATTGAAAACGTTAGTAATAAAACCGATTGCCGAGATTATTGATCTGATTTTTTAATTTACAACGGACGTCCCAAGCGCTTTTCGACTTGTTTTCTTTCCCACTCCGCTCCAAAGAAAGGCAGTATATCGAATACTGAAGATGCGTGTATCAAAAGCCCGACACTCCAACCAAGCGCCGGCCAAATCACCCAGAGATGGCGGGGCGTTTGCAGCAAATTGAGAATGGCTAAAGCGCCAATAATAACGATGTATTGAATTAAATGCGTGTAAAACCGTCTGAGTTTACGTACATGCTCGAAGGTAAGGATTTCGTCTTTACTAATATTCTGATTTAAAGCGCCACTCATATCAAACTCCGAATTTAACTGTGAAAAATCGATCTCAAAGACCGCCGCCAGTGATTTCAGGGATTCCAAACTTGCCGTTTGTCCGCGTTCGATTCGTTGAATAGTGCGGACGCTGATGCCGCTCAATTCGGCTAATTGTTGTTGCGACCAGCCGTGTTGCAATCTCAGTTTTTGTATTAGCATTGGAAACTCCTGTTGTATCACTGGCCTGCAGTCTAGCGCTTAATTCGCGAGCGCCGTGACGCCATTTACCCGTCAACGACCCGACATTTAACCGCCAAGTCCACGGCAGTTTTCGGCACGGAGAAAAAGCAAATACGATTTCTCCTTAATTTGTCTCAACCCCAATTCCTCAAAACCCAGTTTGACTAAAACGTTTAGGGATTTCGTATTTTCGGATTCGACATAGGCGAACAACTTAGGCCCTGCGAAGGCCGAAATCACGGCTCGCGCGGCCTCGGTCGCGTAGCCGTGGCCGTGGCCGCGATAAGATGCAATCAATCGATAACCAAGCTCCAACTCCCGTTTGCCATCGAGCTCGAAGGGTTCAATTCCGCAATAACCGATAATTTGGTTGGTATCCTTTAGAATCAAGGCCTTTTTACCCAGTCCCGACTTGGAGTATTCCAGAATTTCTCTATATCTAGCAACCGCACGGTCTGTTGCTAAAGCACCGGCCTCGGAATATGCCATGAAAACACTATCCTGAAGCATTGATACTAATACTTCGCAATCGGACTCTACAAAGTTTCGAATTTTTAGGCGTTCAGTAACAATCATATAAATGGTGCGACATTTTAACTTCAAAGTACATTTTATAAAGAGTTATTCTCGCGACCAATCTACCATACTACATCCAGATAAAAAACCCTGGTTAATCCAGAATCCTTTAAAAGACTCGATTGAATAACCGCGCAAACCGATAAACCAAGAGAATTTTTCTCGCATTTATCCGGAAAGCTTGAAAATCAACAGCAATGGTTCAGAAACTGCGGTTTTTACAGCAATTTATACCTGCTAGTTAACAGTTTCCGTGGCTTTATAGATGGCATAAATTTTGTGAAATACCGTTCGAGACCAAAAGTCTCAAACTTTCCGAGCGGAACGGTTAACGAATATCTAACCGTTGCCATTTTTCCGTCGGAAGTCTGGTTGGACAACTTAAACATTTTGAATGCACTCTATTTTAAGGAGCAAAATCTCATGTCGACCGCAACTCGCGCCGGTAAAACTCCGGCATCCGACCTATCCGCATCCGCGGATGACCACACTTCAACCACCGACATCGACGAACAAAACGGCATTAGCCGCCGCTCGTTCATCGGCCGCGCGGCCGCGATCACCGCTGCTAGCGTGTTAGGACCAACCTTGCCGGGCGCGGTACAAGCCGCGGTCGGCGAAGGTTATTCCACCGACGATAGTCAAATTCCCGAATCGGTGGGTCAGGACTTTAGCAAAAAGTACCAGAACGACACGCTGGGTACCCTCCATGCCAAAAAATTGCGTAAACGCGCCTTCAAAGCCCGTTTGGATGCGGCTGAAATTGATTACAAAGTCGACATTCCGCCTCAGCCCAATAACGGTGACGAATTACGTTATCCCAATTACATAGGTGCCGCGACCAAGGGTTTGCAACATGACGACCAAGGCCATGTATTGCCCGTATCCTACGAATCCTATTTAACGGCGCTACGCTCGGGCAAACACGAGGATTTCGAAAACATCCAGTTGGGCGGCACCGCCAAACTGGCCGGTATTCAGGGCCCATTGACCGCGAGCCTCGAAGGCTTGGCCAACAGCCAGCTGGCCATTCCGGCACCGGCGGAGTTGGCCAGTGCGGAACTGGCCGCCGACCATATCGAAGTTTATTGGCAGGCGTTGCTGCGCGACGTGCCGTTTACCGAATACCGCGACGACACCGACAACGAGCTGGTACTGGCCGCAGTCACCGAGCTGAACGACCTGAAAGCCTTTAACGGCCCCAAGGTCGACGGCAAAGTCACGCCCGAGTCCTTATTCCGAGCGACGGCCGCCTATGTTGACTATAGGTCCGACCCCTCCGGCAAAAAGGCCAAATACCTCGTCCCCGACGGCGCCCTGGACGGTCCTTACATTTCCCAGTTTTTACTCAGGGCGATTCCGGCCTGGGGCACGATAGCCAGCCAACCGCAAACCCGACCGATCCAAAAAGCCGGCGAGGCCTTCGGCGCCACCTGGGAGGAATGGCTAGCCCTGCGCAACGGAAAAGATCTTGGCCGCGGCATCACGCTGGAATCCGGCCGGCGCCACATCATCAACGGCCGAGATCTGGCCACGTTGGCGCGTGGAACCGGACCGACCTATCTTCACGTCCTGCAAATCCTGAGTGCCGCGCCCAATGCCGACAATCCGTTGCTGGGCGGGGTCGGCGCACCATTGAACCCGGCCAACCCGTACCGAAACTCCAAAACCCAGGAAGCCACCGCATCGTCGTTTACCACCGGTTTTGCCCAGGGCTTACTGGCGCTGGCAGCCACCTACGCCACCCGTACCTCTTATTACCAAAACTGGTATGTCAACCGCCGGTTGCGCCCGGAAGACTACGGCGGCCTGGTGCACAAAGTCCTAACCAACGGCGCGAATTATCCCTTGCACCCGGACGTATTGAATTCAGAGGCGGTGCAGCGGATTTACAAGCAATTCGGCACTTATCTGCTTCCCAGCGCCAGCAATGTCGGCGCGCCAACTCATCCGGGTTACCCCAGCGGTGCTACGATAGGCGCTGCGGTGCCTATCACCTTGTTGAAAGCGTTCTTCGACGAAAACCACGTGATCCCGAATCCTTTGGAAGTCGATCCCAACGACCCGAGCAAACTCCGGCCTTATAGCGGCAAGGATATACTGACGGTCGGCGGGGAACTGAACAAACTGGTCAACAACATCGGTTTTGGTCGAAACTTCAATAACTTCCATGTGCGCTCGGATATTTCAGCGTCTCACTCTCTGGGCGAGGCCTTGGCGATCAGTCTGTTGCGGAATCAACGCTTTACCTACAACGAACCATTCACCGGGTATACCTTCACCAAGTTCGATGGCAGTAAGGTCACCGTTTAGAACTCGCGGAGAGCGGCCGTCAATGGCCGAGCCTTTTTCCTTGCTCGCCACATGCGGGGTCACCTTGCGCTGGCGTAGATTGGCGACAAAGTCTTGGGTGTCATAGTTTTTATCGGCACCCAAGGTCGCGCCCGGCTTGTGGATCGTACGCTTGACCATAGCTTGAGCCGCTTCGCGTTCCGCTGTTCCCTTGGCCTGAGTGACTTCGACGTCGACCACCAGGCCGTTACGGTTTTCCATCAAAGCATGACCAAGAAATGCCAACTGCGATTTGTCGCCCTCGCTCTTTTTTTACAGCCGCGCGTCGGGATCGGTGCGTGATACGTGAGTCTCGTTGCTGCGCTGCTCGCCCTTGAAGTTGACCGTGGGATTACGGCCGCCGTCTTCCGGCGGCGGGGTCGAGCCGTCTTTGCTCTCGTCTTTCGCTAACTTGGCCGGTTTGCCGGGACGTATCGCGATCCAGCAAAACGGTGGATTTTCGGCCGACATCTTAGGACGCTAGCCCAGGATTGATACCCGGCGTCGCGTTGGACGAAAGGTTCCTCGCCGTGCAATAGGAACGCCGCTTCGGTCGTCGCTGATGTTCCCGGCGGTGACTTTAAGCGTATCCACCTGGCCGGTTTCGTGATCGACGCCCTTGCGAAACTGACTGCCGAAGAACCACTGGCCGCCCATTTTGCTGGGAGGCGGCTTGGGTCGCGTACCTTGCTTTAATTTTTGGACGAGGTCGGCTCTGCATGCCGACTCTTACAAACAACTCGCGTTCACCCAGCGGAAGGTAAACGGCTTACGGCCGTGCCCTTGGCCGGGTGCGTAATGCGGCTCGATCCCAAAACGCATTGAATTGATCGAGGAATTTCACGCTAGGTGAGCTTGCCTGGGTAGGCATAGTCGACACCGGCGAAGCGGATTTGTTAGGAGGGCTTCATGGCGGGTTTCTCGAACAGCGGCTTAATTCACTCGCAGCCATTAATCGCAGGTTCCTTTAAGTAATCATTGCCGCACAGGCGGCTAACTGATCAGGCTTTGCTGCTGTAGCGGCAGCCCAAAAAGGCCTCCTATAAATTATCTATATGTTTTTAAAAGATATTTATTTGGCACGGTTTTAGCGTATTCGGAAATAGGCGATGTAAGCCTAATGATGATCCGAAAGATCGGATTGATAAAGCTCGCTAGAAGAGCTTTTTTACAACTGTGAGTACCAATCAATGAAAATAAGTTTTAATTCTCAGCTTAAATCTATTTCAGGTTTAAAAGGACTGTATGTATTCACAGTAACTGGAACGCTGATGAATATTTCCAGTTGCGTGTGGGCATTAAATTCCGGCACGGATCTGGATTTGAGTTTAAAGCCCATCGCCGGCGGCATGGCTGGCGCCGCTTTTGTTCGCCCTCAAGAAGTGTCCGCTGCTGTGTTTGGCAATCCGGCCACCTTGACGCAATTTAAAGGGTTTAATTTTGGCTTGGGCGCGGCGATTTTGGAACCCGAAGTCTATAGCCAACAAAGCAATGCCGGTTTCAGCAACGAATCGCACAGTCAAGCAGCAAATTATATTGCCCCCGATGTCGCATTAAGCGGGGAAGTAGCGCAGGGCTTGGTCATCGGCGCCGGTATTGGCGTGGATTCGGGTTTGGGTGCCGATTACAGAACGCAGCCGATCAATGCCGGCGCGGGTCTGGGTTTGCAAGGCAACGGTGTCGCCGGTGCGGCAACGCTGCCGTTACAAGTCGAATTGCTATCCTTTAGCGCCAACTTGGCGGCAGCCTATGAAATTACCCCCAAGTTATCGGTGGGGGCCGCATTGACGGTGGGCTACGGCATCGGTCAGCTGGGTACCGGCGGCAACAGCAGCGGCTTACAAAGCTTGACGGGCAATTTTGGCGGCACCACCGCCAGTTCGCACAATATCTCAACTCGCGGCTCGCTAGGCGCGACCTACCAGTTATTACCCGAGCTTTCCGTTGGCGTTTCAGTTAAGAGCCCGCTGAAATATAGCTATCGCAACGTCTTATCCACTACCGTGGGTGGCAACGATCGATACCAGACGCTGCATGTCGAACAACCCTTTGAAGTTACTTGGGGACTGGCTGGCAATCCGACTCGGAATTTGTTGCTTGAAGCCGATGTGCTTTGGAAACGTTGGTCCGAATCCTCGCTGTATCAAGACATTTATCAAGACCAGTTCCTGGCATTGCTGGGTGGACAGTGGAGCCAAGGCAATTGGCAATTTCGTGGCGGCTATAGCTATGCCAGCGATGTCTTGCGCGATAAACCGAACGGCACGGTTTCCGGTGCTTCCGGCCTCGGCACACTACCGCTCGACACCCCAGTTCCCGGTGTCCTCAATCAGAACGACTTAATCAAAGTCGTGCAAACCACCCTGGGCCCCGTGGTCTGGCAACACACCGTAACCGCCGGTCTCGGATATCAATTCAATCCCAAATTCCGCTTGGACGCATTTGGTGCGTACGCCTTTGAGGGTTCGGCGCATCGCGAAACGCTGGCGCTGGGCAGTTATTCGGTAAATGGCAGTGAATGGTCGATAGGCGCCGGGGCGAATTTCCATTTTTAAGTGATTTAGTTTACTAGGCTTTCTTTAACTTATTTACTGGTTTTAAATATTCATGAGCAAATTAAATGTAGTGGTGGTTTCCGGCAACCTGGGATCCCCGTCAAAAACCCTGGTATTAGCTGAACAGATATTGGCCGAATTGGAATTACTTACGCCGATAAAATCCACGATTTTTCAGCTTGCGGAATGGGCGGCTATATTCGGTCCGGCTCGACACCCAGGAGAATTGAACGATGAAGCCCGCAAGGTATTGCAAACCATAGCCTCGGCCGATCTGCTGATTGCAGTTAGTCCGGTTTATAAAGGTTCCTATACCGGCGCTTTCAAGCATTTAATCGACTTTATCGATCCTAATGCTTTGGTCGGCGTGCCGGTGATTTTGGCCGCTACTGGCGGGGGCTACAAACACGCGTTGGTCATCGAGCATCAACTGCGTCCATTGTTTGCATTCTTTGGCGCAAACGCCTTGCCGGTTGGCATTTATGCGGCGGAGCAGGATTACGATGGCCAACGTTTTGCCGAACCCGTCGTACTGGAACGCATCTCGGCGGCGGCAAAACAGGCCGTTGATGCCGCCCAAACCCGCATTCACTCTCTTCAAACCACTCAGAAAATCGCATAAGGAAATTCCACCATGGCTCAACATGATTACGAAAAAATTCGCACCGACATTCGCAAACTGGTCGATGAGGTGATACGACCCAACGCTGAAAAAACCGATGAAGGCGTATTCCCACGGGAAAATCTGAATGCCTTGGCCAAGGAAGGTTGGAACGGTGTGCTAATTTCAAAGGAATACGGCGGGTTGGGCTTGGACCACGTGGCTTTCTCGATAGTTGCCGAGGAAATTGGCCGTGCCTGCGCTTCCACCGGACTGGTATACGTGATGCACACCGGTGCCGCGCAAACCATCAATCTGTTCGGAAATCACGATCAGAAGGAACGTTGGCTGAAACCGGCGCGCGACGGTCTGGTCGGCACTTACTCAACCAGCGAAAAAGCGTCTGGCGGACACTGGTGGTTCAATTTCAGCGAAGCATCTCGAGACGGCGACAGCCACTACTTGTTAAACGCGGAAAAATCCTTCACCACCAGTGCCGGCCAGGCGGACTATTACATTTTTCAAACGCGATCGCCGGGTGCCAAGGGGCCGACCGACATCAGCTTTTTTATCGTCGATTCCAAGTTGCCCGGCATTAGCCACGGTATCTGGGAGGCCTTGGGTGTCCGGGGGAATCACAGCGGCCCGATTACCTATAAGGACGTGCGGGTGGAAACGCGCAACCGTTTGGGCGAAGAAGGCCAAGGCAAGGACATCGTCTACCACGGCGTATCTCCGGTTTATCTGATCGGCTTGGGAGCGGTGTGGCACGGCGTGGCACGTGCTGCCCTGGAAAGAGCATCGGAACATTTATCCGCCAACATACATCGCGACTTTAATCGCAAACTTTCGGACTACCAAGTGCTGAGACAACAATTGGGCGAATCCAAAGTGTTGATCGAGAGCCTTGGTCCGTGGCAACGCGAACTGGCACGGAAACTGGACGATTTACAGGCTAATGGAGAACCACAAGGCCAAATCTTGATTCCGCTGACCGAATTCAAGGTACATGCCGCCGAAGTGGCGAATATCTCGGCGCGCAACGCGCTGGATGTCAGTGGCGGTTACGGCTACAAAAAAGGTCCCATCGAACGCATTTTCCGCGACGCCCGCGCCGGTATCGGTATGGGGCCGTCCAACAATATCGCGCGCGAATGGATAGGCAAAGTTCTGGTCGGGTTACCGCTGGAATTGTTCGAGGCTGGTGGCGAATAACCGGCCAACCATCCATCTTATCTGCCCGGATGCAGCCCATGCGGGGCGTCCGGACTCTTTTTGCGCGATAAAGGAGCCACTATTGTGAGTCTGCCATCTTCAAATCAACTCTCTCCGATTAAGTTTGCCTACTGGGTACCCAACGTCAGTGGTGGATTAATCATCAGTAATATCGAACAGCGCACCAGTTGGGATATTGACTATAACCGCAAGCTGGCAAGGATTGCCGAAGAAGCCGGCTTTGAATACGCGCTCAGTCAAATTCGCTTTACGGCCGGTTACGGCGCCGAGTACCAGCACGAGTCGATCTCGTTCAGTCATGCGTTATTGGAGTCCACCTCAACGCTGAAAGTGATCGCGGCGGTTTTGCCCGGCCCTTGGCACCCGGCAGTGCTAGCCAAACAAATTGCCACCATCGATCACTTAAGCGGGGGACGTGTTGCCGTGAATATTGTCAGCGGCTGGTTTCGAGGCGAATTTACGGCCATCGGCGAACACTGGCTGGAGCACGATGAGCGCTATCGGCGCTCGGAAGAATTTATCAGAGCCATTAAAGGCATTTGGACCGCGGATAACTTTAATTTCCAAGGCGATTTTTACCGCTTTCACGATTACTCGTTGAAGCCAAAACCGCTACAACAGCCACATCCCGAGATTTTCCAGGGCGGCAGTTCGCGCGCGGCCCGGGATATGGCATCGCGAGTATCGGATTGGTATTTCACTAACGGCAATACTGTGGAAGGCATCAAAGCCCAAGTGGACGATATTCGCGCCAAGGCCTCGGCAAACGGGCATTCGGTCAAAATTGGCGTCAACGCCTTTGTCATCGCTCGCGATACCGAAGCGGAAGCCAAGGCCGTGTTGCACGAAATTATCGACAAAGCCAATCCGGAGGCCGTGAAGGCTTTCAGCCATGAAGTGCAGCAAGCCGGTAAAGCGTCTCCGGAGGGGGAAGGTAATTGGGCTAAATCCACTTTAGAAGACTTGGTGCAATACAACGACGGTTTTAAGACTAACTTGATCGGTACCCCCGAGCAAATTGCCGAGCGTATCGTGGCATTGAAACATATCGGAGTTGATTTGGTGCTGACCGGCTTTCTGCACTTTCAAGAAGAAGTGGCCTATTTTGGCAAACATGTGCTGCCGCTGGTCAGACAATTGGAAAACGAACAATCGGTGGCTGCCTGATGGGCACTAAGGTGGCGAATTGCCAAGTACAAGCCGTGTTCGAGCAGGCCGAGCGGCTTGCCGCCGATTTCGCCAAAACCGCGATCGAAAGAGATCGTTTGGGCGGTACGGCAAAGGCGGAGCGCGACCAGCTGCGCGCCAGCGGGCTGTTGAAACTCATCATTCCCGGAGAATTTGGAGGCTTTGGTTTTAATTGGCATGACACCTTGCGTGTCGTTCGGATTATTTCCCGAGCAGACAGTTCATTGGGCCACTTGTTTGGCTTTCAGCATTTACTACTGGCGACCGTGAGACTGTTCGGCGACCAATGGCGGCACTTTTACCAAGAAACGGCCGAACACAATTGGTTTTGGGGGAATACCTTAAATCCGTTGGATACCCGCGCGAAATTGATTGCGGATGGCGCCGATTGGTTGATAGACGGCCATAAGAGCTTTTGCTCTGGCGCCTTGGATGCCGATTATCTGATCGTTTCGGCATTACGCGAGCCCGACGGCAAGCTTTTTATAGCCGCGTTACCGCCGAACCGCCCAGGCATTACCCGCTTTGCCGATTGGAACAACATGGGGCAGCGCCAGACTGACAGCGGCAGTGTCGCGTTCGACCATGTGCGTGTCTACGATCACGAAATCCTGCGTAACCCAGGACCGTTGGGAAGTGTCTTCGCGACTCTTAGGCCGTTGATCGCGCAGCTTGTCCTAACCAATATTTACCTAGGTATAGCCGAAGGTGCGTTGGCCGAGGCGAGGCAATATACCCGCTCGCAAAGTCGGGCATGGTTTCTATCCGGCGTGGAAAGTGCCACGCAAGACCCTTATACCTTAAAGAAATATGGCGAGTTTTGGGTGGATATCAATGCCGCGGCGTTGGCGACAGACTATGCCGCGCAAGCCTTGGATCTGGCGTGGAGCAAAGAGGACGCTTTGACCGTGCAGGAGCGCGCCGATACTGCGATTGCCGCCGCCACTGCCAAAGTGTTGGCAACCCGCTCCGGATTGGATGTGACGCAGCGCTTGTTCGAAGTAACCGGTGCGAGAGCAACCACCGCTCAAGCCGGCTTCGATCGCTTCTGGCGTAATCTGCGCACCCATTCGTTGCACGATCCGGTTGATTACAAATTGGCGGATTTGGGGGCGTGGGTATTGAACGGCCAAGCCCCTAAACCCAGCTTTTACTCATGAGACACGCTATGAACGATAACAACATCGAAAAGGCGCTGAACGCTATACATACGGGTCAGTTTGTCGTGGTGGTCGACGATTTGGATCGCGAGAATGAAGGCGATTTAATCATCGCCGCCGAAGCAATGACGCCGGAAAAAATGGCATTCATGGTGCGTCATACCAGCGGCATAGTCTGCGTAGCTTTAACCGAGGAACGCGCTCAGGCCTTACAACTGCCGCCGATGGTGGCCCGGAATAGCGATGCTCATCATACCGCGTTCACCGTCTCGGTCGATCTGAAACTCGGCACCACAACCGGTATTTCTGCGAATGACCGTAGCGCCACGGTTAAGGCATTGGCCGACCCCGCGAGCAAGCCGGACGATTTTTCCAGACCCGGTCACGTGTTTCCGTTGATCGCTAAGCCTCAAGGCGTACTGCAACGACCGGGTCATACTGAAGCCGCTTGCGACCTGACGCGCTTGGCCGGTTTGCAACCGTCCGGCGTATTGTGCGAGCTGGTCAATGATGCCGGAAGTATCTTGCGAGGTGAAGCCCTTATTGAATTTGCCCGACATTATGATTTGCCGCTACTCTCGATAGCGGAACTCATCGCCTACCGGCGACGTAGCGAAAAGTTGATTGAATGGGTTGCCCAAGCCCGAATGCCCACGGAAGCCGGCATCTTCGGAGTACATGTCTACCGTTCAATTTTGGACGGCTCGGAACATCTTGCCCTGGTCAAAGGCGAGATTGCCGGCCGCGAAAACGTGCTGGTCCGGGTGCATTCCGAGTGTCTGACCGGCGATGTACTCGGATCGTTGCGTTGCGATTGCGGCAATCAACTGAAAATGGCGCTAATGCAAATCGCCCAAGCTGGAGCCGGCGTGTTAGTGTATTTGCGCGGCCACGAAGGCCGAGGCATCGGATTAGCCCATAAAATCCAGGCTTACGGCCTGCAAGACTTGGGGCGCGATACCTTGCAGGCTAATCTGGATCTCGGCCTGCCAGCCGATGCCCGCCAATACGACATCGGCGCACAAATCCTCACGCATCTCGGGGTTAACAGCTTATTACTGATGAGCAACAATCCCGCCAAATTCACCGAACTGATGGGGTATCCACTGAAAATCGCTGGTCGGGTGCCGTTGGAACCCAGGCCGAATCCCGAGAATCTGCGTTATCTGCGCACCAAGACTGAAAAGATGGGGCATTTACGGGACATAGACAGCTTGCTGGAGGTGAATAGCGTATGAAGATTTTCTGGTTCTTACCGACCAATGGCGACGGACGCTACCTGAATTCCCAACAAGGACTAAGAGCAGTCGATTACAGCTACTTGCAGCAAATCTCGATGGCCGCCGACCGACTCGGCTATAGCGGTGTATTGGTCCCGACCGGGGTAACCTGCGAAGACCCATGGATTGTAGCGTCGTCGTTGATACCGGTGACTGAGCATTTGAAATTCTTAGTCGCGGTGAGGCCGGGCTTAACCTCGCCCACCGTGGCCGCACGAATGGCATCATCATTAGATCGATTGTCAGGCGGTCGGCTATTGGTCAACGTTGTGGCCGGCGGTGATCCGGTGGAATTAGCAGGCGACGGCCTGTTTCATGACCATGACAGCCGTTACGAACTAACCGAAGAGTTTCTGACAATCTGGAAACGCCTCATGCAAGGAGAAACGGTTAGTTACCGAGGCAAGCATCTACGGGTTGAGCAAGCGAAACTGGCGTTTCCGCCGGTGCAAAGTCCCTATCCACCGTTGTTTATCGGCGCCTCATCGCCAGCAGGTCATCGCTTGACCGCACAACACATCGATTACTACCTGAGTTGGGGAGAACCTTTAGCTGCGGTCGCTGAAAAAATTCGCGACGTTAAAGCGCAAGCAGCGCAATTGGGCAGAACTGTCCGCTTTGGCTTGCGCATCCACGTTATCGTCAGAGAAACCGATGAACACGCTTGGCAAGCCGCTCATGAATTGATTCGCGATGTCGATAGCGAGGCGATCGCCCAAGCGCAAAAAGCCTATGCCCGCTCCGATTCTGAAGGACAACGACGCATGTCCGAACTTCACGGCGGTTCGCGCGATCATCTGGAAATTGCCCCCAATCTGTGGGCCGGTGTCGGGCTGGTGCGCGGTGGAGCAGGAACAGCATTGGTCGGCGATCCCGAAACCGTTGCGTTACGCTTAAAAGAATACGCGGACCTTGGGATCGATACCTTTGTAGTGTCCGGTTATCCGCATCTTGAAGAAGCCTATCGGGTGGCTGAGTTGCTGTTTCCGTTACTACCCTTGGTGAAGCGGCGCGATGAAGGCAAGGCGCAACCGGTGGTGCATTTGAGCCCAGTCGGCGATACCGGTCGGGTTGCCCTGAAAAAGGCTCAATAGCCGCGCAAGCCAAGTTTCTTTTCTGAATAAAGCGAGGTCAATTTGTCTACCATCATCGATATGCGTAATCGTCCGGCATTTTTGCACGACTTTTTCGGCGCAAGCCCAGGAACGGCCGCTTACGAAACAGCAGTCTGGTTAAATCACCGGGTTGGTTCCTTGGACGTCGGGCACTTGGAACGCTCATCAACGCTATCGGGTTACTTAAGCGAGTTGGAGCAAGCCGGTGTCGACAAGGCTGTGGTGGTTGGTCGGGAAACGCCGGATCTAACGATCGATAACGATCAAATATCGGCCTTGGTTAGCCAAAGCTCACGTTTGGTCGGTATCGGTTCGGTGGATATTCAAACGCGCGGAGCCGATTCGGCGATCAGCGAAATCCATCGGGCTGTGCGCGAACTCGGCTTTAAGGCCATCAATATCGAACCAGGATTTGGCCTTCCGGCACATCATGCCGACGATCCTCTCCTTGATCCGGTATATCAGACCTGCTTAGAGTTGGGTGTCCCGGTTTGTCTGATGACCGGCCCCACCACGCCGGACTTTGATTTCGCGCACCCCAATGCGGTGGCTCGCTTGGCACGGCGTTATTCGGACTTAAAAATTATCTGCTATCACGGTTACTATCCGTTCGTTAATGAGATACTAGGTGCGGCATTTCGTTACCAAAACATCTATTTAGTACCGGATATGTATATTTTTCAGCCCGGCGCTCAGCTCTACGTTGAGGCAGCCAATGGATTTTTACAGGATCAGTTACTATTTGGTTCTTCGTATCCATTTAGAGCCCTGTCTCAAACCATAAAAGATTATCGGTCATTAGGCTTTAAATCGACAGTTTTAGATAACATATTTTTCAAAAACGCGCAAGCGATTCTCAATATTTAATACCCCCAGACTTCGGCGGAAGTTTCAGTTTCTTGAGCACTACTTATTCGTATTCCGCTAGTCTCCTTGATATACATTTTGAAAGGGAAAAACAATGGTTTTTCGGTGTTTTCCGATACTTTTGCTTGGTTTTCCGATGCATTGGCGAGAGCTTTACGGTTAGGCGGGATAATTTCGTACCCGATTAGTTTTGCTCTTACAACATGGCGACTGAGGCCCAATAAACGGGCCACGGCGAGTTGATTGTGGTTGCAAGCATCGTAGGCTGCCGCGAATAGTGCCTTTTCAACCCGCTCGGCAAGCTGTTCCGGCTGTTGCTCACACAAATTTGCAAAAAATGGGTATAAATCATCAAGACTGGATTTCTGAATATCGTTCGACGCCGGACGTAAATTGAGCGTTAACAATTTAAAGTCGTCGGCTGCTATTTCCCGAGCCGCTGACACTAAAACCGCATGATGCACCGCGTTTTCCAATTCCCTGATATTACCTGGCCAATAATGACGAAACATCAGCGCTTCCGCATCTAATGAGAATATCTTATCGGGACAGCCTAGTCGCTTGCCATAGGATGCCAGAAAATGGCGAGCAAGCGGCAATATATCACCAGGCCTCAAACGTAATGGCTGCAAATTTAAAACCGCCACGCTTAATCGATAATATAGATCTTCTCGAAATCGTCCGGCAATAACCGCTTCTTCCAGATTTACATTCGTCGCGGCAATCAAGCGCACATTGATCGGAATAGGTTGGCGAGAGCCGACCCGAACCACTTCACGCTCCTGAAGAACTCGCAGTAACTTCACTTGCATTGACAACGGTAAGTCACCGATTTCGTCCAGAAATAGCGTACCGCCCGACGCAGCTTCAAACCAACCTTGTTTAAACGTATGTGCCCCGGTGAATGCGCCTTTTTCATGGCCGAACAGCTCACTTTCCACGAGCGACTCAGATAACGAACCGCAATTTATTGCAACAAACTGCTCATTCCTACGATGACTGATACTGTGAATATGCCGCGCAATTAATTCCTTACCGGTTCCGGTTTCGCCAATGATTAGTATATTCGCTTCGGATGGCGCTACTTGTTTGATACGCTTAAGCAGTTTCTTCGATTGTGGATCTTCGAATACCAAGGCAGAGGCTTTTATTGAAATAGCCATGTCCTCTGGGTTGTTGAATGCGAGTAAAGTCATTAGCGTATTTGAAAGTAGTGGTCTTACAGGTAGAATAGAAAAAGCAAATCATCCGGTAAATTGACATTATCTGATTTGTTTATCTTGAATGCGTATAACAGAGGGAATGTCGCTCACTCTCGTGATAGCGTTCGGATAAGGGAACCTCTGATTAATTCCCCAAAACAGCAAGTGGTATAATATTCCAACGAAATCGCGGTAGAGACGACGCCCATGGACCAGCCCCAACAACTCAGTTTTGCCGATGCCGAATACGCTAACAAAGGCAAAGTGACCCGGCGCGAAAGTTTCTCGGCCAGATCGAAGCCTTATTGCCGTGGTCCATCATTCTGGCGGTGATCGAGCCACATTATGCGTCTGGTAAAGGACGCGGGCGCAAGCCGTTTCCGTTGAATGCCATGCTGCACGTGCATGTCGCGCAGATTGTCTACAACTATTCCGATCCTAGGAGCCTGTCGGACTTAACTTACCAGCACATCTGTTGTCATCCAGCTCAGCGAAGACGGCGGTCGAAGGAAGGATTTGCC
>NZ_LUUK01000176.1 GCF_001644025.1 Methylomonas koyamae
GCGCCGGCGGCGGCCAAGGCCGACGACCTGCAATCGTTGCCGTTCGACGAGTTGAGAACCTTTACCGAGATTTTCGGGCGGATTAAACAGGATTACGTCGAACCGGTATCCGATAAAAAGTTACTGGAGGATGCGATTCGCGGCATGTTGTCCGGCCTCGATCCGCATTCGGCTTATCTGGCCAGCGAGGAATATAAAGAGCTGCAAGAGGGTACGACCGGTCAATTCGGTGGGCTGGGCATCGAAGTCGGGATGGAGAACGGATTCGTGAAAGTGGTTTCGCCGATCGACGATACGCCGGCTCAAAAGGCCGGCATCAAGGCTGGCGATTTGATCGTTCGCTTGGATGACAAGCCGGTCAAGGGAATGACGTTGGCGGATGCCGTGAAAGTGATGCGCGGCGAACCGGGCACCGACATCGTGCTAACGGTCATCCGTGAAGGAGAGGAAGCGCCGTTGAAATTTACGCTGACCCGCGACATTATCAAGGTTAAAAGCGTCAAAAACCGTTTGCTGGAGAAAAACTACGGCTACTTGCGGATCAGCAGTTTTCAATCGGGCACCGGCCAAGGCTTGCTGGACGCACTGGACGAATTGAAGAAAGAAAACGAAGGCCCGCTGAAAGGCTTGGTGTTGGATTTGCGCAATAACCCCGGCGGTGTATTGAACGCGGCGGTCGATGTCAGCGATGCCTTTATCGAGTCCGGTCTGATCGTCTATACCGAAGGCCGAATCAAGAATTCGGAAATGCGTTTTAATGCGACGCCGGATGACGTTATTAACGGCGCGCCCATCGTCGTGCTAATTAACGGCGGCTCGGCTTCGGCATCCGAAATTGTTGCAGGAGCGCTGCAAGACCATAAGCGCGCGATCATCATGGGCGAAAAATCGTTCGGCAAGGGTTCCGTGCAAACCATATTGCCTACCAGCAATGGCGCGGCGGTGAAGCTGACAACGGCCCGTTACTTCACGCCTTCGGGTCGGTCCATCCAGGCGGAAGGTATCGAACCCGACGTCACGCTGGCCCGCTTCAAGCTGGAGGCGTTGGATAAGGCCAAATTGGAGTCGATCAAGGAGGCTGATTTGACCCACCATTTGACCAACGGGAATGCGAAACCGGATAAAAAAGCGGATGAGGACGATAAAGAAGACGCCAAGGACGTATTGCAAAAAGACGGTAGCGACACTGAAACCGAAGTGCGTGACTATCCGTTGCATGAGGCGCTGAATTTGCTGAAAGGCATCGCCATCATCAAGAAGTAGGCGGCTGCGTAGTCGCATAAAAAACCCGGCTGGCCGAGAGGTCGCCGGGTTTTTGTTTGTTTACGGCGCGGCGTTTAAACGTCCGCCCCGAGTAGTGGTGTGGGTGGCTTCAACGAGCCGAGGGTTGATAGGTAACGCTAAAATCGTTAAACGCTGCCAAGGCGACTTGGGCTTGCGCTTCATCCGCTAGCGCGAAAGTGTCAACGCCCACGCGGGAAAGGTAAAAAACCTGATCCGCCGAAAATTGGCCGACAGCCCTGATTTCGCTCCTGTACCCGTATTTATCGCGCAACAACCGGACCAGGGAAAAGCCTCGGCCGTCCGTGAAGGTTGGGAAATCCACCTCGATCAGCGACAAATTGGGTAGGTCGCCGGCGAGGTCGCCGATATTGTCATCAGGCTCGATGCGCACGCCGGTTTGACCTGTCCGGCCGGAAAGGACGGCTTTGTCGTTCAGCCAGCGTTGAAGAGTCACGGTGACGTCGCTATCGCCGGGGATCTCGGCATCGTCAGCGAGAAACCGCCAGGCGTCCGTGGTTAATGTACGGTCTTTAATGATTTGCATAAACTTTTGCTTTGAATGGTTCCAGGCCAACGCGGTAGACGGTTTGCAGAAAAGCTTCGTTTTCCTGACGCAGTTGCAAGTAGACATCGAGTATCGTTGTGATCGCGGCCGTGATTTGGGCTTTGGCGATTGCCGGACCCAGGCGTTCGCCGATCGCCGCGTCATTTTCCGACGAGCCGCCGAGCGTGATTTGGTACCACTCTTCGCCATGCTTGTCGACGCCTAGAATGCCGATGTGGCCGACGCTTTGATGGGCGCAGCCGTTCATGCAGCCTGACATGTTGATCTTCAGGTCGCCGACGTCATGGATATAATCGATATCGTCCAGGGCTTCGTTGATTTCCTTGGCCACGCCGATCGATCCGGCGTTGGCCAGCGAGCAAAAGTCCAGTCCGGGGCAGCAGATCATGTCGGTGACGGTGCCGATATTCGGCGTGGCTAGCTTAAGCGCGTCCAATTGCCGCCAGAGTTGGTACAGACTGGCTTGCTCGACATCGGCCAGCACCAGATTTTGCCGGTGCGTGCTTCTGATTTCGCCGAAGCTGAAGCGATCGGCAAGCTCTGCCAATGCGTCTAGTTGTTCCGAGGTAATGTCGCCGGGTGGCGAATCCGGCGCTTTCAACGACACGTAAACCCCGCGATAGCCCGGGATTTTGTGCTCGACGGTATTGTGCTTCACCCACTTCGCAAAACGGCCGTCCTCGGCTTGTTTCGCCGAAAAGCCGGTATCGTCGCCGGTAAAGTCGCGGTAGGGTGGTGGCGCGAATTGGGCCTTGATTTCCTCGATACGCTCGTCGCCGAGCACCAAGGAATCGCGGATTCTGAGCCATTCCTCCTCGACCATCGCCGTAAATTTTTCCAATCCGGTTTCCTTGACCAGGATCTTGATGCGGGCCTTGTATTTGTTGTCGCGCCGACCAAACAAGTTGTAAATCCGCACAATGGCTTCCAGGTAGGACAGCAAATGCTTTTTCTCCAGAAAGCCTTTGACGGTTTGACCGATAATCGGCGTTCTGCCCAAGCCGCCACCCGCCAAAATTCTAAAGCCGGTTTCACCCTGCTCATTTTTTATCAGGTAGACCCCGATATCGTGGAATTGCACGGCGGCGCGATCATGACCGGCGCCGCTGACCGCGATCTTGAATTTACGTGGCAAATACGCGAACTCCGGGTGCAAGGTTGTCCATTGCCGAATAAGTTCGCAATAAGGGCGCGGATCTTCTATCTCGTCCCGGCATATGCCTGCCAAATGATCCGAGGTGGTGTTGCGCAGGCAGTTGCCGCTGGTTTGAATCGCATGCATTTGCACGGTCGCGAGCTCTGCGAGTAAATCGGGTACTCGGGAAAGTTCCGGCCAGTTGTATTGAACGTTTTGGCGTGTCGTAAAATGGCAATAGCCGCGATCATAGTCGCGTGCCACCGACGCAAGTTTGCGTAATTGTCGAGACGACAGTAATCCGTAAGGCACCGCGACACGCAACATTGGCGCGTGCGTTTGGATATAAAGGCCGTTCATTAGGCGTAGCGCGCGGAACTGATCGGGGTCCAATTCTCCGTTCAAAAATCGCTCGGTCTGCCCGCGGAACTGCCGGACTCGCTCTTCGATAAGTGTTTGATCTCTTTGATTGTATTGATACATTTAGGTGGGCGGATCGCTTTACTGACTAATTTGATAGGTAATTGAATATTATACTCGCTGGGATTAAATGACAAAGAATATTGTATGGTGGTACCATGCCCGGTTAGATTTTTCCGCTTTTGATAACGACTAGAACATATAGAGGATAAGGGGGCTATCTTGTTGCGCGCACTGTTGATTTTGGCCGGTTTGTTGTTCCTACCGGAACTCGCCATGGCCGAAGAATTTAAGAATCTGGGGCTGACCGGAACCGAGCGGGGCGTCTATACCGTTCTGATTTTCCTGGTTGCATACGGTTTCGTGATGGCCGAGGAATTTACTCATTTGCGCAAATCGAAACCGGTCATATTCGCGGCGGCGGTCATTTGGGCGCACGTGGCGATTTTGGCTCACGACGCCGGCGTATCCGGCGAAGAGCTGCACAGCGCATTCGAGCACGACCTCAAGGAATATGCCGAATTGATGCTGTTCCTGCTGGTGGCGATGACGTATATCAATACCATGGCCGAGCGCAACGTCTTCGAAGCGTTACGATCCTGGTTGATCAGAAAGCAGTTCGGCTACAAACAGCTGTTCTGGATCACCGGCATCATCACCTTTTTCCTGTCCTCGGTAGCCGACAACCTGACGTCTGCCTTGCTGGTCGGCGCCGTGGTCATGGCGGTCGGCGCGGATAACGAAAAATTCGTCTCTGTCGGTTTCGTCAATTTGGTGATTGCCGCGAATGCCGGCGGCGCGTTTTGCCCATTCGGCGACATTACGACCCTGATGGTTTGGCAAGCCGGTTATGCCGAATTTTTCGACTTCTTCAAGTTGTTCATTCCTTCGGTCGTGAATTTCGTGGTGCCGGCGTTTTTCATGGCGCAAGCGGTTCCAAGCGGGCAGCCTGAAGCAACCAACGAGGCCGCTGTTGAATTGAAGCCCGGTGGTTGGGTGGTGTGCGGTTTGTTTGGCGTTACCATCGGTTTGGCGGTTAGCTTCAAACAGTTTCTGCATTTGCCGCCGTTCATGGGCATGATGGCGGGTTTGTCCATCCTGATGCTATTCATTTATTACGTAAAGGTTCGTTTCTCCGCGGCTGATGAAGTGCGTCTCGATGTCTTTGATCGGGTAAAAGAAGCTGAGTGGGATACGTTGCTGTTTTTCTTCGGCGTGGTTTTCGCTGTCGGCGGTCTGGGTTACATCGGTTATCTGGAGTTGCTGTCTGCCGCGATGTACGACGGCTTGGGCCAAACCACCGCCAACATCCTGGTCGGTGTGATATCCGCCGTCGTCGATAACATTCCGGTGATGTTCGCGGTGCTGAACATGAATCTGGACATGGACTTGTACCAATGGTTGTTGGTGACATTGACGGCTGGCGTCGGCGGTTCGCTGTTTTCGGTCGGATCGGCCGCGGGTGTGGCGCTGATGGGGCAGTCCAATCATAAGTACACCTTCTTCAGTCACTTGAAATGGACGCCGGTTATCGCCGCCGGCTATGCGGCTAGTATTTTGACCCATTATCTGATCAACGGCTAAGCGCCGTCGGTCGGATTGTCGTTGTAAACCAAGGAAAGCGCGTGTCAAATACTTCTGGTAGTTGGCACAGCGCTTTTTTTGTTTATACCCGGCCGAGGGTCGCGGCGATGATCTTTCTGGGTTTTTCGGCCGGCCTGCCTTTTTCGTTGATTTCGACCACGCTCTCCGCTTGGCTGGCCGACGAACACGTCGATTTGTCGGTCATCGGCTACTTCAGCTTGGTCGGCGTCGCTTATTCCGTCAAAGTGTTGTGGGCGCCGGTGGTCGATCGTTTGCCGCTACCACTTTTGGATTCCTGGCTAGGGCGGCGGCGTAGTTGGATGCTGAGCGCGCAACTCGGCATCGCGGTTGGCCTGTGGGCGATCAGCGGTGCGGATGTGGTAGGTCACTTGGCGGATGTCGCATTGCTGGCCGTATTGGTGGCTTTTTGCTCGGCGACCCAGGATATCGCCATCGATGCCTATCGAATCGAGGCGGCCGCTGTCCGCTTTCAAGGCGCGATGGCCGCCATGTATGTATTTGGATATCGCTTGTCGTTATTGGCCGCCGGAGCCGGTGTTTTTTATATCGCCGAATTCGCCAGTTGGCGATTGGCTTACCAAGTCATGGCCGCGTCGATGTTGTTGGGCATCATCACGACGCTGTTGGTCAAAGAGCCGTCTCACAAGCAAGCGGCTGAAGAACGGCAGCTGGAAGCATCGCTTGAATCGGCGCTGGGTATTGCCGATTTGTCTTCGCCCCTCAAGCGCTTGACGGGTTGGCTGTCGGACGCGGTGCTTAGTCCGTTTGTCGAGTTTTTCCAGCGAAACGGCAGAACCGGGTTGCTGATATTGCTGCTGATCGCGGTTTACAAGATGAGCGACATCGCGATGGGCGTGATGGCAAACCCCTTTTATCTGGAACTGGGTTTCAGTAAAAAGGATATTGCCGACGTCAGCAAAATTTTCGGTTTTTTCATGACCATCCTCGGTACTTCGCTGGGTGGGGTTCTGGTGATGAAGTTCGGCATCATGCGACCGCTGTTGCTCGGGGCCGTGATTGTAGCCGCCACCAATTTGCTGTTCGCCGCATTGGCGGTCGTCGAGCCGGATACCCGCTTATTGGCCGGCGTAATCAGTGCCGACAACCTTAGCGGCGGCATTGCCTCGGCGGCTTTCATCGCCTATCTGTCCAGTCTGACCAATACGGCTTACACCGCCACCCAATACGCTTTGTTCAGCTCGTTGATGACCTTGCCGGCCAAATTGATCGGCAGTATATCCGGCGAAGTGGTCGCGCAGTTCGGTTACCATGCTTTTTTCGTGTATTCAGCCGTGATCGGCCTGCCTGGGGTAGTGTTGGTGCTTGTGCTGATGCGCTTGCCGACGGCCAGCCCGGACAAATAACAGCGGATATGGCGACATGCGATACAAGCTAACTTGCCTAACCCAGGTCCAAGATCGGCCAATGAGCGGTTATTGGCAACCCGAGAAATTCGAATATCGTAGATCTTCAAATCCGCGGAGTTTCCGCTGACCCATTTCAGCCGACTTCGCGCGGCTCGCGTTTAAGCCCTCGCGATCAAAACCCCGGTATGCCAAGCTGCTGGATTTTGACGGCATTATCGCCTTCTTCGTAGGCCAACAATTTGCCGTCCCGCTGCCACAGTTTGAAAGCCAGGGCGTAGGACAAAACCCGGATCGGATAATCGCGCGGCAAGGTTTGCAGATAGGGTTGCATCGTCACGAAATCGGTCGCGCCGTATTGCTGCATGATGAAGCGCAAACCACCGTTGCGCGGGCCGATGTTGTAAGCCAGCAAACCCAGAAACAAATCGCCGCGCATTTCCTCAAGATAGTGCTTTAACGTGGCGGCCGCCAGATAAGCGTTATGGCGCGGATCGTTCACTTGCGGCTCCGTCACATCGAGCAAATCGGCGGTTCGACGGGTGATGAACTGGGGGACGGCGGTAATCTGAAACAAGCCTTTACCGCCGTCATGACTGTCGCGCGGTAAAAACGACGATTCGGTGGCGGCTACCCCCAGCAACAGGTACTCGTCGACGCCGATGGCGTCGGCGGCTTCGCGGATCGCCGAACGGTAGGCGTCGGCGCGTTGCAGCAGTTTTTGCAGGCCGCCGATTTCGTGGCGACGGTAAGCGGCGTAAACCTGGTGAGCCAGCGTCACTCGCTCAGCCTCGGACTTGCCGCCAACCAACGTGCGAAAGTGGCCGAATACCGGGGTATAGCCGTCGTGAAACACAAACCACAGCATCCCCAGCGCCAGGCTCAGCGCCAGGCCGGCCGGCAGCTGCGCCAACCGCCGCGCCAATGGCACGCGCAATTGATACCAGCCGACCAACAACAAGGCCGCTGTCACGATCAACGCCACGACGCCGCCGGCAAACGGTAGCAAGCTGCTAAAAAATCCCGAGCCGGATAACCAGCTCGCTGAATAGCCCAGCACCACCATCGTCGCCAACACGGCGGCCAAGCCCAATCCGACGGCTTCGGCCGCCAGCAAACGCCAGTCGGATGGCGGGGCCGGCGGCGGTTTACGCCGAGGTTTGCGAGCGGATGGCCCCGCAGGCTTCGGTTTGCGAGCCGGCGCGGCGAGTTTCTTGGGCTTAACGGCAACGGGTCTGGACATCGTGAGCGAATCGGGTGCGGGTTCTGGCATTGTGGCCGGTAAATCGTCTATGCTCGTCGGTCAACGCAACCAGCTTGAGATGAGATCATGGTAACACCAGGCCGACCGGGCGGCGAATCGGCCGATTACCGAACGAATGTTTCAATGATGTCCTTACATTCCAAACTGACGGCCTCGGTTGAGCGGCTTGGTCCCGATTGGGTTCTTGGCCGCTCGGTTGGCGATTCTCGGGACGCCTCCGAACCGTTTCGCGGTTCGCCTGAAATGCCGCGGTAGTCAATGTCCAACGAATTCCGCCCAGCTTGGTGGCTGAACAACCGCCATTTGCAAACTATCTATCCAGCCTTGCTGCGCCGCGTCGAAGCACCGATCGACTTGCGGCGCGAGCGATTGGAGACGTCGGACGGCGATTTCGTCGATTTGGATTGGCTCTACGACCGGCAACCCACACTGGCGATCTTGCTGCACGGCCTAGCCGGCAGCAGCCGTTCGGGTTATATCGCCGGCGTGCAGCGGCGACTCCGTCAACTCGGCATCGGCAGCGTAGCCCTGAATTTTCGCGGTTGCGGCGGCGAGATGAATCGGCTGGCGCGCTGCTATCATTCCGGCGACACCGAGGATGTGGATTTTCTCTACCGCACGTTGCGTCGGCGCCTGCCGGATACCGCGCTGGCGGCCGTCGGATTTTCGCTGGGTGGCAACGTGTTGCTGAAGTGGTTGGGTGAACGGCACGATTCGATTGAGTTGCGCGGTGCCGTCGCGGTGTCCGTGCCGTTGATGCTGAATTTGTGCGCCGACCGCTTGGATAGCGGCCTATCCAGAATCTATCGAGATTATCTATTGCGCGAGCTAAAACAATACATCGTCGCCAAGCGCCGCCATCTGCACCGCCTGGGCCGTATCGAACAAGCCGGCTTGCTCGACGACTTGGGCGATCTGGCGCCGATCCGTTCGTTTTGGGAATACGACGACCGGGTGGTGGCGCGGCTGCACGGTTTCAGCGACGCGCACGATTACTACCGACGCTCCAGTTCGCGCCAATTTCTGGGACGAATCGAGGTTCCAACCTTGATTCTGCAGGCCGAGGACGACCCGTTCATGACGCCGGCGGTGCTACCGGCCGCCGCCGAGTTGGCGTCCGGCGTGACGTTGCAGGTTTGTGGCGGCGGCGGCCACGTCGGCTTCGTAGGCGGCCGTTTGCCGTGGCGGCCGGCATTTTGGCTGGAGCAACGAATCGGCGATTTTCTGCTCGCGCACTTACCGGAAAGTCGCCGCGAAACCGGTGGATAACTGAACCCATCCCGTCCACCAAGGTCTATCGCCGCACTTTCAGCCGAGCTTGGCCGCCGTAACTGGCCGCCGCGCGACTCTGTGGTAGAATTTTTGCCTCTTTTCCCGGACGATTTCGATGGGCTCCGTACAAGCGATTAGACCCTTCCAACTGACAGACCGCTTCGGGCGGGTCGTCAATTACCTTCGGGTATCGATTACCGACCGTTGCGACTTTCGTTGCGTGTACTGCATGGCCGAAGACATGACGTTTCTGCCGCGCAAGCAAATTCTCAGTCTGGAAGAAATCCAGTTCATTTGCGAAGCCTTCGTCGGCCTTGGCGTGAACAAGATTAGGGTCACCGGCGGCGAGCCGCTGGTGCGTAACGGCGCGTTGGATTTATTACGCAACATCGGCGCCATACCAGGCCTCAACGAATTGGTCTTGACCAGCAATGGCTCGCATCTGGCCGATATGGCCGGCGACTTGCGTGCCGCCGGCGTGAAACGCATCAACATCAGCCTGGACACCCTGGACCCGGTCAAATTCAAAGCCTTGACCCGTACCGGCGAACTTGGCCAAGTGCTGGCCGGCATCGAGGCCGCCCGCTCGGCGGGTTTCGAGCGCATCAAGCTGAATGCGGTCGTCATGAAGGATCGCAACCACGCGGAAGTCGGCGATCTGGTGCAATTCGCGGCCGATCGCGGTTTGGACATCAGTTTTATCGAGGAAATGCCGTTGGGCAAAGTCGATCAACACCGGCGCGGCGACAGTTATTATCCGAGCGAGGCGATCCGCGCCGACTTACGGCCGCGCTTCAAACTCGAAGCCATCGCCGACTCGACCGGCGGCCCGTCGGCGTATTTTCGGGTGGCCGGCAGTACCAGTCGGGTGGGCTTTATCTCGCCGCTTAGCGCCAATTTCTGCGCCGCTTGCAATCGGGTGCGCCTGACCGCCGAAGGCAGGCTATTGCTGTGTCTGGGCAACGAACATTCGGTCGATTTGAAGGCGGTGGTCCGCGAGCATCCGGGCGATTTGGCGGTCTTGCAACAGGCTATCGTCGCGGCGATGCGCATCAAGCCGGAAAAGCACGAATTCAACATCCATGAACAGCCGGTCATTCTGCGGCACATGAGCGCGACCGGCGGCTGACCCAGGAGTATCGACATGTCGGACAACAAAGCCTATCACATTATCGCCGAGGCTCGGCGTTACAAGGAAGAGCGCGAAAAAGGCTACCGCGAGCAAGCGCTGAAATTGTTTCCGTGGATTTGCGGCCGCTGCGCCCGCGAATTCGACCACAAGAACTTGCGCGAGTTGACGGTGCATCACGTCAACCACGATCACGACCACAATCCGCCGGACGGCAGCAACTGGGAATTGCTGTGCTTGTATTGCCACGACAACGAGCATCAACGCTATGAGGAGCAAGTGCGCTACGGTAGCAAGGGCAGCTCGGACGGCAAGTCGCCGACCGCTACCTTCAACCCCTTCGCGGATCTGAAAAAGCTGATGAACAAAGACTGATGGCCGGCAAATGCGTCTGGGCGCTGGCCAGCGCCAACGAAGAGCATTACCACGACCACGAATGGGGCGTGCCGCTACACGACGACCGGCGGCTGTTCGAGTTTTTGATTCTGGAAGGCGCCCAGGCCGGCTTGAGCTGGCGAACGATACTGGACAAGCGGCCGGCTTATCGTAGCGCCTTCGACGACTTCGATCCGCTGAAAATCGCCGCCTACGATCAGGGCAAAATCGACAGCCTGTTGCAAAATCCCGGCATCGTCCGCAACCGCCTGAAAATCCAGGCCGCCGTCGCCAACGCCAACACCTTCTTGGAGGTTAAGCAAGCCTATGGCAGTTTCGACCGCTATATTTGGGGTTTTGTCGATGGCCGGACCGTACAAAATCGCTGGCGCGCTCACGCCGAGATTCCGGCCTACACTGAAGCATCGGCGCGAATGAGCAAGGATCTGCAAAAGCGCGGCTTTAAATTCGTCGGCAAAACCATCTGCTATGCTTATATGCAGGCGGTCGGCATGGTCAACGACCACACCGTCGATTGCTTTCGCCACCCGCAACTTTCGCCCGCCCTTCAATGAATTCACCGCAACCGGACGCCGAATGCCTGGCCTTAATCGCGCGTCTGGATAGCTTGATGCTGGCGACCCGCTCCGAACAACATCACGCTGAAGCCAGTTACGCGCCGTTTCTGTTCGATCGCGGCGCGTTCCACATTTTCGTTAGCGCCTTGGCCAGTCATACCGGTAACCTGCTGACGCATCGTCGGGCCGGCGTTCTGCTGATCGAACCGGAAGCAGACGCCGCGAATCCCTTCGCCCGGCGCCGGGCCAGTTTCGAGTGTCGGGTCGCGGAAGTCGAGGCCGATAGTGGTGAATACGGCAGCGTGCTGGATTCGATGCAGCAACGCTTGGGCGCGACCGTGGCATTGCTGCGAAGCTTGCCCGATTTTCGGTTGCTGGCGCTGACCCCTATCCACGGCCGGTATATCGCCGGCTTTGGCCAGGCTTACGATTTGGATACCCGCCGTTTCGGCGAATCCGCTGATTAGAGGCTTTCGACCTAAACAGCGCCTCTATCATGCCTGCCGCACTGAAACTTATATTGGCGAATTTGACGGTGGCGCTGGCGTATTTCGTTGGCGGTTACCTGGGTGGCCTGCTAACGACGCCGCCCAACTACGCCAGCCCGGTGTGGCCGCCGGCCGGCATCGCCCTGGCCGTGACGCTGGTTTACGGCAAAACCATCCTGCCCGGATTGTTCCTCGGCGCTTTGGCCGCGCAGGTCCACGCCTTTTTAAACCCAACGCTATTCGAAGATAATCTGGCGCCATTGTGGTTGGGCGCTACCGCCGCGCTCGGCGCCTGTGGACAAGCCCTGCTGGGCGCTTTTTCGATCCGGCGCTGGCTAGGGCAATTCAATCCCTTGATGGATAGCCGGCACATCGTCAGTTTTTTTGCATTGGCCATCCTCAGTTGCCTGGTTTCCGCGACGGTCGGCTGTACCTACTTGTTCAGCAGGGGATTGGTCGCGCCGGCCGATCTGGCCTTCAATTGGGGCGTTTGGTGGGTCGGCGATTCGATAGGCACGGTGATTTTCACGCCGCTGTTGTTACCCTTCATTGCCGCGCCGCGCCACGTTTGGCGGCGTCGGCGGGTGTCGGTGGTGATGCCGCTCCTGGTATGCGTCGGTTTGGTCGCCGCCGCCTTCGAGTTTAACCGGCACCAAGAGATTCAACGTCTCCGGGATGGCTTCGGCAAGCAAACCGCATTGCTGAGCGCGACGCTGCGCCAACACATCGCCGATCACCTGTCAGTCAACCGCACGTTGCGGGCGCTATTCGACAGCAACAAATTCATCGGCCGCGAGCAATTCAATGTGTTCGGCAAAGCGCTGCTCGAGGCGCATCCCGAGTTTTTAGCGCTGGAATGGTTGCCGCTGGTGCGCGCCGAAGATCGACTGGGTTTCGAAGGCCAGTATCGCCTAGATGTACTCGAGTATTCCGCCGGCGGCTGGTTGGCCGCCGAACACCGCCCTTACTATTTTCCCCAACTCTATCGGGTCGGCGCCAGCCAGCCCGATGGCTTCGACGCCGCGAGCGAACCCGAGGCCGCCGCCGCGATTCTGGCGGCGGCGGGCAGCGGCGAATCGACATTGGCCCGCCGCGGAGATCGCGCTTGGGCGCTGTATACGCCGGTATACGCCAGCGGCGTCGGTCGGTCCGCGTCCGAACGCCGAGCCGGATTAATCGGTATGCTCGCCAGCGTGTTCACGTTGAGCGACGAAATCGCCCATCCGCGCGCGCTACTACCGGACAGTCGGCTGGTTCTGGCGATCAAGGAGGGCGAGACTCCGCTATTCGACAATCAAACCCAGAACCGCTTCGACAGTCTGCATTTGCCTGCTTTCGAAAAACGAGAAACCATCGCTTTTGCGGACCGTCTTTGGACCTTGATTTATCGGCCGGCGCCAGAGTTCTATGCGCTTCAGCACACCTGGGACGCGCGTTGGCTGCTGCTTGGCGGCTTCGTGTTCTCGGCGTTGACCGCGTTCGGTCTGATGCTGATCACCGGCCGTACCGCCAGGGTAGAGGAACTGGTGGCGCTGAAGACCCGCGACCTGCTACGCAGCAATCAAGCCCTGAACATCGAGATCGAGCGGCGCAAGCAGCAGGAGAACGAACTGCGCGTCGCCGCGACGACGTTTCAGTCCCACGAGGCCATCCTGATTGCCGATCCCCACGGCGCCGTCGTTCGGGTAAACGACGCCTTTACGGATATTACCGGTTATCCGGCCGAGGAAATCGTCGGTCGCCATGCCAGGCTGTTATTGAGCGGCACGCCGGCGCGCAAGATTGGCCGCGGGATTGTTCGCGCCCTGACGGACAAGAACCAATGGCAAGGCGAGTTTTGGAGCCGACATAAGGACGGCAAGCCCTTCCCCGGCTGGCTGACTGTGACCGGCGTCCGCGACGACCAAAACCGCTTGTTGAACTATGTGGCCATATTTTCGGACATCAGCGAACAAAAAGCCGCGGAACGGGAAATTCACGAGCTGGCGTTTTACGACCCGTTAACCGGCTTACCTAACCGCCGTTTGCTACTGGACAGGCTGAAACAAGAAATCGCCGCCGCCAAACGTCAGCAGACCTATGGCGCGCTATTTTTTCTGGATTTGGATCATTTCAAGCATTTGAACGATTCGCTCGGCCATAATGTCGGCGACGACTTGCTGACCCAGGTAGCTCGGCGCTTACGGAACATTATCCGCGAAGAAGATACCGCCTGCCGGCTGGGCGGGGACGAGTTCATCGTGATGGTGCCCGGCCGTTATCACTTGATGGAACAGGTCAGCGACCACGCCGCGATGCTGGCGGAAAAAATTCTGCAGACCATCAATCAACCGTTTCAAGTCTTTGGGGGCGAGCACCATTTTTCGACCAGCATCGGCGTCACGCTATTTCCGGAAGCGACCGACCAACCCGAGGCGGTTATCCAGCAAGCCGACACCGCGATGTACCGCGCCAAGGCCAACGGCCGCAACAGTATTAGCTTTTACCGGCCGTCGATGCAGCAGTCGGCCGATCGGCGCCTGACCTTGGAAAAGGAGTTGCGCCAAGCGTTGAAGTCCCACCAGTTTCTGTTGCATTACCAGCCCCAGGTCGATCACCTGGGCCGGGTGTTGAGCGTCGAGGCGTTGATTCGCTGGCAACATCCGGAAAAAGGCATGATTTCGCCGGCCGAATTCATACCGATCGCCGAGGAAACCCAGCTGATTCTGCCGATCGGCGAATGGGTCATCGAAGAGGCTTGCCGGCAAATCCGCCGCTGGGATCAACAAGCCGTGCCGGTACGCCATATCGCGGTCAATGTCAGCTCCCGGCAATTCCGCCATGCCGGCTTCGTCGCGCGCATTCGCCACATTCTGGCCGAAACCGGCATAGATGCCAGCCGCTTGGTCCTCGAATTGACCGAAGGTTGCGTCATCAGCGACATCGACGATACCGTCGAGAAAATGCGCGACCTGCAAGGCATGGGCATCCTGACCTCGATCGACGATTTCGGGGTAGGCTACTCATCGCTGTACTACCTGAAGAAGTTGCCGATTTCCCAATTGAAAATCGACCAAAGCTTTGTCCGCGACATCGCCGTCGATCCCAACGGCGCGGTGATTGTCGAAACCATCATCAACATGGCCAAGAATCTGGGCTTGAACGTGATTGCCGAAGGCGTCGAAACCCAGGAGCAAATCGAGTTTCTACAGGCCAAGGGCTGCTTGTCCTACCAAGGGTTTTATACCGGAAGACCGGCGTCCGCCGACAGCTTCGGCCGGCGAACGCATCCGGCCGCGCCGCTTACCTGACGCAAGTCGTGGTCGGCTTGGTCCGCAACCAATTGGCCAGGCGATTGGCGGCGCTTTGCATGGCGTCGTCCTTGAAACGCATGCCGCTATAGGCCAAGGCCCGCCAGACTTCGCGGGCATCCACCAATTTGTCGCCGCCCAAAATAGTTTCGCCGCTCCAGCACGTGCGGGTATTGCCGTCCGAGTGCAGCACGCCGTCGTCGCCGACTCGGGCGGCCAGCCACTGTGCGGCCAGCTTCAAGTCGGCTTGCAGGGTCTCAGTATGAACGCCGTCATAGCCCGCCATCAGCAGCTCATTGATCTGATTGATCGCTACGGCTTGATAGTGGGTATCCCAACCGGATTTCTCGATGAAATAGCCGGCGGTACCGTCGAATTTTTCCAAAGCGGTTTCCAAGTAACCTTCAACTAAATTCAGCGCGAATTCGTCTTCGAACAGGGAGCCGCAGGCTTGATAAGCCACGGCATCGAACAGCAAGCGATTTGCCGCGTAAAGGTCGGCGTTGTACAAGGATTCGTCTTGAGACTCCAACCAGGCCAGTGCCCTGGCCAGGGCGGCGCTGACCGCCTTGCGCTCGGCATCGCTTCCGACTTGGACCGCTGTTTCGCTCGGATATTGATTCAGCGCCTTAACCGCCAAACAGGACTCGCCGAGAAAAAAACTGGCCGCTTGAGCAACGATACCCGGCGTGATCGTGTAGCCTCGCATCGATTCGGGCAACTGGAACGGCACGCTGCCGTCGACGCCTATCGAATCGGCTCCCACTTTCATTGCCATGAAAGCCTTGCGGGCGTCGGCCAAGCGTCCGGCCGCCAACAAGGCCCGCGTGGCCTTGCCGCTATACAGTTGCCAACGCGGGCTGAACATGCCGTTCCATTGATAGTTCCGTCCCAGGAAGTAGTTGCCGGTCGGTGGAATACCCGGTGTAATGAAGGAAAGACTGTCTTTTAGGAATTTGCCGTAAACCGCTCCGTCCGAGGTTTTAGGTTCGATCGTCGCGCCGGCTGAAGGCGGCGAAGCTTGATTGAGTTGTTCGACCGATATATCCCATTCCGGTGGCACTAGCAGCCAGGCGATGGCTATCGTTAGAATCGCCAACAAGCCGCTCGCCCAAAGTATCCTAGTTTTATTCATACGTTCTCCTGATGTTTCGTTGTAATTGCATTTGGCTGCCGGGCTACTCCGGCGACGGCTGTCCCGAAACAGCGCGAAATTTAATGTTAGGCGCTCCAAATTCGCGTTTGTTGCATGCCCGCGCAACAAACCTTCTCCAATCGGCGGCGGCTGAGCTAAAATCCGCGCGACACAAAACTTACGACTTAAACCGATGAACGTCAAAAATTGTTTACTCAGCGTAGTGTTTTTATGCATTGGCAATGCGGCGTATGCCGATAAGACGCCCATTCGCCTGGGTACCATGGCGGCCGGTACCCTGAACTGGGAATTGGCGGCGATGCGCGACCAGGGCTTGCTGGAAAAAGCCGGCTTCAGCCTGGAAGCGGTGGCGATCGCCAATCAGCAGGCCGGCAAGGTGGCATTGCAAGCCGGCGCGGTCGACGTCATCGTCTCGGACTGGATTTGGACTTCCGCAATGCGCGCGGAAGGCCACGCCTACAGTTTTTATCCCTATGCCGATACCTCCGGCGTGTTGTTGGTCCCGGCGGATAGCCCGATCAAAACCCTAGCCGATTTGCCCGGTAAAAAACTCGGCGTGGCCGGCGGCGAGCTCGATAAGAACTGGCTGTTACTCCAAGCCTTGGGCAAGCAACAGCAACTCGACTTGAACGCCAGCGTCGAGAAAGTCTACGCCGCTCCGCCGTTGCTCGGCCAGCAATTGCAGAGCAAACGGCTGGACGCCTTGCTGACCTATTGGCAGTTCGCCGCGCATCTGGAGAGCCTCGGTTACCGAGCCTTGCTTAGCGGCGAAGACATCATCGCCAAACTCGGCATTACCGAAACCGTTCCCAGCCTGGGTTACGTGTTCAAACAGGACTGGGCTGATTCGCATAAGACCGATTTCTTGCAGTTTCTGACCTTGAGCCGGCAAGCTCGCGATACTTTGTGCAGCTCCGATGTCGCCTGGCAAAAAATACTACCGCTCACCGACGCCGCGACGCCGACCGAGCAAGACCGCTTGCGTCAGCGCTATTGCCAAGGCCGGGTGGAAGCCTGGGGCGCTCCGCAACAAGACGCTGCTCGGGCCATTTTCACGCTATTGCACGGCTTAAGCGGCAATAAGTTGACCGGCGGCGCCGATCGTCTCCAAGCCGGGACATTCTGGTCGACCGACTGACCGTGGCGGTACCATTTTGCTTGCCCCGCGTTGCGGTGCCTCTGGCCTCGCTGGCGCTCCTGATCGCGCTGTGGAGTCTGGTCGCCACGGCGGCGGCCAATCCCAGCCTACCGCCGCCCAGCCGTGTCGCTGTCACCCTTTACCGGGCAGTAGCTTCCGGCGAATTGCCTTATCACTTAGGCGTCACGCTACTACGCCTTTCGATCAGTTTTACGATCGCGATGTTGTTGGGCTGCGGACTGGGCTTGGTACTCGGTCGGCATAAAAAGCTGGATGCCTTTTTCGACAACTGGTTGGTGTTATTTTTGAACATCCCAGCCCTGGTCACCATCATCCTATGTTACGTCTGGTTCGGTCTGTCCGAATCCGCGGCGATCCTGGCGGTCGTCATCAACAAATTGCCCAACGTGGCGGTGACGATACGCGAGGGCACCCGCGCGCTGGACCGGGATTTATTGGACATGGCCCGCAGCTACGGTTTCAGTCCCGCCAAAACCCTGCGGCACGTCGTCTGGCCGCAACTGCATCCGTTCGTGATGAGCGCGACCCGCTCCGGTCTGGCGCTGATCTGGAAGATCATCCTGGTCGTCGAGTTGCTTGGCCGCGGCAACGGCATGGGCTATCAATTGCATCTGTTTTTCCAGTTGTTCGACGTCGCCAGCTTGTTGGCTTATACGATTGCGTTCGTCGCGGTGATTCAACTCTTGGAATGGCTGGTGCTCAGACCGCTGGATGCCAAGGCGCGACGGTGGCGGCGATGACCGATATAGAAATCAGCGTCCTCGACAAAACTTACCGACCCGAGCATGCCGCCGACCGCCAGCATAAGGCCATCGCCGATTTGCAGCTTCGGGTGGCGCGCGACCAGTTCGTCTGCCTGCTGGGACCGTCCGGCTGCGGCAAAACCACGCTGCTGAACATGATTGCCGGCCTGGACAGCCAGTACCAGGGCCAGATTCGCATCGGCCGCCTCGCGAGCCGGCCGAAAATCGGCTACGTATTTCAGAGTCCCAGATTGCTGCCGTGGTACGACGTGCGCCGCAACATCGAACTGGTCTTTCCCGCCAAACCGCCGACCGAATTGATCGACGCCTTGCTGGACGCGATGCAGCTCGGCGATGTTCAGCACGAATTTCCCGAGCGCCTGTCGCTCGGCATGCAACGTCGGGTGGCGATCATACGCGCCTTCGCGATCGATCCGGACTTGCTGTTGATGGACGAACCCTTCGTGTCGCTGGACGCGCCGAGTGCCCGTCAGGTCCGTAACCTGTTATACACGCTGTGGCAACAGCGCCCGCACACCGTGTTGTTCGTCAGCCACGATTTGCGCGAGGCCATCGCATTGGCCGACAGGCTGATTTTTTTATCCCCATCGCCGATGCGCATCGTCGCCGACATCGTGGTCGACATTCCCCGGCCGCTCCGAAATGACGAAGTTCAAATCGAAACCTTCCGGGGCACTTTGTATAGTCGGCATCCCCAGATCGCCGACCTGCTGTAACGTGAAAACCGTAGCCGCCGAATGGGCGGTCGAAGAACTCATCAAAAAATCGCGTTTCATCGGCGTCGTTTGCCCCTGCTCCCGGGAACGCGATGCGCTGCTGTTTATAGAGCGTTTGCGCGTCCAACATTCCGGCGCCAGTCACGTCGCGTTTGCCTACCGAGTTCTCGGAGCGGACGGACTGATCGGCCGCTGCAACGATGCCGGCGAACCCAGCGGGCACGGCCGGCAAGCCGATTTTTCAACACTTGGACGGCAAGCAATTAATCAACCTGTGCGTCGCGGTGGTGCGTTATTACGGGGGCGTCAAGCTTGGGGCCGGCGGTTTGACCCGCGCCTATGGCAGTCTCGCCAAGCAGGTCATCGACGCCGCGCAAATCGTTGAACATATCGAATTCGCCGAGTGCGAACTATCCCTGGATTACTCGCGTCTCCAAATGCTGGACTACCATTTGAAAAAGCTGGACGGCGTTATTGTCCACCAAGATTTCGCCGATTCGGTGACGTTGCGCGTCAAGCTACCCAAACACCAACTCGCCGCGCTTCAGGCGCTGATTCGGATTTAGCCCGTCAATCAAATGGCCACGCGTGGACGCCGGAATCATACCGGTCGCAACCTAACTTATTCTGTTGCGAATCATCAACATTCAATTTATATCTGGCACAGATGACAACTTGATGGCAACATTGTATCCAAATTTGAAACAAAGCATCTACGGATTGCTGTATTGTAAATAAAACGCTTGGGCCTTATAGTGAAGTCGTGTTCATTGCATTCGACTGTTTCAGTCTAGGAGTCCAAATGAAATCATCCAAAAACCTTTACCGTGACATTCTGACCGGCCTGTTTTTCACGACCGGCGTGTTTGGCTTTATGTCCGGCGAATTCGTGATTTCCACGATGCTGTTTGGAGCCGCCACGATCTCGAGCAACCTCGATTTCAACGGCTCGTTTCGCGCCTAGTTTTTAGTTGTACCTCCTCGTTGTTTTTTAAGCCGTTCGTTCCATAGCTCTGTGCTTGTCCGCTGCCCCTCACTCCGGGGCGGCGGGTCTTTTTCGTTACTCTCCCCACTGGTTTCTCTATTCGCCGCTCCAAGCCGGCGCTGCCTAGCTCCGTCGCTTGATGGTAAAATCTTCGAATATTCACTGCAGACCACGCCAAACCGATGACGACCGCCCCCGCCGCACTTTACGAATCTTACCTGCCTCATCTTAAACTGCTGGGTCGCGGCAAGGTCCGCGATATGTACGAAATCGACGCAGAACATTTGCTAATCGTCACGACCGATCGGATGTCGGCCTTCGATGTGATCATGCCCGACCCGATTCCGGGCAAGGGACAAGTCCTAACTCGGGTGTCCAACTTCTGGTTCGCCCGGATGCGCGACATCATTCCCAACCATTTGAGCGACGATTTGTCACTGGCCGACGTGATTCCGGACCCGGCCTTGCGGGTACCCGTCGAAGGCCGGGCGATCATCGTCAAACGGCTCAAACCATTGCCTATCGAGGCCATCGTCCGAGGCTATCTGATCGGCTCCGGCTGGAAAGACTACCAGCGCACCGGCCAGGTTTGCGGCATCGCGCTCCCTGCCGGCTTGCAACAAGCGCAGCAACTGCCCGAACCGATCTACACGCCCTCGAGCAAGGCCGAGGTCGGCGTTCACGACGAAAACATCAGCTTTGCCGATACCGTTAACCTGGTCGGCCGCGAAGTCGCCGACCAGATTCGCGATGTCAGTATCCGGCTTTACAGCAGCGCCGCCGAATACGCGCTGGCGCGCGGTATTATCATCGCCGACACCAAATTCGAATTTGGCCAGGACGACAGCGGCAAGGTCTATTTGATCGACGAAGCGCTGACGCCAGACTCGTCGCGCTTCTGGCCGGTCGAGCAATACCAAGTCGGTATTAGCCCTCCCAGCTTCGATAAGCAATATTTGCGCGATTACTTGGAAACCCTCGATTGGAACAAAACCGCCCCCGGCCCAAAACTCCCCGAGGAAGTCAGCCGCAAATGCGCCGAAAAGTACCGGGAAGCCGAGTTGAAGTTGGTCGGAATCTAGCAGGCCAATACTGCGGTCGGCGCGGCATATCGACGGGCCGACCGAGGTTTCAGGATTCGAATAGTTTGAGCTAGGGCGCGTATCATACGGATAGTCGAAAAACTACGATACTTCGCCGAAATAGCGCTTACACAACAGGTTACGGGTAAGCCAAGATGCAGCGCGGATTGTAAACCGGTTTTGACGCGGGCAAAAGCTGCCAGAAAGTTGACTGTTCCCATGCAAAAATGCTGGCTGATAACTGTCGATTACAACATTTGGAACTGGATATGTTCTGAAAGCGTTGAAGCAGTGGGGATGCGATGGCGGTCTCCTAATCAATGACGAGCCATTCGTGTGGGGAGTCATAGCCGGGCGGCACGATGGCATTTATTGTCTGTTATTGGGGTGTTTTATTCTGAACTGTCCCGACAATGTCCCAGGACTGATTCTAGCGGGCTCAAAGGCCTTATAACTTATTGACTTAAATGGTGCCGGCAATAGGAATCGAACCTACGACCTTCGCGTTACGAGTGCGATTGTTATAATAGTCGTCGGCAATCTACGGCAAGTATAAGTAATAAAAATCAATACCTTATGCTCTAATTGCTGTCGAGTCTTGCCGAGAAAAAACGACATCTTTTACCGGCTAGTGGATCATCAGTGGATCATTGAAATATAATCAAAGCCCACAAACAAAACGGGCCCGGCGGTGCTACCAACACCAACCAAGCCCTGACCGATTCACTTAACGCGACAGGTTAAGCAATGGCTGAAAGTATCATACCAAAACGCCGGTTGCTATCCCACGAGGGCAGCTATGGCAAGCATCACTAAACGCACCAGTGACGACGGCGACGTTTCCTATTTCGTCCGTGTTCGGCTTAAAGGTTACCCGTTACAAACTGCCACTTTCAAGCGCCTGACCGATGCCAAAAAATGGGCGGCATCCACCGAAAGCGCGATCAGGGAAGGCCGGCACTTCAAAACCAACGAAGCCAAACGGCACACCTTGGCGGAAGCCATCGAACGCTATACCCGCGAAATCCTGCCGACCGAATTTACCAACGTCGAACAAAGCAACCGCCGGCCTATTTTGGAATGGTGGGCTTCACAGATCGGCCATTGTGTTATGGCGGACCTATCCACCGCCACCTTTGCCGACTGCCGCAACACCTTAGCAACCAGCGGCGGACGGAAGGGGCGGCCATTGGCGGCGGCCACCATCAAAAAGCATTTTGTGGTAGCCACCGACGTTTTAAAGCGGTGTGTTAATGAGTGGCATTGGCTGGAGCAATCCCCGTTAAAGGACGGCGGTATAAAGTTGCCCGAGCTGCCGCGCGGAATCGTTCGCTTTTTGGACGATGACGAACTTAACCGGCTGACAGCCGCTTGTAAGGAATCGCCAAACCCTTTGCTGTATCCGGCCTTTGTACTGGCTATCTCAACCGGGATGAGGCAAAGCGAAACCATGAACCTGTATTGGCGGGAACCGGAAACGCCACCCAGCGAAACCGCGTGGGGTGTGGTCAATCTGGCGGAATCCTGCATCATCTTACACGAAACGAAGAACGGCGACCGGCGGCGGGTGCCGTTGGCAAGCCAAGCCCTAGCCGAACTGCAAAAGCTCAACAAGATTAGGCGGCTTGATTCTGCGCTAGTCTTTCCCAGCCCCACCCACCCAAGCCAGCCGATTGAGCTTAAAAAAGCCTGGCTGAACGCCTTGAAACGGGCCGAGGTCAATAACTTTCGCTGGCATGATTTGAGGCATTGCACCGCGTCTTATCTGGCGATGGGCGGCGCTTCAATGGTCGAAATCGCGGCGGTACTGGGCCACAAAACCTTAGACATGGTGAAGCGATATAGCCACCTATCGGACGTTCACATAGCCAACGTGGTCGAACGGATGAATAGCAAACTGTTTGGGGGCGGATAATGGGCATAAATGACAAGTATTTGTCGTTTGAAGAGAGAGTTGAACGAGGCGAAAAACTCGATGAACATTTAAATCTGGTTCAAATTGCAACACTTTGGAGCGGCGACCATAAAGAACGAAAGAAGCTGATGAATATTATGCGTTGGGAATTTATGGACGGGGCTTTAAAAGGCGTAGATATAACCGAACCAACTATCAAAATTGATGAAACATCAGACATGGCCACAAAAGCTTTTTGGGCGTTCGAAAAGCAAAAACTTGACCTACGTTTTTCCTGCTATAAGTTCGATCCTGATTACAGTTATTTAATTATTGAGGTTTCGAAAAACGACTTTTTATCTTGGCTTGAATCTAGCAATGAACCAAAACCTACCGGGTGTTTGTTGGAAAGATGGTGGAACGAAAACCGACCAAGCCACAAAACTATAAATACCTACGACAATGCAACAGATCAAGGCAGGCGGGATCGGCAAATAAAGGCTATCTGCGATAAGGCTAAACTTTTCGGCTATGACGTACTTAATATTCCAGAAGGCGGAAAGAAAGCAATAAGAACAGAATGCTTAAAAATTGAAAATGGACTGTTCACGCCAGACGGATTTAAGAAGGCATGGTCACAAGCCAGCACTAGCGGAAAAATCAGCATGGCAAACAAAGAAAAATATCTTTCAAAACAATAGTGGGCACAGTGGGCAGTAAAAAAAGCCCACATGCCCTGTATTTACTGCATACAGTCTAGGCATTTTCTAATTCACCCCGAGCCACGCCGAAAGAGCGCGGCAAACCTTGTTTAATCACAACAAATAGGGGTGAATATGACGCCAAACAACCAAACCAACACAGCCACGGCAGCCGCTGCGACAACTCAAGGCGAAGCCGTACAATCCGCCCGGCTCTATCTGACCGTTCAGCAATTCAACCAAAAGCACCCAGCCTTTCCGGTTGGCACATTACGCCACCAGATATTCAACGAGGAAACCAACGGCCTGAAAAAGTCCGGGGCCATTGTCCGCAATGGCCGACGGGTTTTAATCAATGAGCCTAAATACTTTGCGTGGCTGGAATCCCAAAACGAGAGGGCCGCGTAATGAATCAGATCATCCCCGCCAACCCCGGATTCAACGCGCTAACGTTCTTCATTAACGAGGCCGGAAAGCCCAGCTATTACCGTGAGGCGGTCATTGCTTGGCAGTTGCGGATTGCTGCCGCCGCGTCTGGCGTTACCGATGCCGATCGAGCAGGCGAAAGGCTTTGCCATTGGGCGACGCCGATTTTGCCGGGTGGAATCGGTAGCTTTGACGAATGGGACGCTATCGAAGACCCTAACGGCACGATTAGCACCAGCGACAATACCTTTCGTAGTATCGGCGACTGTCTGGAGCATTGGGCCAAAGCGAGGCGCCAATGAGTTTTCAGCACATCGAAGACGCCGCCCGCGCGGCGTTGGCCGACTGCGGCTTGGCTCCGCCCAAGCATTTTGCTTACGGCAAGTTTCTTGTTGTCGGCGAAATTGACGGCAAACCAGGCGACAACGCCGGCCGGGTAAAAGTCTTCACCGATGGCCTTGGCGGGTTTGTGCAGAACTGGCGCACCGGCGAAAAGCGGTCGTTTTTTCTGAATGCTGCCGGCGCCGATAGTCAGTTGTCGGAGGCCGAGCGCCAGCGTATCGACCGCGAGCGCAAACGCCGCCAGGCCGAGGAAATGGCGCGGATGGACCGGGCCGCCAAGCGTGCCGTGTCCATCTGGCAAGTGGCCGCACCGGCGCCGGCCGAGCATCCTTATCTGGTCGCCAAGCACATCCAGCCGCATTGCGCCCGTGTAGCAACCTGGCGGCGGGTTATCGATAACGAAGGCGCTAAGCAAACGGTATCGATCGAGAACGCGCTACTGGTGTCCATGATCGACGCAGCCGGCACCATTCGCAGTTTGCAGGCCATATTCCCCACCAATCATCCGTTGTTCGGCAATCGCAACAAAGACTTTTTGCCGGGCGGCGGCTTGGCCGGTCTGTTCGGTTTCATTGGGCGACGCACTGATAAGGTGCTGATTGCCGAGGGTTTCGCTACCGGCGCCACCCTGCACGAAGAAACCGGCTTGCGTGTTTACCTGGCGTTTACGGCCAACAATCTGTTGGCGGTCGGCCGGATCGTGCGAGACAAGCTACCGAATGTCGAGATTGTGTTTGCCGCCGACAACGATACCGAAACCGTCGGCAATCCTGGTCTGACCAAAGCCACCGAGGCGGCGACAGCCGTCGGCGGTTCGGTCATGGTGCCGCCGATTCCGGATAGCGACTTCAATGACTACGCCGCTTATCTGCGACAAGGCGGCGGCCATGTCGGATAAGTCAAAAACGCCGCCCATTCTGGAAGTTGTTGACGGCGCCAAAAAGCCCAAGCCTACAGCCAAAAAGCCGACCGGCAACGGTGGCGGCGGTCATGGTAGCGGCAGCGGCAAAGATGGCCGCTTTGGCGCCTATCGGGTCAATAACGGTGCGTTTTATCAAACCAAGACCAAAGATGACGGCTTCGACGAATGGCCGTTGTGCGACTTCACGTGCAAGATCGTCGAGGAAGTCACCGCCGAAGACGGCTTGAACGACGCCAGTTTCATCCGGATCGAGGGCCGGCGCCGCGACGGTTTGCCGTTGCCGTTGGTCGATGTACCGGCCAAGTCGTTTTTCAGCAATCAAGGCAACTGGATCAACGAAGCGTGGGGCAGCCGCGCGTTTGTCTATCCTGGCCAGTCGAAAAAAGACAATCTGCGTGCCTGCGTTCACCTGTATTCGACCTTGAACGGCGACATTCCGCGCCGCGTGGTTTACAAGTTCATCGGCTGGAAGTGTCTGGACGGCGCCTGGCATTACCTGCACGGCGGCGGCGCGATTGGTTCTGCCGGGCCGGTCGATGGGATTCAAGTCGATTTAGGGCCGGGCCACATGTCGCGCTATCAATTGCCGGCGCCGTTGGCCGGCGATGCCTTAAAGCACGCGGCAGCAGACGCCTTGCAATTGCTGGACGTGGCGCCGTCGCGGCCGCAAGTCGGCGCGGCCTTACTGGCCGCCGTGGCGCGGGCGCCGCTGGGCGAAACTCATTGCACCGACTTTGCGTTGTGGCTGCACGGCTTAACCGGCTCTCGCAAATCGGCGGTTGCCGCCATTGCCTTGGCGTTCTTCGGCGACTTCACCGCCCGCAACTTTCCGGCGAATTGGGCGGATTCGGTCAACGACGTGGAAGCCAAGGCCCACCAAGCCAAGGATGGCGTGTTTGTGGTCGATGACTTCAAACCGTCGGTCAATCGCGTGGAGGCCGAGAAACAGCACGCAATGGCCGAAAGGCTGGTACGCGGCACCGGCAACCAAAGCGGCCGGGGACGGCGTACCGCCAACATGCAGGCGCAAGCGGCGCCGTTTAACCGCTCCATGATGATCGTCACCGCCGAGGATTTGCCGCGCGGTGCGTCGTTGCTGGGCCGGTTGCTGGTTCTGGAAATCGGCCGGGATGACGTGAACAACGCGACCTTGACCAGACTACAGGAAGCCGCCCGCGCCGGCCGCTTCGCCGGCTTGATGGCCGCCTACCTGCAATGGCTGGCGCCGCGAATCGATCAATTCAAGGCGGAGCTACCGGCCGCCGTCGAACAATTCCGCAACGCCGCCCAGCGCGACGGCTTCGCCAGCAGCCACCCAAGGGCCGGCGACATTTACGGCAATCTGTTGGCCGGCGCCGAAACCTTTTTGGAATTTTTGCAGGACGCCGGCGCCGTCAGCAGCGAACAAAGCGACCTGTTGTTGATCGACCTGGAAACCAACCTGCAAGCCGCATTCAAAGAGCAAGGCGCTTACCAATCGGAACAGGACGAAGTGGAGCGTTTCCTTAATCTACTGCGGGCGGCGTTCATTGCCGGCGATTGCCACATAGCCAACCGCCTGGATCAAGGGCCGCCGAAGTCTAGGCCGCATGCTTGGGGCTGGCGCGAGAACGGTACCGATATTAGCGGGGAAAGACTCTACAACCCGCAAGGCGATTGTTGTGGCTGGCATGTAGACGGCAGCACCAACCCGCCGGCCGAAGTGTGGCTGGAACCCAATACCGCGTTCAAGATCGTGCAGGAATTCTCCCGGCGCCAGGGCGATGCCTTCTTATTGTCCGCTGCATCGTTGTGGCGTCGCATGGTCGAACGTGGCTTATTCCTCAAGGTCGAGCCAGATAGCAAGACCGGGCGAGTCAAGACGACAGTTAAGCGTACGGTCGCCGGGCGTTCGGTGCGGGTGTTGGTTTTGTCGGCTGAATTAGTGGAGTCCGGTTAATCCCCCTTCCCCTAGTCGATGACGCCATAGGGTGGCTGGTGGCCGTGTCGTATGGTCGATCAACAAGCCAAGCCGGCAAAACCGACTAAGGGGGTATAGGTAAAAAACTGGGGGAATTGGGGGAGATATAGCTATAAGCCTTATGTACCAAGGCTTTCAGGCTCCCCCAATTTTTTGAACGTTGGGGGAGATTCCCCCAAAATTGGGGGAGCAACGCCGAGTTGCATGGTTTGGTATCGGTCGCCGCCAGCGCGTCAAATCGACCAAACTCCCCCAGACTCCCCCGATAAATTGGGGGAGTTCCCCCGTTTTTCGAAGGTGTGGGGGAGCTTGCAAGCCGCGCCGGCCGTGGCCTGGAGGGCTATCTCCCCCAATTCCCCCAATTTTTTACATAAGGTATAGGGCAGTTATATTTTTATCGAGTTGCCCGGTCGACGTACCACCGCCGGGGGGGGCGGGTTAAAAGTCCACTGACTCTAGCCCCTTTGCGTCGCCCCTTTCTTGTTCATGCGGATCGGAAAATAGATAGGAAAAGCCCCTTGGCTTGAATGGTCAACGATTGCCAGGACCATGCACAGCATTGGGTATTATCCACAGGGGGGGGCGGGTAAAAAGTCTAGCAAGTGGGCCGGCCTTTGCGTCGCCCCAGCTAAATTTTCGCTGGAAGCATTTTTGCAGATCCAAAAAGCCACATAATTTGTTGATAAGTAACGTAAAACTACCCAATCCTGTGGATAACTTGCATCGTTCGAGCGTCCCGCGTTGCCAACCTTCGCGGGTTATCCACCCGCCCGGAACCACGCCCGAAACCGCCGCCCACCCCGTGGCGTATATGATCGGGGCCAGGGGAGGTTGTGTTGTATTCAGGATCGGCACCAGCCCCACCAGCGCCGCTCTGGCCGACGGATCGGCACCAGAAAGCCCCCGGCCTTCGCCGCCACCCACATGGCGTAACCGTTGCGGGCACGGGGGAGCATAAAACAGCTATTGACACCGCCAGCCGATCACGCCCACAATGGCCGCGCCAGTCCGCAGACTGGCCGGGCGTGGAAACCCGTTTGATTGCATCGGCGAGAATCGCCACTTTAGCCAGTGGCTTTTTTATGCCCAAAATTCAGCGCGGCATTGCCGCGTCTTCATTATGGCGGGCTTGTTTGGGCGGTCTTTGGACCGGCCGCACCGATGCGCGGTATTTCCACCCCTTGCAAGCCCGTCGCCAATGCCGTGGAAAGCATGGCGACGGTTTATCTATTCAGTATCGGAGAAACCACCATGCCCAGCGCATCCAATCCCGCTCGAATCGAGCAACAACAAACCCTTACTCGCCCCTTACACTTGGCCTTTGCCAATCTGGCGTTCAGCTACGGCAACACCATCAAGGAAGCCGAACGCGGCGACCTGACCGGCTCGGCGTTGGTCGGCCTACAAAGTGACTGCGAAGAGCTGCTGGCGCTGTCCTTATCGCTACGCGGCCAATTGCGGGAGGTGCAGCCATGAGACCATCAACCAACAAGCCGGCACCGTTAAAACTGCCGTATTTCGTCGCCGACGCGGCCGGCAAATACCGCACCCGCCGAGCACTGACCGAAGAGCAAATCATCAAGGCGGCTTCGGTACTGCTAAACAAGGCTGTTTTTAGGGAATCAGCCATAACTAGCCCGGACATTACCCGCGCCTATCTCAAAGCCCGATTGCGTGGCCTGGAGCATGAAGTATTCGTTTGCTTGTACCTGGACAACCAAAACCGGGCGATTGAGTGCGAAGAGCTTTTTAGAGGCACGATAGACGGCGCGGCGGTCTATCCGCGCGAAGTGGCGAAGCGATGCCTACAGCTTAACGCGGCGGCGGTCATATTCGCCCACAACCACCCGAGCGGCATTAAAGAACCAAGCTCGGCGGATCGAGCAATAACCAAAAAACTTAAAGAATGTTTGGACCTGTTCGATATTCGCACCCTTGACCACTTCATCATTGGCGACGGGGAGCCGCTATCGTTTGCCGAGTGCGGCTGGATTTGATCGAACCCAGGCGCAAAAAAGCCGGCTGGCCTTCGCAGGCCGCCGGCTTCTGTTTTGCCCGATGGTCGTCTATGCCGCCAACAGCTTGTACAACGTCGGCCGGCTAATACCGTAAGCCTTAGCCACCGCGCTTTTCTCTTCGCCGGCTTCGATCCTGGCTTTAATCTCTGCGGCCTGGTCAGCGGTCATTTTGGCCGGCGCCCCAAGCTTCCGGCCTTGGGCTTTGGCGGCTTCGATGCCCTCCCGTTGGCGTTCTTTAATCAAGGTCCGCTCGAATTCGGCGAACGCGCCCAGCATTTGCAACATCAGCGTTTGCATCGGCGACGCGGCGGACGCTTCGAAGGTTAGATGTTCTTTGTAAAACTTCACCGATACGCCTTTGCCGGTCAGTTGCTCGATGATGTTTTGCAGGTCTTTCAGGTTGCGCGCCATGCGATCGATGGAATGCACGTGCAGCACGTCGCCGTCGCGCACGTGGTTAAGGCAGTTTGCCAACTCGGGGCGGTTGGTATCCTTGCCGCTGACTTTCTCAGTGAAGACCCGATCAAGCGCCACGTCCGCCAATTGGCGTTCGGTGTTTTGAGAGACCGAGCTAACCCGAATGTATCCGACGTTTTGACCTTTCATAGCTGCCACCCTGTGTAAATAAATTATTTAGGGATAGCTTAACACTTGTAAATAAAATGTCAAATCAAGATTACTTTACACGGTGGAATGCAGGTTCGCGGGCATGGTCGAGAGTGTAAAAGAATGTATACTTTATTTGCATTGTTGCCGGCCACCGATCCAACACCGTTATCGGTTCTACTTGAAATCAGGAGCGCATATCTAATATAAGCGCTTCATATCCAATTGATTTTATGGTAAAAAATCTTCCAAAAATACAATAAAAAACATAAAAACACAATATGTAGTGTTTGCCAATCAGTTATCACCATATATTTAGTTTTGGAAAAATCAGGCTTTAGTATCAGGAGGCTAACATGACTAATTTCGCGGAACAGTTCCAAATTTTCAATCTGCCAACAACCGCGCCGCATGACTATAAAAGCGCAGAGCAATACGCAGCATCATTTAAGCGCTGTTCAATTCAGAGAAATGAGAGGGTTACCTATTCGTCTGATACAACATGCTTAACTAACAAAGAAACATCAACTATCAACACATCATTTCAGAACGTAGAGCGCAATTAAAAAATTCTATCTATGCCCAATTGGAATCAGGTATTGAGGGAGGTATCAGCCAGCCCTCTAGACAACGCCCGCCGCAAATACTTGCAAGAGCTAAGTGACAGAACATCTAGAAACATCATTTGCTACTACTCCGGATGGCTCCAAAAACCAAACTCTTACAATGCATCGATTCATGACGACGATAAGAATGGGCTAATGGCTGCGGTTCATGGACTGGATAGAAGCAAGGGCCTTGACCTAGTTCTCCATACACCCGGGGGCGATCTAGCTGCCACCGAATCGATCGTGAACTATTTACGAAGCATGTTCGGTACAAACATTAGAGCAATCATTCCGCAAATTGCAATGTCGGCAGGCACGATGATCGCATGTAGCGCGAAAGAAATTTTAATGGGCAAACAATCAAACATTGGCCCGATTGACCCCCAATTTGGCGGCATTCCAGCTCATGGAGTTATTGAGGAATTCAATAAAGCTGTCGAGGAAGTCAAGAAAGACCCAGGATCGATACCAATTTGGCAAACAGTGGTGCAAAAATACCATCCAACGTTTTTAGGTGAATGCGAAAAAGCAATAAAACTTTCATCTGAAATGGTTACAAATTGGTTGGTTACGGGTATGTTCGAAAACGACTCAGCAGCCCAGCAGAAGGCTGGTGCTATCGTCGATGCCTTAAACAATCACGAAGACACAAAGACACATGCGAGGCATATCCATATCGAGCAAGCAATTAGGCTTGGGTTAAAAATAGTTCCCTTAGAAGAAGATCAGGATCTCCAAGACTTAACCCTGACAGTTCATCACGCTTATATGCACACCTTGGCGAACTCAGCCGCGATAAAGATTATTGAAAACCATAAAGGCAACGCCATCATCCAAAATCTAGCAAATTAAATCTCTTTATTCGGGGTATTAAAAGCCGGTGCCGGCAAGCGGTAGCCGGCTTTTTTTGTTTTTAGTGGATCATCAGTGGATCACTGGCTTGGGTATAATACCAAGAATTGTTGTAACCACTTGATTTAAATGGTGCCGGCAATAGGAATCGAACCTACGACCTTCGCGTTACGAGTGCGCTGCTCTACCTGCTGAGCTATGCCGGCGTGTGATGGGTTATTTGTAGATAGTTTTCGGGTCTTTCAGGATCGGATCGACGGTTTGCCATTCGCCGTGTTTCAGGCTTCGGTAAAAGCAGCTCTCCCGGCCGGTGTGGCAGGCGATGCCGCCTTCCTGCTCGATTTTAATCAGGATCACATCCGCATCGCAATCGAGTTGGATATCGAGGACTTTCTGCCGGTGACCCGATTCTTCGCCCTTGCGCCACAAGCGCTGACGAGAACGCGACCAGTATACCGCAAATCCTTCTTGTTCGGTAAGCGCCAGCGATTCCCGATTCATCCAGGCGAACATCAAAATTCGGCCGCTAAGATGGTCTTGGGCAATGACCGGTACCAAGCCGTCCTCGGTCCAGGCGATTTCGTCCAGCCAGGAGCCGCTCACAGTCTGACCTCGATACCGCGCGATTGCATGTGGCGCTTGGCTTGCTCTATCGTGTATTCGGCGAAGTGGAAGATACTGGCGGCCAGCACCGCGTCGGCCTTGCCTTCGATAATGCCGTCGGCCAGATGGTCGAGGTTGCCGACGCCGCCGGAGGCGATCACCGGAATCGGTACCGCTTCGCTGATCGCGCGGGTCAGCGGTAAATCGAAGCCGGACTTGGTGCCGTCGCGGTCCATGCTGGTCAGCAGGATTTCGCCGGCGCCGTAGGTTTGCATTTTGACGGCCCATTCGACCGCGTCGATGCCGGTCGGTTTGCGGCCGCCGTGGGTGAAGATTTCCCAGCGGTCCGCTGCGCCGTCCTGACTGACTTTTTTGGCGTCGATGGCCACAACGATGCATTGCGAGCCGAATTTGTCCGCCGCTTCCTTGACGAATTCCGGCCGGAATACCGCCGCGCTGTTAATGCCGACTTTGTCGGCGCCGGCATTCAACATGCGGCGAATGTCGTCCAGGACGCGAATGCCGCCGCCGACAGTCAGCGGGATGAAGACCTCGCCGGCCACTTTCTCGACGACGTGTACCATCGTCGCCCGGTCGTCGTGGGTGGCGGTGATGTCCAGAAACGTGATTTCGTCGGCGCCCTCGCGGTCGTAGCGGCGGGCGATTTCCACCGGATCGCCGGCGTCGCGGATGTCGACGAATTTGACGCCCTTGACGACACGGCCGTTATCGACGTCCAGGCAAGGAATGATGCGTTTGGCTAGGCTCATGCTGCTTCGATTAAAGATCGGCGCCACTGAAGGATTCGGCCAGTTTCTCGCCTTCGGCGAAATCCAACGTGCCTTCGTAAATCGCTCGACCGGTGATCGCACCCATGATGCCTTCGTGAGCCACCTCGCCGAGCGCGCGAATATCGTCCAGATTGGTAATGCCGCCGGAGGCGATGATCGGGATATTCACGGCGCGAGCTAGTTTCGCGGTGGCTTCGACATTAACGCCTTGCATCATGCCGTCGCGGGAAATATCGGTATAAATGATCGCCGAGACACCGTTGGCTTCGAATTTTTGCGCCAGGTCGATAACATCGTGCCGCGACAGCTTCGACCAGCCGTCGATCGCGACCCGGCCGTCCTTGGCGTCGAGGCCTATGATGATATGTCCCGGAAACTCGATCGCGACGTCGCGGACGAAGTGCGGCTCGCTGACCGCCTTGGTGCCGATGATGACATATTGCACGCCGGCTTCCAGATAGGCTTGAATCGTGTCTTCGTCGCGGATGCCGCCGCCGATTTGCACCGGCACCTCCGGATAGGCTTCGACGATGGCGTGGATGATTTCGGCATTTTTCGGTCGGCCGGCGAAGGCGCCGTCCAGATCCACCAAATGCAAGCGTTTGGCGCCGGCTTCTACCCAGCGTCCGGCCACCGCGACCGGGTCTTCCGAAAATACGGTGTCGTCTTCCATACGACCTTGACGCAAACGCACACACTTCCCTTCTTTCAAGTCAATTGCGGGTATCAGCAACATAGTTCAATCTCGGAGGTTAAATCACTGGGTCTGTAGTTACATCGAGGCTGGAAATTAGGCGGTTCCGTCCCAATGCAAAAAGTTTTGCAACAATTGCAGGCCGACGGTCTGGCTTTTTTCCGGGTGAAATTGCACGGCGAATATCCGGTCCTGGGCCAACGCGCAGGCGAACGGAGTCGGGTAATCGGCCGTTGCCGCCGTCCGCTCGGAGACGTCGGGTACGGCAAAGTAGCTGTGAACGAAATAAAACCGGCTGTCTTGCGGGATGCTTTCCCAAAGTGGATGCGGCTGCTGGCGGACTCGGTTCCAGCCCATATGCGGAATTTTCAGCACTTGGCCGGCGCCGTCGGTTAAATGGTCGGCAAAACGGCGAACACGACCCTGAATCACATCCAAGCAGGCCACGCCATCATTTTCCTCGCTATCGGTCAGCAAGGCTTGCATACCCAGGCAAATACCCAGCAGAGGCTTCTCGGCCGCCGCGCTGGCTATCACATCGGCCAGACCGCTGGTTTTCAAGGCTTGCATGCAATCGCGAATGGCTCCAACGCCTGGAAATACGACGCGGTCGGCATCGGTAATGATCGCCGGGTCGGCGGTCACCCGAATCTCGGTCGCCGGTTCGGCATGCTGAAGCGCTTTGGCGATGGAATGCAGATTACCCATTCCGTAGTCGATAACGGCAACTGTCGACATAATGTGATACAGGTTTTGGGGTCGGGTTGGACTGAGAAAGCCGGAATTATAGACTGCCTTTGGTGGAGGGCATGATGCCGGCCATGCGCTCGTCGTGGCTGATCGCCATTCTGATCGCGCGGCCGAATGCCTTGAACACGGTCTCGGCAATATGGTGGGCGTTGCCGCCTTTAAGGTTGTCGATGTGCAACGTGACACCGGCATGATTGACGAATCCCTGGAAAAACTCCTTGAGCAAATCGACATCGAAGCTGCCGATCAGCGCCCGTTTGAACTCGACTTCGTAAAACAGGCCGGGCCGGCCGGAAAAGTCGACGACGACGCGCGATAGCGATTCGTCCAACGGGCAGTACGCGTGGCCATAGCGGAAAATGCCTTTCTTGTCGCCCAGGGCCTGGGCGAAGGCTTGGCCCAAGGTGATACCGATATCTTCGACGCTGTGATGGGCGTCAATGTGCAAGTCGCCGTGAGATGCGATGTCGAGGTCTATCAAGCCGTGTCTGGCTACCTGATCCAGCATGTGATCCAAAAACGGCAATCCGGTCCGGAATGAGGTCTTGCCGTTTCCGTCGAGATTGACGGCGACTGTGATCTGGGTTTCGAGCGTGTTGCGCTCGACCTGGGCGGTGCGTGGGTTCATGCCTGAAAACCGTGAGTAATTGCCGATTAGTTTACGTGAATAAGACCGCTACGCCAAACTCTTGCTGGCAATTTCGTAAACGTCCTTGGACAGATGCTCGGTTTCGACGATGCGCCGTAATTCGCGTGTCATCAATGCCTGTCTGTCGGTATCGTAACGCCGCCATTGGGCGAAGCCGCCGACCATCCGCGCGGCGATTTGCGGATTCAAGGTATTCAACTCAATGACGCGATCCGCCAAAAACCGGTAGCCGTCGCCGTTTCTGGCATGGAAGTGCAGCGGATTGGATTGGCTGAACGCGCCGACCAGCGAGCGCACCCGGTTGGGCGTTTTCATATCGAAGGCCGGATGTTGCATCAAGCTTTGCACGGTGGCGAAGGTCTCGGGCATATGACAGGTGGCTTGCAAGGTAAACCATTTATCGACGACCAGCGCCTCGCGTTGCCATTGCCGGTAAAAACTATCCAGACAATCGGCCTTGGTCGGATTGCGGCTGTTGACGACCGCCGACAGCGCCGCAATCTGGTCGGTCATGTTGCGGGCGCTACGGAACTGGGTTTCGGCCAGAGCGTAACTATCCGGCTTTTCCAGCGCGGTCAGATAGCTCAGGCAGGCGTTTTTCAGGCGACGCCGTCCGACTGCCGATGCATCGAAACAGCCCGACTCGTCCTGATGGTGTTCGGCGTACACGCGTTGGAATTCGGCGGATAGCGCGGTGGCCAGCGACAGACGCACGAATTCGCGGGCTTGGTGGATGGCTTCGACATCGACCACGGCCATCTGGCCGCCCAAATAACCTTCGTCAGGCAGACTCAGCAACAGGGCGCGGTAGGACAGATCGGCGCCGGCGTCGGCCAGAATCGCTCGGAATGCCTCGGTCAACACCGGGTTGGCCGTCAGCGTCCGGCCGGCCTGAATATCGGCGATCAATCCGAAAATAATCCGCGAAACCAACTGCTGGCCGGCTTCCCAGCGGTTGAAGGTGTCGCTGTCGTAACTGAGCAAAAACGCCAGTTCTTCCGGGTCTCGGTCGATCTTCAAGGTGACCGGCGCGGAGAAGCCGCGCAGCAGCGAGACGATCGGCTTTTCGGTCAAGCTCTCGAACACAAAGCGTTGTTCGGCTTCGGTCAGGCTCACGGTCGCTTCTTCGCAAAATTCGCCTCGGTACTGGAAGCGCGCCGGGCTACCGTCCGCCGCCAAGAAGCCCAGCTTGATCGGCACGTGCAGCGGCAATTTTTCCGGTTGATTAGGCGTCGGCGGACAGCTTTGCTTGACGGTCAACGTCAACCGACCGGCGTCGAACGCTTGCTCGACCTCCAACACCGGCGTGCCTGCTTGCGAATACCAGCGGCGGAATTGGGTCAGCTCGACGCCGTTGGCGTCTTCCATCGCCTTGACGAAATCCTCGCAAGTCACCGCTTGGCCGTCGTGGCGCTTGAAATACAGGTCGCAGCCCTGGCGAAATCCGGCCGCGCCCAGCAGGGTGTGCAGCATCCGCACCACTTCCGCGCCTTTTTCGTAAACGGTCAGCGTGTAGAAATTGTTGATTTCGATATAGGCTTCCGGCCGGATCGGGTGGGCCAGCGGGCCGGCGTCCTCGGCGAACTGGCGGGTACGCAGCATGTTGACGTCTTCGATGCGCTTGACCGCCGGCGACGAACGATCGCCGCTGAATTGCTGGTCGCGGAACACCGTGAAGCCTTCCTTCAGGCTCAACTGAAACCAATCGCGGCAGGTCACCCGGTTCCCGGACCAATTGTGGAAATACTCGTGGCCGATCACGCCCTCGATGTGTTCGTAGTCGCTATCGGTCGCGGTATCCGGCCGGGCCAGCACGAACTTGGTGTTGAATACGTTCAAGCCCTTGTTTTCCATCGCCCCCATATTGAAATGGTCGACGGCGACGATCATGTACAAATCCAGATCGTATTCCAGGCCGTAGGTCTCCTCGTCCCAGCGCATCGCGTTTTTCAGCGATTGCATCGCATGGCCGCATTTGTCGACGTTATGAGCTTCGACGAAGATTTCCAGCGCGATGCGCCGGCCGCTCACCGTCGTAAATTCGTCGGCCACGTATTCCAGTTGTCCGGCGACCAGCGCGAACAAATAGCAGGGTTTGGCGAAGGGGTCTTGCCAAGCCACCCAATGCCGGCCGCCATCCAGATTGCCGGCGCCGATTTTGTTGCCGTTGGACAGCAGCACCGGATACTGGGTCTTGTCGGCGATCAGCTTGGTGGTAAAACGGCTCATCACGTCCGGTCGGTCCAGAAACCAGGTGATCTTGCGGAATCCCTGCGCTTCGCATTGGGTACACAACATGCTGCTGGATAAATACAGGCCTTCCAGCGCGGTGTTGGCTTGCGGATCGATGATGTTTTCGATGTCGATTCGAAACGGCCGATCGCCGGGCACCCGGTGTATCGTCAGCGCTTCGTCGCTCAGCGTGTAGTCGCCGGCGGCCAGCGCTTGGCCGTCCAGCGAGATACCGACCAATAGCAGCTCTTCGCCGAACAGCGTCAGCGCCTCGCTCGCGCTCCGGCTGTCTGGGTTGCGCCGAACGTCGAGGCCGGCGCGAACCAGGGTGCGTTGTTCGTCCAGCTCGAAAACCAATTCGACCTGATCGATCAAATAGTCCGGCGGGGTGTAGTCTTTCAGGTAAACGGTTTGCGGGGTGGCGTCGCGCATGCTTATCGGTCGTCGGTTTTCACCGGTTGGGGTTTAGGAGAAATCAGCCAATAGGTCAAGCCCAGGGCCAGGATCACCGTCGCGATCGCGACGATGTAATGCCATTCGAGTTCCTTGAAGTCCAGCATGATGACCTTCCTGGCCACGGCCATCAACGCGGTAGCGATCACCATTTTGATCGGCAATGCGTCGTGTTTGATGTAAACGGTGATGTTGACGAAGATTTCAATCGCGATCAGCACAGCCATGAACGAGCCGAAAATCACCAGAATGTCGGAGACGGTCAGCATCATGAACGGCGCTTCGACCAGTTTTTGAAACATTACGTAGGCGACGTCGGCGACGCCCCAAAGTATTACCAAAACCATCAACACCGCGAGGATGCGCACCGCGAAATGGATCACCGCGTGCAAGATTTTGATCATCGCGTCCTCTACCGGCGGCGGCAATTTGACTTCGCCGTCGCTATCTCGGGAATTTCGGCCGCCGCTGGTGCGGGGCGCGGGCGCCGGCGCGCTGGGGCGAACGGGCGGTTTATCCATCGGAACCTCCAGAGTATTGTAGTGCTGCTTTGGCGATGGCCGCCCAAGCCAGTAAAAACGCGACGCCGCCGAACGGCGTAATCATGCCCAACCAGCTTAGATTAAAAATCGCCAACAGATACAAACTGCCGGAAAACAAAACGATGCCGATCAATAAGCTCCAGCCCGCCCAGCGCAAATAGCGGTGTTCCGGCATCACACCGACCAGCGCCAAGGCCAGCGTATGCCACATTTGATAGCTTACCGCCGTCTTGTAGATGTCCAAGCCGTGTTCGGACAAAACGTTTTTCAGCCCGTGCGCGCCGAACGCGCCCAGGCCGACGCCGAGGAAACCGCAAATCGCCGCGTAAAACAAAAACCGGCGTTGGTTCATTTCTCCAACAGCCTTGGCATCAATTGCACCAGATTGCAGGGTTTGGTGCGGTAATCCAGTTGGTCTTTGATCAGTGCGTCCCAAGCGGTACGGCAGGCGCCGGACGAGCCGGGCACGCAAAAAATGTAAGTGGCGTTGGCAACGCCGGCCAGTGCCCGCGATTGTACCGTCGAGCTTTTGATGTCCTGATAGGAAATCATTCGGAACACTTCGCCGAAACCGTCCAAGACCTTGTCCAGCAGCGGCTTGACCGCTTCCGGCGTACCGTCGCGGCCGGTGATGCCGGTACCGCCGGTGGTAATCACGGCGTTGACGTCGGCATCCGCGATCCAGTGGCTGATCGCCGCGCGGATTTGATAAATGTCGTCGGGGACGATGCGTTTCTCGTGAAGTTTGTGGCCGGCGGCCAGCAAGCCGTCGACCAAGGTTTTGCCGGACAGGTCGTCCGCTTCGGTGCGGGTGTCGGACACGGTCAATATCGCGATATTGATTGGAATGAATGCTCTGCTGTCGGTCACGGCGCCTGCTCCGGATTGGCAATGGTCCCGCATTCTAAGAAACCCGCGCCGGCACTGCAAGCGACGTTCCCGTGTGCATTTGGCGAATGCCCGGACCTCAAAATCGGCTATGCTGTCGATTCCGCCGATTGACGGCCCTTCCATGCCCTCGCCGCATCCGAGTCCGCCATGCTTCCGCCCAATTCCCGCTACGAAAAACTGGCCAGTCTGGCCGCGTTCTGTCTGTTGTTGTTCGCCTGCTATCAAGTGTTGCGGCCGTTTTTCTTCGACCTGTTGTGGGCGGCTATCCTCTGTTACGTGACCTGGCCGCTGTACAGCCGTTTGCGGGCTTGGAATTTGAGCGCCAACCGCGCCGCGATGGCGATGGTGTTGCCGATAGGGGCGCTGCTGCTGACGCCGTTTGCCGCCGCGGGTTTTACATTTACCGACGACATCAATCGGATGCTGCAATGGCTTAATCAAAGCCCTCACGAATGGCCGGCGCCGCCGGTCTGGCTGCGCGGCTTGCCGTTGATCGGCGACAGTGCGGCCGATAGCTGGCTGGCTTTTGGGGAAGACTCCAGTCGTCTCGTCAATTTTGCCCGCCAATACGCCCTTGGGGCCGGCGGCTGGCTGTTGCAACAGAGCATCGGTCTGGCCGGCGAGTTGATGCATCTGGGTCTGAGCATCCTGGTGTTGTTTTTCTTCTACCGCGACGGCGAGCATGTCGCCGGCCACGTGGTGATCGCGGTCGAGCGTTTGGCCGGCGAGCGCACCCAACGGATTCTGCACATCGTCAGGACCAGTTTGCTGGCCGTGGTCTACGGCATACTCGGCACCGCGCTGGTACAAGCGCTGGCTTCGATGCTCGGCTTTGTCATCGCCGGCGTGCCTTATGCCTTCGTGTTGGGCGTGTTCGCGTTTTTTTTGATGATCATCCCGGCCGCCGGCACCGTGGTTTGGCTGCCGATCTCGTTATGGCTATTGGCGGAAGGCGAAACCGGCTGGGCGGTCTTTATCGCGGTCTGGTTTTTGGCCTTCGTCGGTACCATCGATAACTGGTTGCGGCCGCTACTGATCAGTCGAGATGTCGAACTGCCGTTTGTTTTGATCGTGTTCGGCATCTTCGGCGGTTTGTTGGCATTCGGCTTTATCGGCGTTTTTCTGGGGCCGACGCTATTGGCCACCAGTTATGCTTTGTTGCTGGATTGGTTGATCCGCACGGAACAGGAAACGCTTGCCGAATCCGACAAGCCGCCTTGCGAGGCTGGAGACGACCAGGCTTAAGCCGCGACTGTTCAGATCGGCGTCGGCCCTCTACAATCGCGCTTGCATATCCATTCGACCTGTTTGCCAAAAGACGACGCCCATGGCCTGTCGCGACGATCCGACCGAACCGAAAAAACTCGACCGCCGCGAGCTGATCCGCGTGCAGGAACAATACGGCGAATTGGTCCGCGACCTGATGACCGAAGATCCCGAACGGGTGATTTTAAAACTGGTGGGCCGCGGCAACGCCTATCTGACCGAGCTGGCCGCGTTGCGGGCGCATCACGCCTCGGTCAGGTTAAGAGCGATTGCCTTGTTGGAAAACCCGAGTCGCACCGTGCTGCAACGAATTGCCGTCGATGAAGCGGACAGCGAGTTCGGTAAAGCGGCGCGAGTCAGACTAGAGAAGTTAAGTCTGGACTAGTCTGCGAGTCGAGCATGTCTTTGAGCATTGAGGCAGATTTCCATAGTAAAAGCCACTGCCAAATCGGATAATTACCGCCGCTAATTTTACTTTCCACACATCACCTAGCCCGTGATCGACGCGGCTGACTTTGGTTTTTGACTGATGACCGTTCTCCAAAAAATCGACCCCGCCCACATCAAAAGTTTTATTCGTCGCCAAGGCCGAGCTACCGCCGGCCAAAAGTTGGCCTTGGAAAGCCATTGGGATAAATACTGTCTGTCACCCGATGCGGAATTCAACGCCGAGCAGATCTTTGGCCGGTCCGCGCCGCTGATTGTCGAAATCGGGTTTGGTAATGGCGACAGTTTGGCGGCGATGGCCGAAGCCAATCCCGATTTGAATTATCTTGGTATCGAAGTGCACCGGCCCGGCGTCGGCCATTTGATGATGTTGCTGGAGCAGCGGAGCATCGCGAATGTGCGGATTTATCATCACGATGCGATCGAGATTTTGGAACGGAAGATTCCGGACCGTTGCGTGGCGGGCGTACATCTGTTTTTTCCCGACCCTTGGCATAAACGTCGCCACCATAAGCGGCGTATCGTTCGGCCGAGTTTTTTAGCGTTGCTGAACCGGAAATTGGCGACCGGCGCTTACTTTCACGCCGCGACCGATTGGCGGGAATACGCAAAAGACATGTTGGCGACGCTATCGGCCGATGCCGGATTGAACAATGCCAGCCCGACCGGTGATTATTGTCCGCGCCCGGACTATCGGCCGCTCACCAAGTTCGAGAATCGCGGCCTTCGACTGGGTCACGGGGTTTGGGACTTAATCTTCACCAAAATTTGAGTTTAGTGGGTGTCGCTAAACCGGTCGACCACGAGCTTGCCGCCGGAAATCACCAAATCCGGATATTCCAGCAATTTCAGATTCTCGGTGGGATCGCCGCGCACCGCGATCAAATCGGCCGGTGCCCCCGGCATTAAACTGCCGAGCAAGGCTTGGTTTACATGTAAACCCGCCTTGGAGGTGGCGGTGCGCAGGACTTCCAGTGCATCCATGCCGGCAAGGTGCCGTAAGTACAGCAATTCCTGAGCGTCTATGCCCCAAGGAATGTCGGGATGGGCGATTTCCGCCCCGTACAAAAATTCGCCGCCCAGCGCCGCGAAGCGGCTGGCATTTTTTGCGACACCGGCGCACTGCGCCAAGGTATCTATCGTTGAAACCATCTTGACGCCCTGAGCGACGGCGCGCCTTAGTTGGGCCTCGGGCAGTTCTTCGCAAGGTGTGTGCGCCCATTCGTCGACGCCGGCCTCCAACGCAATTTGCGCGCCGCGCGG
>NZ_LUUK01000177.1 GCF_001644025.1 Methylomonas koyamae
GGAGTACAAATCTAGATTTGTACTCCAATGCGTGGCTTGGGCGGCTCCGGTTGGGAAGAGCGGGGTTGAATCGCGGCTGGTCGGCCGAGCCAAAAAGACTCGGCGTCGAGTATCGTTGGTTCGGCGTCGGGCAAAAAAGACTCGGCGTCGAGTATCGCCGGGTCGACGTCGGGCAAAAAACACTCGGCGCCGAGTATCGTTGGTTCGGCGTCGAGCAAAAAACACTCGGCGTCGAGTATAGCCGGTTCGGCGTCGGGTAAAAAACACTCGGCGTCAAGTATCGCCGGTTCTGCGTCGGGCAAAAAACACTCGGCGTCGAGTATCGTTGGTTCGGCGTCGGGCAAAAAACACTCGGCGTCGAGCAAAAAAGACTCTCTGCCGCATGTCGCTGGCGGTCGGCCCTAGACTCCCGATACCGGCGAATTTTTGCGATTTTTGATCGGTGAAAAGGCTAGGAATGCGATGCCGCTGAACAAAAATCAGGCCGAAGGCGTTAACGGAACGCTGGTTGAAAGCGTACTCAGCATTGTCGAATCGCCGGCTGTAAATTGTGCGGTCATGCTATGCGCCGCGTCCGCCGTGCCGGCGATATCGCTGCCGTCCGCCCAAAACGCATTGGCGGTTCGCGGTCCTATAGCCCGCGAGACTGCCACGACGAAAATTGCCCCTTACGCCCTGCGGGTCGCGGTATCGTGATCGCACGGTTCGTGCTCGACGATCAAAATGGCTTGGCGTCGAGCGAGTCTTTGGTGACGACGGCAGGCGAGGTGCGCATAGCCGCTGCTACGGATTCGCCAGATAGTTAAAAAATTCCCGCAGCCAATCCTGACCGCGTTTTTTCGGAAATTGGTTGGGATGCCGCTTGACCCATTTCAGCGCGTAAATCATCGGCACCGAATCCAAATCCTTGATGTGGTTGGTCCGCCAAAGCTTGCGGACGATCTTGGATACTTGAAACTTCAACTCGATGTGCTTGACGTGTTCCGGCGTCGGATTTCGGCAATGTTCGGCTGGCGAGGTGACCAAATACTCCCGACAAGCCAGCGGCCGAACCGGGTGAATCGAACAGCTTTCCGCTTCCAAAAACGGGCAGGCCACGCCAGAATGAAAATAACGTAGCGCGTGCGTCTGGACCGCTTCGTGCGTCGTTCCCTCTGCCAGCATCCGTTCCAATTGGCCCAGCCAGTCGATCTCGTCCAGTTTGGCGCAGCCGTCGGCAAATCGTTGCTTGATCGCCGAACGCTTCGGCTCGGGTATTTGTTCGACCAGCCCGGCTATCTGATAGGCCTCGAACTCCGCCAACGGCACCACTTGCCGGCAGCAAGCGCCGCAGCCGGCTTGGCAGGAGATGGTGGCACCGTCCGCGACAAATACCTCGACCGCGGTTTCGACGAAGGTGTTGTTGATGCGATGCAGCGCCGGCAGGATTGCCACCGGCGTGACTTTTTCCGCCGGCGCGCTGAGTTCCAATTCTATCGGTTTGCCGTAAAGCGTCAGTTTGATGTTGGCGGGCGTGGTTTTGCGCATAGGCTCTGCTCAAGGAATCGGAAAACTGTCTCCGGTATGCCGGCGACGATGGACGGCAAGCGGCGGGTGCTTGGGGTTATTTACCGTTCGCCAAGCGCTACCAGCATAGAAGCTTTTACGAAAAATCGAAACTTCGGCTTGCAACTCTCCGACAGCGCCACGGATTGCCTTGCTGAATAGCCTCTTATGACGGCATAACCAAGGTTTTCATACCTCGCCGAAAGCGCTCGCTCCGGACATACGGCATTTCGTAAACAAGACGGCATCTCGTGGCGATATCCAGAAATTCCAGCCGGCCTAGTCGGTGGCGGTCGGCGCCAAAACCAAAAAATAACTTTCAAATACAGCCGCTTAAAAATTTAAAAATCCGGCGACCGGCTTTGGCACGGCAATTGACTCTATTCCATCGAACTCAACCGTAAGGCGAACAAGTTCGGTAAAGCCCGGAGGACGCGGCGGTACCGGCCTTGTTGACCCGGATATTCAACATATTGCAACCCATTCGACCCTATAACGAAATCATTCAAGAGGCGCATCATGAAAACCATAGAAAGCACACTATCGAATCCCCAGGCATCGACCGACAAGCTGTCGCTCAAACGACTCCGCTCCGGCGTTTCCGCTCTGGTTTTGGCCATCAGCGGGCTGGGGATAGCCCAACCGGTCGCGGCGGCCGTGTTCAATCCATTCATCAATATTACCGGTAAGGTGGAATTCGATAGCTTAGGCACGCCGACCTTACCGACCAACGCCACCCAAAACGGCGAATTGATCCGCGTCGTCGGCGGCGCGACCACCACTACCAGCTTAATCAACGATCAGATTGTCGGCGACGACCCGCTGAGCGGGAGTTTATCCGACATCGGCGACGGTTTCGGCATCAAGCTGCACGCCGAAGGCGGTTCGAAAGACGAGCCGTCGTTTATGAGTTCGCTGTTCGGCGACTTGGCCTTGTCCATCAGAAACAGCTCGGCGGTCGACACGTTTTTGGTGAGCTTGAAATTCGATTTCAGCCATTTGGTTGCGGCTCCCGAGACCAAAACCATCAAAGGTAACGGCGATTTTGCCCAATCGATAGTACAGCTCCATAAAAAGGACAACAGCGAATTGCTGTTCAGCAAACTCATTTCGGATACGGTATTCGGCAACGAAGCCCGACCCGCGAGCGCACCGGACCAAAATACGGCCAGCGGCTACGGTGGAAAGTTGGTCGACAGCGGTTCGCGCTTGCTGACCTTCATTCTACACCCCGGCGAATTGCTGGAACTGGGCGACGACAGTCCGGAGTTAACGTTGTTCGGCGGTGCCGATCCGGGCGCTTTCTTCCTGGCGGACACGTCAGCCTTTCTCAGCGTCGCCGAGGTCACTCGACAAACCACCAACACCGTGCCGGAGCCGGAAACCTTGCTGCTGATGGCGATCGGCTTGCTGTCGTTCGGCCTGTCCAAACGCCGCGCAAGCACTTGCTAAAACAAAACGCTTTAAATCGACGAATTACTCAACATCACTGAATAAAGGTACTTCCCATGTCTAAAAAATCCTTGAAAACCCTATTGGCCCTGACCATCGCAAGCTTGAGCGGCTCCGCCGCCGCCTGCGGCTCGCAACCTTATATCGGCGAAGTATGCACCTTTGCCACCACCTATTGCCCAATCGGTTATGCAGAAGCCGACGGACGCTTGTTATCGATAGCTCAAAACCAGGCGCTGTTCGCCTTGTTAGGCACTACTTACGGCGGTAACGGACAAACGACATTCTCATTGCCGGATTTACGCGGCCGCAATCCGATCGGCGTCGGCGTCGGCCCGGGCTTGGCGCCGGTCGATTTGGGCGAGATCAGCGGGCAGGAGAACGTAACATTATTCCAGCCGAATATGCCGTTTCATAGCCACGCGGCTAATACCATCGTCACCGCGAAATTGCATGCCGTCAACAGCAACGGTAACAGCACCAATCCGAGCGGCAAGTTTCCGGCCGTCTCCGCGAATCGGGATAACATTTATTCCAACTCGCCCTCGAACGCTGAGTTGGCGACGGATGCCGTTACCGTCAACGCCAGCACGACGGTGGGCGCTAGCGGCGAGAGCCATCCATTTTCAGTACGCAATCCCTACGTCGGCATGCGTTATTGTGTCGCGACTGTGGGCATCTTTCCTGGACGCGAGTAGCATCAAACCCCCAAGAGCGCGGCTCAGGCCGCGCCTTTTGTGTTTGCGGGTAAGAGATGTGGTCCTATTGGTATTAACAGGAAATTGATGGATGTAAGGTTGCGGCAGAGGAAGTATTCTAGACTTAAAGCCATCGAACAGCCGCTGAGTTAACTGGCGGTCAGGCGCGGTACCGACAGCGCCCCCTTGTCGTCGCGATCTACGGCGAAACGGCTGGACCGTTCAGTCTAGCCGGTACTTTCCAGGCGCCGGGGCTCGGCTTTCGCTTCGCCGGTTTCCAGCAAACCATAAAACGGACGAAACGCCATCATCAAGGCTCGGTAAATGGCAAAGGCGTCGGTCGGATCTTTTTGCTTGAGTTCGGCGATTTCGTTCAGGTAACGATGTAGCATTTTTACCAGATTCTCGATCGTCATCGCCAGCCAGGCGTCGTTGGTAATCCATTTGTCGATAAATTCGTCCAGGCGGGCGAAAGTCATTTTCAGCAAGGGATAGGCGGTTTGGGTTTCCTTGAATTCCCGAAGCGCCACGTACTCGATGTAAGCCCGGTCTGAGGCTAGTCGCGGTCGGTTGGTAATCGTTAAATACGTGGCTTTGTAGTCGGCATGGAGGGTGTCGAATTTCTCGCAAAATTCGGCTTCGCTGGTCATTTCTAACCACGGTTGAAGAATCGTCACCGTGATGGCGTAGCATTCGTCGATCGCGTCCGCCATCTTGTCGAATTGTTCGACAAAGTCAGGCTTTTTGAGCTCGTCTTTAATTAAGCTTGCGATCGCGGCCAACTCGCCCGCGGTGACGCAAACCGTCGCCAATTCCCGAACAATTTTAAGTTCGCCTGCCATGGTGTCGATACCTCATTGCTGTCTGGTAGAAAATGAACAATCGCCCCGATACGAGGCTTATGCGGTCAAATCGACGATTTCGGCGATGCAGGCATTGTCCTTGACCGTGTGCAGGGCGTTGTCGAACAGCATATTCGAGTTATATAAAACGCTTTTAACAATGATGTTACCCACCGTATCCTTGATCACAAAGAAGGTATCGCCCTCTGGTACCCGGCTGGCGGCGATTTGGTGGCTCATTAACGAACCGGTGCGGACTTCTTTAATGCCTTGTATCGCTTCTTCCTTATTGGGGTAATCGCCGCTCATCAGGATCAGTTCGCCCTTGCTGCTCAGGAAGTTGAATACATATTGATTGTCTTCGTTGGTTTTCAGTTCAAAGGTCGCTGGCATGATCTGCTCCGGAGTTAGTCGGTTGGATGGGGTCGTCGCCGGTCGAATACCGGTTTTCCAAGCTCCGTAAAGCTCAAAATAGCGAGACGGACAGAAAACCTGGGTACGGCGGCGGACGCTGTCTATCCAAACGCAAGCATTGTGCCAAGAAAAAAACATTTAAAATCAATAGGCAATCTGGATGTGCTGGCGCAATTGTCGGGTTCGCGACACAACAACGGCGGCGGTTCGATTACGAAATAGGGCATGCTTTAGCGGAAACTTAATAGCTTGGTTGCCGGACAAGAAGCTACGCTTGGCGTGGGTTTTGAAAATGATGGAATTTGTCTTCTCCGGAAGAGGTTGGCTTAGGTCGAACCGGCGCGAATGCGGCTCGCGTTTCAGGGTTAACGGCACTTGGTGGATTTTCAAGAAATGCGGATTACCCGAAGCTACGCTAAGCTTCGCTTTCAATACCCGGTTCGGACTTTTTTGTGCTTATGAAGCTCCAAGTCTTGCTACTCTTTACGGTTATAACCGCTACATCGGCCGAAGGCGCTGAATTCCTTGAGACTCATCTTGAAGAAAATGGAGCGAGATTGACACTTACCCGGTCCGACGGAAGTAACTTTCCAGCGCCGAGGATAGAAGATCAAGATGGCTTTAGTAAGCCTGCAGTGTCCGCCAACAAGCGATACGCCGGTTGGTTAGCCATGTATCGGAATCAGGGAACTTCCTATCCGCAGCCCATCCTTCTTGCCGTCTTGGGGCCGGAGAGCCGTCTGAGAAGATTCACAGGGGATTTCGGCATGATCTACGGTTGGTGCTTTACGGGCGATAGCAGGAGTGTGGTCTATCAGTACCAGTTTCCGCACGGGGTTTCGCCCATCGGCTTTGAAATGTGGCGTCTGGCGGATGGCAAGCTTCAGCGAAAGATTCAGATTGCGCCGATCGCGCCCGATGCGAACGAAGATGAGGTCATTGGCGGGAGCGCGCCAGCCTGGACACAGTGCGCTCAAGCAAGCAGCATTGCGGAATAAGGAGTAGCGGGTTTTTAAAGGCGCAATTTGCGGAGAGTCTTGCCTGAATGCGCATCCCGTCCACGGGGGATGCCGCAGCTGCACATCGCCAAAAAAAGCCCGATCCGTTTGCCGCGGATCGGGCCTGTTTGGATGTTATAAGTCTATCAGGGTTTTTGCGAGATGCGCTTGACCGCTTCGGCGACGATGTCCAGCAGTTCGTTGCCGCCGTGCTGCAAATATTCGACGATTTGCTTGCGCATTCTGGGTTCCCAGAAATTGCGGATGTGGGTTTCGACGCCGCTGACCGCGACATCGTGTTCCGGCTCGGATTGGAAAAACGCGCCGATGTTATTGGCCATTTTGACGAGATTGCTGTTATCCATGAGTTATGCGGCAGATTCTTGATAATGTTGTAAACGAAAGGGGTGGGTATAAATCGTGTGGTTTTCGTTGCGGGTGAAGCCGACCAAGGTCAGGCCGCATTCGTCCGCCAGCCGTATCGCCAGCGCGGTCGGTGCCGAAATGGCCGCCAGTAGCGAAATGCCGACGCTGGCGGCCTTTTGGACCATTTCGTAGCTGGCGCGACTGGTTACCAATAGCCAGCCGGCAGAGAAGTCGCAACCGGTTCTGGCAAGCGCGCCGATCAGTTTGTCCAGGGCGTTGTGGCGGCCAACATCTTCCCTCACCATCGCGATGCCGCGTTCCGGCTCCAGCCAGGCGGCGGCATGTACCGCGCCGGTCAGCAAATTCAGCGCTTGTTGCTGCTGCATCGATTCGAAAGCCCGGCTGAGCAGCGCGGCGTCCAATATTGAACCATCGCCGACCCGGCGGGCCGGGCGGATGGCTTGTTCCAGCGTGGTTGCGCCGCACAGACCGCAACCGGTGCGGCCGGTCATGTTCTTGCCCTTGCCGTGCAGATTGTCGAAGCGTGCCTCAGGGATCTGCATACGGACTTCGACGCCTTTGGCGCGCTGCACCACTTTGACCGACAGCAGTTCGGCTGGGTGGCGGATGATGTCTTCCGTCAGGCTGAAGCCGAGGCCGAAGTCTTCCAGATTCAGCGGCGTGGTCAGCATCACGACGTGAGGGATCGTGTTGTAGACCAGCACTACCGGTACTTCCTCGGCCACGTAGTCTTGCTTTCGGCTATGGATGGGGCCGCGCCAGCTATCGAACGTGCCGGTTCGATAGCTGGTCCAGCCCAGTTCCTCTGGGACCGGGTCCATGTTGCCTCGGTTTTTAGCCGGCGCCGATGCGGTTGTCCAGCAGCGACTGCTGGTCGTCGGAGAAGGCGCGGTATTCACGCTGCCAATCAGACGGTTGAGCGACCTTCGCGACGTGTACCGCCGTCACTTTGTATTCGGGGCAGTTGGTCGCCCAGTCCGAGTTGTCGGTGGTGATGACGTTGGCACCGGAATGCGGGAAGTGGAAGGTGGTATAGACCACGCCCGGTTGCATTCGGTCGGTAATCAGCGCCCTCAACACGGTTTCGCCGGTGCGGCTCTTGACGCCGACCCAGTCGCCGTCGGCCACGCCCAGGACTTCGGCGTCGTGAGGATGGATTTCCAATTTGTCTTCGGCGTGCCAAGCGACGTTGTCGGTGCGGCGAGTCTGCGCGCCGACGTTGTATTGCGACAGAATACGGCCGGTGGTCAGGATTAGCGGGTATTTGCTGCTGGTGCGTTCCGCGGTCGGAATGTATTCCGTCAACAGGAAACGGCCCTTGCCGCGCACGAAATGGTCGGCATGCATGATTGGCGTGCCGTCCGGGGATTCGTCGTTGCACGGCCACTGGATGCTGCCCATCTCGTCGATTTTCTCGTAGCTGACGCCGGCGAATTGCGGGGTCAGGCTGGCGATTTCAGCCATGATTTCCGACGGATGGCTGTAATTCATCGGAAAGCCCAGTGCATTGGCCAGGTCTTGGGTAACTTGCCAGTCTTCCTTGCCGCCCAGCGGTGTCATCACTCGGCGCACCGGCGAAATCCGGCGCTCGGCGTTGGTGAAGGTGCCGTTTTTCTCCAGGAACGAAGAGCCGGGCAGGAATACGTGGGCGAACTTGGCGGTTTCGTTTAAGAAGATGTCTTGCACCACGATGCATTCCATTTCCCGCAAGGCATGATGGACGTGGTTGATGTCCGGGTCGGATTGCGCGATATCCTCACCTTGCACGTACAGGCCCTTGAAGCTGCCTTCTATCGCGGCGGCGAACATGTTGGGAATGCGCAGGCCGGGCTCGGAGGCCAATGTCACGCCCCAAGCCGCTTCGAATTGCGCGCGGGTGGCGTTATCCGAGACGTGGCGGTAGCCGACGAACTCATGCGGGAACGAGCCCATGTCGCATGAGCCTTGCACGTTGTTTTGACCGCGCAACGGGTTGACGCCGACGCCTTCGCGGCCAATGTTGCCGGTGGCCATCGCCAGATTGGCGATGCCGATCACGGTCGTCGAACCTTGGCTATGCTCGGTGACGCCCAACCCGTAGTAGATCGCGCCGTTGCCGCCGGTCGCATACAGGCGAGCGGCGCCGCGCATCGCTTCGGCGGGTACGCCGGTCAGTTCGGCGACGGCTTCCGGCGAGTTTTGCGGTAGGGCCACAAAGGTTTTCCATTTGTTGAACGATTCGACGTCGCAACGTTCCAGCGCGAATTGTTCGTTGATCAAGCCTTCGGTAACGATGACGTGGGCCAGCGCGGTGACGACGGCGACATTGGTGCCGGGACGAAGTTTCAGGTGGTAGTCGGCCTTGACGTGTGGGCTGTTACGTACCAAATCGATGCCCCGCGGATCGACGACGATCAGTTTGGCGCCTTGACGCAGCCGGCGTTTCATCAGCGAACCGAACACCGGATGGCCGTCGGTCGGGTTAGCGCCTATGACCAGAATGACATCGGATTTCAATACCGAATCGAAGGTTTGAGTGCCGGACGATTCGCCGAAGGTGGTTTTCAGGCCGTAACCGGTCGGCGAATGGCAGACCCTGGCGCAAGTATCGACGTTGTTGTTACCGAAGCCGGCACGGATCAGTTTTTGCACCAGATAGGTTTCTTCGTTGGTACAACGCGACGAGGTGATGCCGCCGATTGAATCCTTGCCGTATTTGGCTTGCAATTGTTTGAAGCGGTCGGCCGCGAATTGAATGGCTTCTTCCCAACTGACAACGCGCCAGGGGTCGCTGATTTTGTCGCGTACCATCGGCGTGGTGATGCGGTCTTTGTGGGTGGCGTAACCGAAGGCGAAGCGGCCCTTGACGCAGGAGTGACCGTGGTTGGCCTGGCCGTTTTTGTCCGGCACCATCCGCACCAATTGCTCGCCCTTCATTTCGGCTTTAAACGAACAGCCGACGCCGCAATAGGCGCAAGTAGTAATGGCGCTGTGCTCGGGCTGGCCGTGGTCGATCACGGCTTTTTCCATCAAGGTCGCGGTCGGGCAAGCTTGTACGCAGGCGCCGCAAGACACGCACTCCGATTCCATGAACGGTTGGTCTTGGCCCGGCGATACGTGGGACTCGAAACCTCGGCCGTCTATCGTCAATGCGAAGGTGCCTTGCACTTCTTCGCAGGCGCGGACGCAACGCGAGCAGACGATGCATTTGGAGGGGTCGAAAGAGAAATAGGGGTTGCTGTTGTCTTTTTCCGCTTTCAGGTGGTTTTCACCTTCGAAACCGTAACGGACTTCGCGCAAACCGACTTCGCCGACCGTGTCTTGCAATTCGCAATTGCCGTTGGCGGAGCAAGTCAAGCAATCCAATGGGTGGTCGGAAATATAGAGTTCGGCGATGCCTTTGCGCAGTTTGGCGAGCTTTTCGTTTTGGGTGACGACTTTCATGCCTTCGCCGACCGGTGTCGTACAGGATGCAGGGTAACCGCGCGCGCCTTCGATTTGCACCAAGCACATCCGGCAGGAGCCGAACGGGTCGAGGTGGTCGGTGGCGCACAGCTTCGGTATGCTGATGCCGGCTTCGGCGGCGGCGCGCATGACCGAGGTACCTGCGTTGACGGTCACCTTATGGCCGTCGATTTCAAGGTTGACGGTTTGTTGGGACGCGCTGGCCGGCGTTCCGTAATCGACTTCGTTGTTGAGTGACATAAGCTACCTCCGGGGGATCGGTTAGGCTTTGGTGGCTTGGAGGCCAAAGTCTTCAGGGAAATGATTCAGCGCGCTCAACACCGGGTAGGGTGTCATGCCGCCCATGGCGCACAAGGAACCGCACGTCATTGTGTCGCATAAATCACGCAGCAGTTCGGTGTTCTTGGCTTTGTCGACGTTATCGAGGATACGGTCGATGACTTCGACGCCGCGAGTAGAGCCGATCCGGCATGGCGTACATTTGCCGCAGGATTCTTCGACGCAGAATTCCATCGCATAGCGGGCCATGTCGGCCAGACTGGTGGTGTCGTCGTGTACCACGATGCCGCCGTGGCCCAACACCGCGCCGATCGCGGCGAAGGCTTCGTAATCGAGTGGGGTATCGAACTGGCTTTCCGGCATATAGGCACCCAACGGACCGCCGACTTGCACGGCCCGGATCGGCCGGCCGCTGGCGGAGCCGCCGCCGTAGTCGTACAGCAATTCTCGCAATGTGACGCCGAATGCGGCTTCGAACAGGCCTCCGTGCTTGATGTTACCGGCCAATTGAATCGGCAAGGTACCGCGCGAACGGCCTAGCCCAAAATTTTTGTAGTATTCGCCGCCTTTATCCAAAATGACCGGAATCGAGGCCAGCGAAATCACGTTGTTGACGATAGTGGGTTTGCCGAATAGGCCGACGATGGCCGGTAGCGGCGGCTTGAAACGGACCAGGCCGCGTTTGCCTTCCAGACTTTCTAGCAGCGATGTCTCTTCGCCGCATACATAAGCGCCGGCGCCGCTACGGACTTCCAGATGGAAGGTCTTGCCGCTGCCTTGAATGTTTTCGCCGAGGTAGCCGTTTTCATAGGCGGCAGCGATAGCTTGGTTCAGGGCAATTTTGGCGTGGGGGTATTCGATGCGCAGATAGATGTAGCCTTGGGTGGCGCCGACGGCCAAGCCGGCAATCGTCATGCCCTCGATCAACACGAAGGGGTCGCCTTCCATGATCATTCGGTCGGAAAAGGTGCCGGAGTCGCCTTCGTCGGCGTTGCAGACGATGTATTTTTGTTCGGCAGGGGCGTTTAACACGGTATTCCACTTAATGCCGGTCGGGAATGCGGCCCCGCCTCGGCCGCGCAGGCCGGATTCGGTAACTTGTTTAACGATGTCGGCAGGTTGCAGCGCCAGCGCGTTTTTCAAGCCGCGGTAACCGTCGTGGGCCAGATAATCGTCCAAGCTGACGGGATCGGTGATACCGACGCGGGCGAAGGTCAGGCGGTTCTGGTTTTTAAAATAGGGAAGGGCTTCTATATCGCCCAGATATAAGGGGTGTTGTTTGCCTTCCAAGAGGCCGGATGCTAGCAGGGAGGCGACATCTTCCGGTTGTACTGGGCCATAGGCGACACGGCCGGCGTCGGTTTCGACCTCGATTAGCGGTTCCAACCAGAACAAGCCACGTGAACCGTTGCGGATGATTTCAATGTTTTGGCCGGCGGTATGCTGTTGCAGGGTCTGAGCGACAAGTTCAGCGCCCAATGACAGCGCTGTGGAGTCGCGGGAGATAAACAGGCGGGTCATTATTCGGTACCTTTAAAAGTGGCTAGCAACTGATCGAATTTTTCCGGCGACACTCGGCCGAACACTTCGTTATCTATGGTGATAGCGGGGGAGCACGCGCAATTTCCCAGGCAGTAAACCGGTTCTAGCGAAAACATTCCGTCTGCGGATGTCTCGTGAAATTCGATGTTCAGCGTTTGTTTTGCGTGGGTTTCCAGAGTTTTACTGTTCATGGACTGGCAGGACTCGGCGCGGCAGATGCGTATCGTATGCTTGCCCGGCGGGGTAACCCGGAAATAATGGTAAAAACTAACGACCCCGTGAACTTCCGCCTTGGAAAGGTTGAGTGTCTTGGCGATATCCGGAACTGCGTCGGGCGGAATGTAACCCAAGGTGTCTTGAATACCATGCAGTATCGGCAACAGATTCCCCGGCATCTCTCGATGAGCGTCCAGTATCTTCAACACTGTGGGTTGTTGGGTTTGATAGTCTTGCATCACTGGCCCTGTAGTTAATGACAAAATAATTAGCACGCTATTTAAACATGAACGAAGCGAAGTTTGCAATTGGTTGTCATGCCTCAAAGCCGCGAATTTCCTCAACTTGGGGTGGCAATCGTCTGTTCGACCCGGTCCGGAATTTTTAGTTCTGATCGATTCAAAATCGAATTTTAGCGCTTTACTTCCAAATGATAATTGTTATCATTACATGCAGATTGTATTTGCCGAGAGGATTCCATGTACATTTGTGTTTGTAAAGCGGTCACGGATAGGCAGGTAGAGCAAGCTTTGAACGAAGGTGTATGTAGTCGTAAGCAGATTATGCAATGCACCGGAGCGGGTGGGGTTTGCGGTAAATGCACCGCCAGTATAAAAGCCTTGATCGACGAAAATTTGCGCAATCAACCGGCGCAAGCCGCTTAGGCTATAGAGGAACGGGTCGGCTAACGCCGGAGGGGTGAAGGCACAGGGCTGGTTAGCCCTGTGCAATAGCGGACTATTTTGCTGCGGGGGCCGTTTCAGAAGGTTGGCCTTCCGCCGGTTTGTCGGCCGTTGGCGCCGGTGCTGGGTCGGTGGGCTCAGCTGCTTGAGTTGCTTCCGGTTGTTTTGCCGGTTCCGGCGGCAACATGATTTCGACCTTCGCACTTTTCCGCAGGTTTTCAATCATGGCCTGCGCTTTTTGGCGCTGCAGCATCGGCCGCAACTGTTCCTTGACGGCGTCGAACGGCGGCGGAGTAACCGCTCTGGAGTCTTCGCGGAATATCACGTGCCAACCGAATTGAGTCTGAACCGGTTGTTTAGTGTATTTGCCGTTTTCCAGCGCGACTACGGCTTCGGAGAATGGCGGCACCATGCGGTCGGCGGTAAACCAGCCTAAATCACCGCCTTCGGAACCCATTGGGTCGATAGAGTTTTTCTTGGCCAGCTCCGCAAAGTTGCCGCCTTTATCCAATTCGGCGATCAATTTTTTCGCCTCGTCTTCGGTTTTTACCAAAATGTGGCTGGCTTTGTACTCGTTGCCGGCATTGGCCATTTTGGAGTCGTATTCTGCCTTGATTTCTTCGTCCGAGACCGGATTGGATTTCAAATAGTCCTGTAACGCTGCTTGCGAAAGCAAGGAGTTACGGATCGTGGCTAGGCGCTCCATCACTTCGGGACTTTTATCGAGTTGCTTTTGCACGGCCAATTGAATCAGCAATTCGCGTTGAATCAACTCTTCCAATAGTTGCTCTTTTGGGAAGGACTGGCCTTGGCTACGCTCGGAGATTTCTTTTTCCAGGGTCTCCAAGGTTTTTTTGCCGATGTAGGTGCCGTTGACCGACGCGACGGCGTCTTCTTTACTGACGGTCGGCGCGGCCGGCGCTGCTTCCTGAGCCTTCTCTTGGGTGCAGCCGTAGAGCAGAGCGGTACCGGCCAGGATCAGCGGGATGAGTTTTAATTTCATATCAAGAATTTCCTTTGCTGTTTTCGGTAGGGGTTAAGGCATTGATGCCGAGGGCGTGAATTTCGTCTTTCATCATGTCGCCCAGCGCTTGATAAACCAACTGATGCCGCTGGACCAACGATTTGCCGTCGAACGCGGTGCTCACTAGCGTAACGTAGAAATGCCCTCCGCCCTGATTGCCGGCATGCCCGGCGTGGGCGGCGCTTTGATCGATGATTTCGATTAAGTCGGGCTGAAAGGTGGCTTCGAGTTTTTGGCGAATGTTGTCGGTGGTCATTGGGGAAATACTTGTTTAAAAGGTTTGACGGTAACGCTGGCGTATACGCCAGCGGAAAAATACGGATCGGCATCGGCCCAGGTCCGGGCGCTGTCGAGATCGGCGAATTCCGCGACAATCAGGCTACCGCTGAAGCCGGCGTCTCCCGGATTGTCGCTGTCGATCGCCGGGTGCGGGCCAGCCAAGATCAAGCGCCCTTCGTCCTGCAAGCTTTGCAGTCTCTCCAAATGAGCCGGTCTGGCGGCCAAGCGCTTAGGCAAACTGCCCGGACGGTCTTCGGCGATAATCGCGTAGAGCATTATTTTTTGGTCTCCGGGGCCGGCACGTGTTTATATAAAAAGGCCATTTGCACGACGATGAAAACCACCATTAGGCCGGGTACGCCGAAGGTTTTGAAGCTGACCCAGTCGTCGGTGCTGTAATGCGCCATCACGTAAAGATTCAAAAAGCCGACGCCGATAAAAAACAAGGACCAGCTTAGATTCAACCGTTTCCAGATACGCGTCGGTAACTCAAGGTTGGCGCCCATCATGCGTTCGATAAAGGTTTTGTTGCCGATAAATTGGCTGACCAAAAACGCACCGCCGAATAGCCACTCGATAATCGTCAATTTCCATTTGATGAATTGTTCGTCTTGCAAGTACAGGGTGGCGCCACCCATCACCAGAATCAATCCTAATGTGATCCAGTGCATCGTTTCCACCTTGCGATAGAGTAGCCAATAGGCCGCGACTTGTACGATTGTCGCAACTATCACTACCGCCGTGGCCACATAAATATCGTAAAGTTTGTAAGCCACAAAAAATAAGACGATAGGAAAGAACTCTAAAACGGGCTTCATACGTAGGTCGGTAGTGAAAAAGAAACGGTTAGGCGTATAAATCGATTCCGGTTACCAGTTCGGCGACGCGTTGGCGATTCGATTGGTTAATGGTCTGGCTATAGGCATTCAAGGCTTTTCGGGCTTTAGGATCCGCGATCACGTCTTGTTCATCGTTCTTACCGAGCGGATTCTTAGTCAAAACCGAGTCGATCGTTGCCGGCTCGGATGGTTTTGTCACGAATGCGGGCGGCTTGCCCGTATTGCTTTCCAACGTTGCCCGCGACCGATTTTGCTCCGCATTGTCCGGCGACGGCTTCTGGTAGCCGGTCGGATAAAATGCCAGAGATGAACTGTGTATCGTGTTCACGGAGCGATGCAGGGGCCAAATCGACGGAAGCGCATTGTAGATTCTTTAGCCCCAATTGTACATGAGGCGGCTGGTATTGCTGGTAAAATGCGGCTTTTATGGGAGGAATTCATGGCAAACGACATTCACATAGAGCTGGAAGCCGCCGCGTTCCGGCAATTGCTCGAGCATCTGCAAACCCATACCGAAGTTCAGAATATCGAACTGATGTTGCTGGCCGATTTTTGCCGTAATTGTCTCGCGAAATGGTATGCCGCCGCCGCCGCCGAACGCGGCGCGAACGTGGATTACGAACAGGCAAGGGAAATCGTGTACGGCATGCCCTATCGGGAATGGAAGGAGAAATTTCAGATCGAGGCCACGCCGGAGCAGTTGGCGGCCTACGATGCCAAGTTGAAATTAAAGGTGGCGCCATGACGGCCGATACGCCTTTCGACGCGATGTTTTCCGGCGTAATTGGCCGAGAATATCAAATGCTGAAGCTGATTTGCCCGTTCGCGGCAGAAATGAGCCGTTTGGTCGGTGCCGAAGTCGGCACATACTGTCGTACGCGGGATACGCTGGCGCAAGTTGTCGAATTGGGCGGCGGTACCGGCATTACCACGTTATCGATCTTGACGGCCGCCGACAATTTGACGGTATTTAGCGTAGACAACGAGCCGACGATGCAAGCGCAAGCCCGCGAAAGCTTGAGTCACTGGGCCGACCTGGGCCGTCTGGCGTTTTGTGGCGACGACGCCTTGACCGCATTGCGCGGGTTGGCGACGGCCAGTGTCGATGTCGTGGCATCGGCATATACCTTGCATAATTTTCAATGCGATTACCGCCGCGATGTATTGGTGGAAATTTACCGGGTTCTGAAAAACGATGGCCGATTCGTTTGCGGCGACCGTTACGCCTTGGACGACATTCCGGCGCATACCCGCAATACCCAGCGCGAGGTGGCCGGATATTTCGAGACCTTGACCGGTATTAACCGCCTGGATTTGCTGGAACACTGGATCATTCACCTGTTCAGCGACGAATCCGAGGATCACATCATGCGCGAAGGCTTGGCGCTCAGGCAGATGGCCGAAATCGGGTTTCGCGAACTGACGTTGACGCATCGCCTGGACGTCAATGCGCTGGTCACCGCTGTCAAATGAATCGGCGTGACCGGCCGCGGCGGCGCGGGCGTTGAACCTCTGAATACGGAGAAAAACCGAAATGGCCGAGCCGACGACTAAAAAGCCCAAGAAAACCCTGGATGCGTTTGCCGACGATTTGGACGCGATGCTCAATATCGGCGAAACCGCGTCCGAGCAGGTCGGTTTGATCGACGACGACGAAGCGATCGATCGCTTGTTGGTCGATCACGAAGTGGTGGCCGACTCGGCTGCGGCGGAACGCGACGAATTTGCCGACATCGACGCCTTGCTGGCGGCCGAGCAAGCTCAGCCGGATCTGGATCTCGCCGCCGCAAAGTTGGGCGACGAGTTCGACGCAGCCATCGACATCAATCCCAAGCACGAACAAATGCTGGACGACGAATTCGCCGATTTGGTCGATGTCGGGGTTGAGGCCAAGTTGGAAGAATTGGAACTGGATGTCGAGCCGTTTCCGGAACCGGATGTCGCCGACCGGGCTATCGCGGCCATCGACGACGAATTCGAAGTCGGCGAAACGCCTGAATTAGTGGTAAGTGACGAACGGGACGAATTGGACGCCATGCGAGAGATCGACGAGTTTTCGGACACTGGAGCACCGGCTGGCAACGCCGAATTTTTGACGGCCGATTTCGACATTTCGGCGGACGACGAGTATGTCAAACCCATCGAAGCCGAACCGGAAGCCGCGCCTATCGTGATCGACGAGTTTGGCGACGACGATGTCGCCGATCTGGCGGCAGGGTTCGCGTTGGGCTCGGCGAGTGCCGAGGACGCCCCGCTCGCCGAACCGTCGGGCGATGACGACGAATTCGAGTCGCAGACCGCCGCCCAAGCACCGCCGGCCGATTCGATACCCGTGCCTCCCTCGCCTGAGCCGGTCCCGGTGGTTGCCCCGGCGCCGGTAATCCAAATGGTGGATCACAGTGCCGAAATCGCGGCGCTGACCCACCAAATCGATGAATTAAAACGCCACCAGCGCCAGATCAAGGCGGATATTCTGGAAAAGGCTGAAAAAGCCCAATTGGCGACCTGTCTGGAAACTGTCGACGGTTTGCAGACCGAGCAGAAGAAAACCAAACGAGGCTTGGACGCGGTCGCGAACAAAAAACCGGTCGCGGCCTACGTCGCCAACGGCGTGGCGGCGTTGGCGCTACTGCTGGGTACCGGTTTGGGCATACAAGGCATGATCGCCAAGTCGCAAGTCGGCGAGTTGGTGACGATCATCGGCAAATTGCAGGAGCAAGTCGTTAATGCCCCGGCCGCCAACGCCGCCGACCAGGAAATGCTGCGCAAGCAGTTGGACGAATTGTCGGTCGGAAATGGCGTGTTGACCGCCCAGATCGCGGAACTGAAAAAAGCCCAGGGCGGTGGCGGAGGACAGGCGGTCGGTGGCGACGTCGGCAAGCAGTTGGCCGAACTGGGCAATCGCGACATGCAAATCGGCGCCGCGATCGAAGCCTTGCAGTCTAAAGTCGGCGCGTTGGAAAAAGCTCGCCCGCTCGCCGCCGCGACGCCGACGGTCAAGCCCGAGAAGAAAAAGCCGGAACCTGTTCCTGAAAATTGGGCGGTCAATTTGACCGCATTCAAGCAGGATTGGTATGCCAAGCGTAAAGCCGAGGAATTCGCCGGCAAGGGCGTTCCGGCCAAGGTCGCGAAAAGCGAGGCCAAGGGCGAAACCTGGTACCGGCTGAGCGTTGACGGCTTCCCCAGCCAATACGAGGCGGCCGCCTATGCCGCCAAGGTCAAGAAAACCTTGAATCTGGACGCGGTTAGCGTGTTCAAGGTCAAGGATTGAGCGGCATGCCGGCTGAAAAACCCAACCAAAAACTGGTTGTCGCGGTATCGTCTCGCGCCTTGTTCGATCTCGACGAGTCGCATCGGATTTTCGAAACCCAAGGCAAGGAAGCTTTTTGCCGCTATCAGATCGAACACGAGAACGAAATTCTCGAGCCGGGTTTCGGATTCGCGTTGGTTAAAAAGTTTCTCGATCTGAACCTGGCTTTCCCGGACGAACCGCTGGTGGAAATTATCTTGCTGTCGCAAAACAGCGCCGATACCGGGTTGCGGATATTTAACAGCATCGCCCATCATCAACTCAACATCACCCGGGCCGCCTTCACCAGCGGCGTCTCCCCATACGCCTATATTCCGGCGTTCGGCGCTCATTTGTTTTTATCCGCGAATGGCGACGACGTGCGCAAGGCGCTGGATGCCGGTTGTCCGGCGGCGACCATCGTATCCGGCGCGGCCAGCAATCCGACCTCGCAATTGCGGATCGCGTTCGACGGCGACGCGGTCTTGTTTTCCGACGATTCGGAGCGCATCTACCAGCAACACGGCTTGGCGGCATTCGCGGCCAACGAACGTAACGAAGCCCATACGCCGCTACCGGGCGGGCCGCTCAAAGCGTTTTTAAGCGCCCTGCACCGGATACAGACCCATTTCGGTCCGGAAACCGCGCCGATCCGCACCGCGCTGGTGACCGCGCGGGCCGCGCCCGCCCACGAACGGGTGGTGCGGACCTTGCGCGCCTGGGAAATTCGGATAGACGAGGCCTTGTTCCTCGGCGGAATGCCCAAGGGGGCGTTTTTGAAAGCCTTCGGCGCCGATATTTTCTTCGACGACCAAAAAGGCCATTGCGACTCGGCGGTGCTGCATCAGGTGGCCGCCGCTCACGTCCCCAACGGGATTACGAACCGACCCGAATCTTGAAACGGTTAAACCACGGATTGTGCTCCACGCAGGCTAGCAGTGTCACGGATTTGAAATGAGCCAGCGCGATGTCTGTTTGGGTGCCGTATTTGCCGGGCGGCAGGATGATTTCCGCAGACGCGCTTTCGGCGTCGATCAATAAAGCGCATTGCTGTCTGCCCAGTGGGTTGTCGATCGCGTAAGGTTCGATTTTTCCGGGTATCGGTTCCAGCAGCAACAAGCTGGCATCCTCGAAAAGCGTTTGTTGGCGGATGATCACCAATTTGGCGGCGAGTTGCTCGCGATACAGTAAGGCGATATCGCCGTTGCCGAAGCTGCCGGTCGTGCTTTCCGCCACCAGGAATTGCTTGCTGGTCGAACGCAGCAGGCGAACTTCGAAGCTGTCCAGATGGCCGGCGCCGTTCGACTTCGGCGATTGGTTGAAAAAGCTTTTCTCGTGTTCCAGCGGCATCAGCGTCATATTGTGCAATGTGGCACGGCTGCCATGATTTTGCTCGCTTAAGCGCATGATTTTGGAGAGCCTGTCTTCGCCCTGCAGATAGCCGCTCACCGCGGCGAAACCGGTCAATAGCCGGGCGGGCTGAGCGGGGCCGATGGTGAGCGACGAAAAGATCTGGTCGTAGCCCAATAAATGCTGAGCCAAGCGATTGCGGGTGGCGACCGCCATGTCGACGCTGATTTCGCCTTGTTGCAAGGCTCGCCCCAAGCGCTGGGTGGAGATCGCCAGCGAGTCCTTGGGTAACGGCCATTTCGGATGCCTGCGCGGTTTGGGTTCGCTGTCGGTCAATTCCCAATAAAAGTCGAAATCGCCGACATCGTGGCGGTTGAATTGCAGTAAATGCTGAGTCTGTCCGGCAAATTGGAACAGCTGATCAATTTCGGTTTCGGAGTAACGGTTGGGAGCGCAAAGTGTGAATAGCAGATTGCGTTTGAATACGGCGTCCAGTGTGCCGGCGTTTTTAAAATCCGCGACTTTGACGGAAATTGCTTGATTCAGCCAGCGTTGTTTTTCGGCGAGCACATACAATTGCGCGGATTTTTTCCACAAACTTGCCGACGGCGCTTCGTAAAAGCGGGCGCCGGTTCGCAGGCAAAAGCCGGCCAATTGCAGCGCATAAAACATCGCTACCCGGCCGCGTTCCGCATCGTCGCTCAAACCGGACGCGAGCCGAGCAAAAGCCAAGCTGGCGTGGCGAAACAGTTGTATCGCCAGTTTGGCGGCCTTGCAGGATTTGGCGTTCGCCGGCCATTCGGCGCGGGCAAAAACGGCCAAGCCTTGCGCCAGATGCAGCGTGGGCGGGGTCATACCGATCATGGTTGCCAGCGGGTTGTCGCCGCTTAGCGGCGAAGTACTCAAGGTCTTCCAGGCTTGGTTGAGGCGATTCGCAGCGTTAGCGGGCGGCAGCGAACTGAGCGATTGCAACCAGGTGGTTGCCGATTCGGATTCGAGCGGAAACGGCAGCGAAGTTTGGGTGGGCATGAATCGGCCGACGGAGCTATGACGAAATATTTCCAAGTTTAGCTTAGCTTGACGGTTCGCGGCGCGGCAATTTTGCGAGGCGAGGTTCGCCGCATACAATGGCCTCCATTTGCGTCGAAACCCATTCCATGTCCCAACTTCCCCGATGGACCGCCTACTTGATCGCGCCGACGGCCGGCGCGGCGCTGACCTTGGCGTTTTCTCCCTACGATCTGCCCTGGCTGGCCTTGCCGGCGCTGGCTTTACTGTACTGGACTTGGCTGGACCGATCCGCGAAGCGTGCCGCCGTACTGGGTTACGGATTCGGTCTAGGTCTGTTTGGTAGCGGTCTGTGGTGGGTTTACATCAGTATCCACGATTTCGGTGACGCCGAACCCGCCGCCGCTACGGCGTTGACCGGCTTGTTAATCGGGGCGTGGGCGGTTTTTCCGGCCTTGGCGGGCTACCTAGCGGTCAAGTTCAACGCCGGTGCCAAGGCATGGAGCCGAGCGACGCTATTCGCGGCGGTGTGGGTCGTGGTCGAATATTTGCGCGGCGACTGCTTGCTAAACGGCTTTCCTTGGTTGTTGATAGGCTATGCGCAGTCGGATACGCCGTTGGCCGGCTACGCGCCGATCGTCGGCGTCTACGGCGTGGGGTTTTTGCTCGCGCTGTCGGCGTTCGCCTGGGTGGAGATCGTTGCCGGGACGATCCCTTGGCGGCGAGGTTTGCCGGTGGTATTGCTGATGTGGTCGGGTGGAGCGGTTTTGCGCGGCGTGGCCTGGACCGAGCCGGCCGGCGCGCCGTTTAAGGTGACTTTGGTGCAAGGCAATGTCGGCCAGGATCGAAAATGGGACATCGATCAACGCGCCGGCACTTTGAGCCTCTACCGGGATTTAACCGAAGCGCATTGGGATTCGGACGTGGTGATTTGGCCGGAAACAGCGGTGCCGGCCTTTTTAAACGAAGTGCAAGCGGAATTTATCGAGCCCTTGCGCGCCGATGCGCTGCGCCACGGCACCGAACTGGTGTTGGGACTGCCCAGCGGCGGACAGGGAAAACACTATTACAATAGCGTGCTGGCCTTGGGCGAGAACCAGCAGCTCTATCATAAACATCATTTACTGCCGTTCGGCGAGTATTTGCCGCTACAACCCCTGTCCGGCTGGATCTTGGACCTAATGGCGATACCGCTCGGCGACTTTGCCGCCGGCGCCGACCGCCAGCCATTGCTGTCGGCCGGCGGCTATCGATTTGTGACCACCATTTGCTACGAAGACGCCTTCGGCGAATTGGTAGCCCGCCAAATCGCCGACGCCGCCTACATCGTCAATCTGACCAACGACGCATGGTTCGGCGATTCCGCTCAACCGTATCAGCACCTGCAAATGGCGCGGATGCGAGCCCTGGAAACCGGCCGCTATTTGGTCCGAGCCACCAACACCGGCGTGACCGGCTTCGTCGGCCCCGACGGCCGCATACTCTCCGTCGCGCCGAGCTTTACCGCTACCACAGTGACCGCCGACATCGTGCCGATGCGCGGCGTCACGCCCTACGCGCGCTTCGGGGACGTATGGGTGTTGGCGGTGTTAGTGGCTGGGGTGGGGGCGCTAAAGATAGGGTGGCTTGTCATAAAACCGTAACCAGTCTGTCACGGTACTTTCTCATTCCGGCTTTAGGCTGGCGGACGTTAACCGATTCGCCGCTTCCAAAAACCAAGGCGCTAGGCGAGGCGCCGCTATTCGCCCCCGAGGACATTCCATGCGCAACCCCCACCCTTTATCGTTGCTGTCGGCCGGTCTGGCAGCCGCGTTGTTGACTCTATCCGTCGCGGCGGTCGCCGAAACCACGGTCGAAAATGCCGACTATTGGCGGCAAAACGGCCAGCACAGCATTCGCGTCGCCGAAGACCTGCAACCGATCGATCGTCACGCCAAGAACGTAATTCTGTTTGTCGGCGACGGCATGGGCATCTCGACCGTGACCGCGGCCCGCATTTTCGAAGGCCAAGGTAAGGCCGACAATCGCGGTGGCGAGGAAAATCTGCTGAGTTTCGAAAAAGCGCCCTACATGGCTTTGTCGAAAACCTACAGTGTCAATCAGCAAACTTCCGACTCGGCGCCGACAATGACCGCGATGATCACCGGCGTCAAGACCAACGACGGTGAGTTGTCGGTCAGCATGGAAGTCGCGCGTAAGGAGAGAAGCGCGGAAGTCGTTAACCAATACAAAGTCAAAACCCTGTTGGAGCAGGCCGAGGAGCGCGGCCTGTCCACCGGTATCGTCTCGACGGCTCGGATTACCCACGCTACTCCGGCTGCTTGCTATGCGCACACGTCCGAGCGGGATTGGGAGTCCGACGCGCAAATGCCGGCCGACGCCACTGTCAGCGATATTGCCAAGCAATTGGTCAATTTCAGCTACGGCGACGGCCTGGAAGTCGCGATGGGCGGCGGTCGTAGCATGTTCCTACCCAATACCCAGACCGACCCGGAAGACACCGCCAGCAAGGGCGGTCGCAAGGACGGCTTGGATCTGACTCAGCAATGGCTGAGCCACTACGCCAAATCCGCTTATGTTTACGATAAAACCGGTTTCGATGCGGTGGACGCGAAAAGCACCGATCATCTGTTGGGGCTGTTTGAACGTTCGCACATGGAGTACGAAACCGATCGAGCCAACGACACCGGTGGCGAACCTTCGCTAACCGAAATGACCGAAAAAGCCATCGATATTCTGTCGAAAAACCGTAAAGGTTACGTGCTGATGGTGGAGGCCGGCCGTATTGACCACGCTCACCACGCCGGTAACGCTTACCGGGCGCTGGCGGATACCGTCGAGTTATCCAATGCGGTGCGCAAGGCCGTCGAAAAAACCGACGCCAAGGATACGCTCATCGTCGTCACCGCTGACCATAGCCACACCTTTACCATCGCCGGCTATCCGGGACGCGGCAATCCAATTACCGGATTGGTCAAGGAACCGGGCGCGACGGTCTTCGCCAAGGACAGCAACGGTTTACCTTATACGACGCTGGGTTACGCCAACGGCCCCGGCTACCGTGGTCCCAACCCCCGCCCGGATTTGACAGACGTCGATACATCGCATCCGGACTTCTTGCAGGAAGCCGCGATACCGATGGCTAGCGAAACCCATGCCGGCGAGGACGTTGCGATTTACGCTTACGGCCCGAAAGCTCATCTGTTCCATGGTGTGCAAGAACAGAGCTACATCTACCACGTGATGGCGCGGGCGCTGAAATTGCCTGTCGGCCAGTAAGCGTTGGTTGACTGCGTTGTAGGGGCGCCAACCGGCGCCCCTTTTTTATGTTTGGAGTACCGATGTTGAAAACCGTATTTTCCGTTTGCTCGGTTTTGCTGATGAGCTTGACCGCATGTCAATCCCAGTTGCCGAGCCCTTTGCAAATTCAGGCGGTGGAGGCGATGCCGCCGCTGGCGGCCGAATTCGAAACCGAAGTACTCGAAACCGACACGCACGGTGACGAGACGACGCGAGTGTATCGTTGGCGTTTTGTCCGCCACGCTGATCGGGTGGAAACCCACAATCTGAGCGACGACAGCGGCGAAGTTTGGCGACGGCTGGCCGGCGGCGACATCGCTTATCAAAAAGTATTCCACGGTCAACGCCAAACCATCGACTATCAGCCGGGCGATTTGAAAGCCCTGGCGGCGGTGCCCGATTGGCGGGCGGTCGCCACCTTGCTTAGTCCCGCCGAGCTCGGTGGCTTACAGGCGGACGGCGAGGAATCCGCGCTGGGACGGGTCGCCTTGCGATACCGGTCGGGTCAGGGCGAAATCGAAGAACTTTTGTGGTTGAACCGGGAACAACTGCCGGCACTGATTCGACGCCAGGAGCGCGGTCATCTGTTAGTCACCCGTTTGGCGGCACTATACCCGACTGGACAAGCGCCCTGGCCGGAACTGCGCGACGAGGACTACGGACACACAGACTATGCCGATCTCGGCGATAAGGAGGGCGATCCTTTTGTCAAATCGATCTTACCGACGCTGAAAGGCGGCCATCATCACGAGCATTAAATGGATGAGTTCGGTAATCAGGGGAGGGCGGTTGGCGGTCTGTCGTAGATTCGGCACACCGCGAGCTTGGTTAAACCGCTACTTTCGAGGTGCAATGGGAGTATTTGGTTCGTTAGACCGGATTAGCGTTTTGGCAAGGGTGGTGTAATACGTTTCATCAAATCTTAACCGAACTGAAACTTGAATTTCTTGTGTGCTGGTTAACATCTTTTCCGCAAGGGCGACAGGCCGCCTCTTGCTTTTTGAAAAAAACCAACGACCCGCACTAAAGGAATTTGATTATGAAAGAGTTTAGATTGACCCTGATCGCTGCTGCCGTGGCGTCTCTGATATCGCCGCTTGCGGCTAACGCCGCGGAAACGGCGTTCGATAATTTTACGCCGTTGACCGCTTCCGCTGGCCCTGCCGCTAACGAGGCGTCACCGATTACGTTGTCTAGCCCTAACTTTACCCAGGTTTCGATTGCCGACCGTTCGACGCAACTGGCGCAAGGCCAGAGCAATAGCGGCAACTGGGACATGATTACCGCCAACGAAACCGGCCCGAACGCCGGCCGATATTTGTTCATGCCGTTCGAAACCGGCGCGGGCGGGGTGCAACGTATCGATTTGCACGATGCGAACTACAACACGCGTACCACCACCATCGTGGCGTCCGGAACCCAGGATTTTGTCTCCGGCGATGCATCTCGTTGGGCGCCGTGGGGTGGCTATTTGACCGCCGAGGAGTCTTGGGGAAGTGGCAGCAGTAAAGGTCGCTTATTCGAAGTAACTAATCCGACCACCGCGACAGCAAACGGCGGCACCTTCGTGCAACGTAGCATTCTGCCCCGCGTATCTCACGAAGGTTTGGCGTTCGATAACGGCAACAACCTGTATTTCGTCGACGAGTTGAATGGCGGATCGATCTACAAATATGTTTCAGCCAACCCGCTTGCCGATAACGGCGACGATTTCTTCTCGGCTGGTCAAACCTTCGTCATGAAGGTCGGTGTCGGCGGACAATTCGAAGGCAATAACGGACCAGCGATTACCGGAGCGTTCTCTTGGGAAGCGATCACCGATGTCAACGGCGGCGTTCTGGCCGGCGTGTCGGTATTGGCCAGCGACGGCACCATCGACGGCCGCGCTTCCGCCGACGATAACGATGTATTGGCGACCGGCTTCAATCGTCCCGAGGACTTGGAATTTCAAAACTTGGGCGGAAATCAGTTGATCTACTTCACGACCACCGATTCCGATACCAACGCGAATACCACCGACGGCCGTAGCCGCATTTACAATTTCAACGTGGCGACACAGTCGTTGAGCTTGTTTGCCGATTCCAACACTATCGATTTGGCGACCGGTTTAGCAGTCGGCGGTGGCTTGCGGAATGCCGACAATCTGGCGATCGACGCCGAGGGAAATATCTATATCATCGAAGATCGCGATGGCGCGGTGGATGACGATATCTGGTTCGCTAAGGACATCAACAAGGACGGCGATTTGCTGGATGCCGGCGAAGGCTTGGCGCGTTGGGCGTCGAACGGTACTACGGGTTCCGAGTTTACCGGTTTGTATTTCGATAAGTTCAACCCGAATGTTGCGTACGTCAACATTCAACATCCAGCCAGCGGCGTGGACCGTACGATGCAAATCAACGCGGTGCCGGTTCCTGGCGCGGTTTGGTTGTTCGGTTCGGCCATCGCAGGCCTGATCGGCTTGCGCCGCCGGGGCTGATTCTCGTGAGCGGGCAGGGAGGCCCGCTCAGTCTTAATCTCCACCGCCCGTTAACACTCCGGTCGCTACCCGGTGATCCGTGCCTTCAGGTGGATAGCCGGGAATTGGCCGGCATTTCAAGCAGAGAAACGATATGAAATTTGGATTCAAAATGATGGCCGTGCTCGGCGCATTATCGGTTGGCCCCAGCGCCGAAGCCGCGGTGATGACCCAGTGGAATTTCAATTCCGATCCGGCCGACGCTGCCACCGGGACCGGTGTTACCACGCCCGCAGTCGGTATTGGCGGCGCGACATTGTTGGGCGTCACCGGCAGTTTTAGCAGTGGCGATGCCAGCGGCGGCTCGTCGGACCCGTCGAGCGGTGACGATAGCGGCTGGCAAACCACCGGCTACGCAGCGCAATCGGTCGGCAACAAAACCCGCGGCACGCAATACTTGGTAAGCACGCTGGGCTTCGAGAATATTACGGTCAGCTACGATCTGCGGCATAGCAACACCAGCTCTCGTTACGAACAAGTGCAATACACCCTGGACGGTTCTATCTGGAACGATGTTGCTCAATTCGACGGCAATGCCGGCGACACTTGGTTTAACGGCCGTAGCGTGGATTTCAGCGCAATCGCTGGCGTTGCCGATAATCCTCTTTTTGGTGTGCGTATCGTCGCGGCATTCGCGCCGGGCGGCACTGGCTATCTGGCATCCGATGCGACCAAAACCTACGGGGCCGCCGGTACCTGGCGCTTTGATATGGTTACCGTATCGGGCAGTGAAATTGCGGCGGTACCGGTGCCGGGCGCGGTTTGGCTGTTCGGTTCGGCTCTGATTGGTCTGCTCGGCGGCGCGCGTCGCAAGGCTTGATCGCCTGTCGTAAACCCGCTGTTAGCAAGCAAAAAAGCCTCGGTTAAACGAGGCTTTTTTTGTTGAGCGCCGGCTTATTTATGAATTTCACTATGCAGCGCCCGATACTCTTCGGTTAATTTATGGCTGGGCGCGTAATGGATTAATGGTTGGGCGTCCGAGTGCGATTCGCGGACTTTGACCGAGGTCGATATCTTGGTTTCCAACACCGGCAGACCTTCGGCGATCAATTCCTCGACGAGCTGGCGGGGCAGGTTGGCTTGTTTTTGGTATTGGTTGACCACGATGCCTTCGATTTCCAATTTGTCGTTGTGGTCGGCCTTGACCTCGGCGATCGCCCGCATCAAGGTGTACAGCGCTTCACGGGCGAAGGTGTCGCAATCGAACGGAATCAGGCATTTTTCGGCCGCGATCAGCGCGGATTGGCTGTAAAAATTCAACACCGGCGGCGTATCGATATAAATATGTTCGAAGCCTTCCAGCTTTTCCAGCGCTTCCTTCAACTTGAAGATTTTGTAACGCGATTCCAAGCGGCCTTGCAATGCTTCCAGATCCGGATGAGAGGGGATGACATACAGGTTCGGAAACGGGGTTTCGTGTATCGCGCTTTCCAGGCCTTCCTTGCCGCCGCCGAATAGGCCCAGTCCCAGATTGTCTTTAAAGAAATGAGCGATAGTCTTATCCGGGTCGCCGACTTTGGCGCCCAGCAGATACTGTGTGGAGTTGCCCTGAATGTCGAGGTCGATGACCAGGGTTTTTTTGCCTTCCACGGCGCTGATGGCCGCGAGATTGCAGGTGATCGTGGATTTGCCCACGCCGCCCTTCTGATTGAAAATCACCCTGCGCATGATTACCCTCGACAGTTAGCAAATAAAAGCCCGCATTATAAGGTTAACGCTTGTAATATCAACAGCGTGAGAACCGGGTGCCCTTGCATTCGGGACAATCGGGCAGCACGCTGGTCGATTTGAAGGCGATTTGCTTGCCGCAGGCATCGCAGACGAAGGTGCCGGGGCCGGTGACGTCGCCGCTTTGATAGGGGTGGTATTGCTTGGCTTCCATTTCCAGCGCCGCCAGTTTGACGCGGGTTTTGTCGGCGATGCTCATAAAGGCGTCGAGCGCGAAGTTTTCGATCAGCTCGAGGTCGAACTTTAGCCACTCCGACCATGAGTCGTTTCGGTCTTCCCGTTGCGGCGAGGCGGCGACGTGTTCGACGTCGCGCATCACGTAATCGGCGATTTTATTGATTTCCTCTTGGGTATGGCCGCCCAGTTCGCTGGTTTTTTCCTTGGCGATTTCCAATGCGTCGGCGACCGTATGCAGGGTATCGTCCATTGCTTCGTAGAGATGGCCCATCAGATCGTCGTACGCTTTGGTCAGTTTGCTTTCGCCCATGGTTGCTCCCGGTTGTTATAGTGATTTGAGGCTTTGGATTTACCCGCCTCTAAGGTATTCTAGCGCCTTTTTATAGCATAAGACGAACAGGATGGAAGAGCATTACAACCCCACGGCCATCGAACAAAAAGTCCAAGCCGAGTGGGAAAAATCCGGGGTTTTCACGGCTGTCGAGAACACCGGCAAGGAAAAGTATTACTGTCTGTCGATGTTTCCCTATCCCAGCGGCAAGCTGCACATGGGCCACGTGCGCAATTACACGATAGGCGACGTCATCAGCCGCTTTCAGCGCATGCAAGGCAAACATGTGTTGCAACCGATGGGCTGGGACGCCTTCGGCTTGCCGGCGGAAAACGCCGCGATGCAGAACAAGGTGCATCCGGCCGATTGGACCTATTCCAATATCGACTACATGCGCGATCAGCTCAAACGTTTGGGCTTCGGTTACGACTGGAGCCGCGAGCTGGCGACTTGCGATCCGGACTATTACCGTTGGGAGCAGTGGTTCTTCATCCGTTTGCTGGAAAAAGATCTGGTTTATAAGAAAACCGCGCCAGTTAACTGGTGCCCGCACGATCAAACCGTACTGGCCAACGAACAGGTCATCGACGGTTGCTGCTGGCGCTGCGACACGCCGGTCGAGAAGAAGGAAATCTCGCAGTGGTTTTTGAAAATCACCGCTTACGCCCAGGAGCTGCTCGACGACTTGCAAAAATTGCCGGGCTGGCCCGAACAGGTGCGGACGATGCAGGCCAACTGGATAGGCCGTTCCGAAGGCGTGGAGATGGATTTTGCGGTCGACTGCAGGGATGCGGAAGGTAGAGCGCTGTCGGGAACAAGCGCCGATGAGGGTTTCGAGTCGCCGATCCGTATCTATACCACTCGGCCCGACACGGTGATGGGCGTGACTTATGTCGCGGTCGCTGCGGAACACCCGCTCGCGTTGAAAGCCGCCGAAACCAATGCCGACATCGCCGCCTTCATCGAATCCTGCAAGCAGATGGAAACCTCGGAAGCGGCGATGGAGACGATGGAAAAGCGCGGTATCGCTTCCGGTTACCAAGCCATTCATCCTTTGACTGGCGAATCGGTGCCGATATGGATCGCCAACTTCGTGTTGATGAGCTACGGCACCGGCGCGGTGATGTCGGTGCCGGCTCATGACCAGCGCGACTACGAATTCGCCAAGAAATACGATATTGCGATCAAGGAAGTCATAGCATCCGCCGACGGTAGCGACGACAGCGTGGCCGACAAGGCTTTTACCGACAAAGGCGTCTTGAAAAACTCCGGCGAATTCGACGGTTTGAATTTCGCAGAAGCCTTCGACGCCATCGCCGCCAAACTGGCAGGCCTCGACAAAGGCGAGCGTAAAACCAACTTCAGATTGCGCGACTGGGGCGTATCCCGCCAACGTTACTGGGGCGCGCCGATTCCGGTGATTTACTGCGACGACTGCGGCACTGTGCCGGTGCCGGACGAGCAATTGCCGGTAACCCTGCCGCGCGACGTGGTGCTGGACGGCTCGCAATCGCCGCTGGCCGCGCATCCGACCTTTCCGCATGCCGATTGCCCGAAATGCGGCAAACCGGCGCGGCGCGAGACCGATACCTTCGATACCTTCATGGAGTCGTCCTGGTACTTCGCCCGCTACGCCAGTCAAGAGTGCGATACCGCGATGCTGGATCAACGCGCCAACTACTGGTTGCCGGTCGATCATTATATCGGCGGCATCGAGCACGCAATCTTGCATTTGCTGTATGCGCGCTTCTACACCAAATTGCTGCGCGATGAAGGTTTGATCGTCTGCGACGAGCCGTTCAAAAACCTGCTGACCCAAGGCATGGTTGTCGCCGAGACCTTTTATCAGCACGACGAACACGGCCATAAAAAGTATTTCAACTTGACCCAAATCGAAGTCGAGCGCGACGCCAAAGGCAAAATCGTCGGCGCCAAATTGCTGGAAGACGGTTCGCCGGTCACGGTCGGCGCGATCGAGAAGATGTCCAAGTCCAAGAACAACGGCGTCGATCCGCAGGTGTTGATCGACAAATACGGCGCCGACACGGTACGCTTGTATACGATGTTTACATCGCCGCCGGACCAATCCTTGGAATGGAACGACGCCGGCGTCGAAGGCGCGTTTCGCTTCCTGAAGCGTTTGTGGCGACAAGTGTATCTGCACGTCGAAGCCGGCTTGCCTTCGATCGCCCTAGACAAAGCCGCGCTAAACGAAGATCAAAAAGCCCTGCGCCGTCAGTTGCATCAGGCTTTACAAAAAGTCGGCGACGACATGGCGCGCCGCCACACCTTCAACACCGCGATTGCCGTGAACATGGAGCTGCTCAATGCGCTGAACAAATTCGAGGATGACAGCGTTAACGGTCGGGCGGTGCGTCAGGAAGTATTGGAAGCGATCGTGTTGATGCTGGCGCCGATCATTCCTCACGCGGCACAACAGCTTTGGAACGAATTGGGTCGCGATAGCGACATCGTCGTCGCTTCATGGCCGGACGTCGACGAATCGGCATTGGTGCAGGACAGCATCGAAATGGTGGTGCAGGTCAACGGCAAGCTGCGCGGCAAATTGTCGGTAGCGGCTGCGGCGACTAAAGAGCAAGTCGAGGTGCTGGCTTTGGCGGATGCCAACGTGCAACGCTTTTTGGAGGGTAAACCGATCAAAAAGCTGATCGTTGTGCCCGGTAAATTGGTGAATATCGTTGTTTAAGTTCAGCTTTCGGCTGTTGGCCGGCATTCTTCTGATCTCGGCGGGTATGACCGGCTGCGGTTATCATTTACGTGGCTCGGTCGATATGCCGGAAGCGATGAAGAACGTTTACATCTTCGGCGCGTCGTCGCAGCTGCAAAACCAGATGCAGTCCATCGTGCGCGCGTCTAAAGGTAAGATCGTGGGTTCGCCGAACGATGCGGGCGTCGTGATTAAGGTATTGAAGGAAGACATGCGCCGCCGGACTCTGTCTATCGGCTCGACCGGTAAATCCAACGAATCGGAGCTGGAATATTATTTGCGCTTCCAGATGTACGATAACCAGGAAAAACCGTTGATGGAAGAGCAGACCATCGAGATGAGTCGCGAGTTTTTCAACGACCAAACCGCGATCTTGGCGAAGACCAACGAGGAACAATTGATCCGCTCCGAGATGTACAAGCAAGTCGCCCGTATGTTGTTGGCTAGGGCCAGGATAGCCGTCGACAATCAGAAAAAATAGCGATGCGCTTGAAGGTCGATCAGCTTGCCGGCGCATTGCAAAAAAATCTGGCGCCGGTTTATTGGGTCGGCGGCGACGAGCCGTTGCAGGTGGGCGAGGCGGCCGACGAGGTCCGCGCCGCCGCTCGGCGGGCGGGCTATACGACTCGCGAAGTGGTGTCGGTGGAAACCGGTAACGAGTGGCCGCTTTTGATGGCCGAAGCGGAATCCCTGTCGATATTCTCCGACAAGAAACTGATTGATTTGCGATTGCCGTCCGCCAAGCCGGGTATCGAGGGCGGCAAGGTTTTGGTCGAGTATTGCAAGAAGCGCCCCGACGATACGATTTTACTGATTAGCGCCGGGAAACTGGAAGCGGCTTCATCGAAGTCGCAGTGGTTTCAGGCCCTAGAAAACATCGGCGTCGTGGTGCAGGTTTGGCCGCTGCAAGGTCAAGAGTTTTTGCAATGGTTGCAACGTCGGGCCGAACGCAGAGGGATGCATCTGAGCAGCGAGGCCGTTAGACTATTGGCGTCCAGGGTAGAGGGCAACCTGTTGGCGGCGGCTCAGGAAATCGAAAAACTCTTCATACTGCATGGGGCTGTCACGATAGACAAAGCGGCAATCGAGGGCGATGTCGCCGACAGCTCGCGCTTCGATGTCTTTAAGTTGGTCGAGGCGCTATCGGCGGGCAAGCTGAATCGCGCGGTCAGAATATTGCAGGCATTGCGCGCGGAGGGCGTCGCGGCTCCCGTGGTGTTGTGGGCGATTAGCCGCGAAGCGAGATTGCTTTGGCATCTTCACAGCGAAGCCAAGGTCGGTGGATTGTCCGAGGCGACCTTCAAAAAATACCAGGTTTGGGACAAACGTAAGCAAGGCGTTCAAGAGGCCATGGTTCGAATCAAACCGGCCGAATTGCGAGCCATTCTGTTGGCTTGCGCGGCAACCGACGCCCGCGTCAAAGGCCAAGTCACTGGCGACGAGTGGGAAGGGTTATTCGAAATTTGCCGGCTCTGGGTAAAGCCTTTAAGAACCGGAACCGCCGCCTAATTTGGAAACTGGCGGCGGTTTTGGTTTTGCGGATTAAGCGAGTTTGCGTTTGCCGCCGGCCATTAGAGCCAGCAAGCCGGTACCGAACATCCAGACTGCGGCTGGAACTGGAACGGCGGTAAGCTGTAGGTTGCCGTCTGAGGCAAATAACGCCCCACCAACTTTGCTTTCGCCTTGTACACTGTTGATCGATGTCAAGATAGACACGCCTTTGGTTTTGATAGTAAAGATTGCATCGCCCCCGGCTATGGTGTCTGGAGAATACACATTGTGGTCGTAACCGTTAAGTCCGCCTGTGAAGGAAAGACTCATGTCCTGGTATCCTGAGCCAGAATTGTTGCCGGTAATTTTGACGCTTCCTTCGCCACTCGCAATACTACCGTAAAGGATAGCCGACCCGTTGCTGAACCCAGAGTCCGTGGTGAAATTAAAATCTGGATTTGTGTCGAAATAAAGGCCGACGTTACCAGTGTCTATAGTAAACGTTTGGGTACTGCCATTATTGACGTAGCTCCCTGAAAACGTCGCAATGGCGGTCAATTCGTAACCCGATCCCGAACCAGTGGAATTAAGATTAGGCGCCGCGACTGTTCCAAAATCGAATGAGTGCGAAACAACCGCTGATTGATACCAGCCTTGCATGGTACCGGTTGTTGCGGATGTAGGAGAAAACTTAACCAAGGCTACTCCCAAGCCAAAATCATAGGTGTCGAACTGAGCTACAGTATCTTCGAATCCGTCGCTACCGACAGCCTGGGAGTAATCGGCTGTCCCTACCCATGAGTTAGCAAAGGCGAGCGGGGATGTCATCAGGAGTCCGGTGACGAGGATGGTGTGTTTGAACGTTTTCATCTAGTACCTCTGTTTAAAATTAATGTCCCCCCGGATTTTTATAACGCTTTTTGTGAATCAATGCAAATTACAGTTCTAAGACCAAGGAAATATGTTTTACAGTTCGAGATAGAAAAACCATCACGAAAATTTGTGTGAAGTTAGCTAGGAAGCTGGGTGAGTTTTGTGGCGTTTTAACCGGGTTGTTTTCGAGGTTTTTTCGGCCGGTCGCTTGGGCTAGAATGTCCGGACTTGAATAACCGTAAACAGACGAGGACTTACTTATGGCAGAGTTTAGAAGGTACAAGTGTAAAACTTGCGGCCACATTTATGACGAAAAACTGGGTGATCCAAAAAGCGGCATTGCACCAGGAACCCTTTGGGAAGATGTACCGGACGATTGGGGTTGTCCGAAATGCGGCGCGATCAAAGTAATGTTTACGCTGATGAAATAGCGGTTCAGCAATTGGACCGCCGTGGTATTTGCGGCGGTCGGCACCGAAAAAGGGCGCGACGGCGCCCTTTTTTGTAGGACTCAGGCCAGCTTGGCTTTGATAAAGTCGACGAGGTCCCGCATCGCCACATCCTGGCTCGCGGCTTCCCCTCGGCCTTGGTACTCGACGCTGCCGCTATCCAGGCCGCGGTCGCCGATGACGACACGGTGCGGAATACCGATCAATTCCATGTCCGAGAACATGAAACCGGCTCGTACTTTTCTGTCGTCCAACAAGACTTCGATGCCGGCCGCAAGCAAGTCTTGGTAGATTTGTTCGACGGTATCGCGCAATCGGTCGGATTTATACATATTCATCGGACAGATCGCGACCTGAAACGGCGCCAATTCCTTGGGCCAGATAATACCGCGCTCGTCGTGGCCTTGCTCGATGGCGGCGGCGACTACCCGAGATACTCCGATGCCGTAGCAACCCATTATTATCGTTTGGTTCTTGCCGGCTTCGTTGACCACGGCGGCTTGCATGGCTTCGCTGTATTTGCCGCCAAGCTGGAAGATGTGGCCGACTTCTATGCCCCGGGCTATGGTCAGCGTTCCCTTGCCGTCCGGACTGGGATCGCCGTCGACGACTTGGCGAATGTCGCGGAATTCGATGCCGTTCAGCGGACAGTCGCGCTCCCAGTTGACGCCGGTGTAATGGAATCCGGCTTCGTTTGCACCGCAGACGAAGTCGCTAAGGTTTTCGACGGCGAAATCTGCAATGATGGCGGTTATAGGCCCAGGAAACAGTTTGTGACCTTCGGTAATCGGGCCGATATACCCAGGCCGGCAGCCTAGATGGGTTTCGATTACGGTATCGGTGGCGAAGTCGAAGGCGCCGATGATTTTGTTCAATTTGATTTCGTTCAGTTCGTGGTCGCCGCGCAACAAGACTAAATAGTGGAAGTCTTTGGGATTGCCGAACAACTCGTTACCTTTATGAGTTACGACCAATGTTTTCAGGATCTTTTCCGGCGACACGCTCAGAAACTCGCTGACCTCGGCAATGGTTTTCTTGCCGGGGGTGGCCGTTTTTTCGAATGTTTTTTCGGGTGCGGGTCTGTTCAGCGCGGGTCTTATCGTTTCGGCCTTTTCGACATTCGCCGCGTATTCGCTTTCGGTCGAAAAGGCAATCGCATCCTCGCCGGAATCGGCCAGCACGTGGAACTCATGAGAAACTGCCCCGCCGATCGCGCCGGAATCGGCCATCACGGCCCGGAATTTCAGGCCGAATCGGTTGAAGATGTTGGTATAGGTTTGGTACATCACGTCGTAGGTCTGCTGCAAGGACGTTTGATCCAGGTGGAAGGAATAGGCGTCCTTCATGACGAATTCCCGGGAGCGCATCACGCCGAAACGCGGACGGATTTCGTCGCGAAATTTGGTTTGGATTTGATAGTAGGTCACCGGCAGTTGTTTGTAGCTTTTCAACTCGTGGCGGGCCAGATCGGTGATAATCTCCTCGTGCGTCGGGCCCAGGCAGAAATCCCGGTCGTGGCGGTCTTTCATCCGCGCCAATTCCGGGCCGTATTTTTCCCAGCGACCGGTTTCCTGCCAAAGTTCCGCAGGTTGCAACGCCGGCATCAGTACCTCCAGCGCGCCGGATTTATTCATTTCCTCGCGGGTAATTTGTTCAACCTTGCGTAAAATGCGCAGGCCCAACGGTAGCCATGTGTAAATGCCCGCCGCCAGTTTACGAATCAATCCTGCCCGGATCATCAGTTTGTGGCTGGCAATTTCGGCGTCGGCCGGTGTTTCTTTAACGGTGCTGAGGGGAAATTGGCTAGTACGCATGGCGGCCTTCGAAGTAATTAACAAATCGTCTATTTTAACGTTTAAATTGGCGAACGACGACAAGGTTCGCCGATTTCGCGATCACTGTAAGGGGGCTTGGCATTGCCGCGACCGCCGAAATTTGGGAAACTTGAAAAAATAAAAAATCTCACCGGGAACGAAAGGGAAAAATGATTAAAGTCTTGCTGGTTGATGATCATGAGTTGGTTAGGAGCGGTATTCAGGCGTTGTTGTCGGCGGAAACGGACATTGCGGTTGTAGCGGTCTGCAATTGCGGCGAGCAGGCGCTGAAAGTAGTTGAGACGGATCCGCCCGACGTGATTCTGATGGATATCAATATGCCGGGAATGGGCGGCGTTGAAGCGTGTCGACGTATTCTGGCAGCGAATCCGCAAATCAGAATCATTGGAGTATCGGTGCATAACGATGGCCCGATTCCTCAACAATTACTGAAATTGGGAGTGGTCGGTTTTGTCTCCAAAGGCTCGTCGACAGCGGAGATGGTGGCGGCGATTAAGGCGGTGGCGTCCGGTAAGCGCTACTTGTGTCAAGATGTCGCCAGTAATTTGGCGTTTCAGTTGTTACCAGGCGCCAACCCATCACCTTTTTTGCAACTGTCTTCTCGGGAAGCCGAGGTGGCTCGCCTGATACTGAGCGGTAAAAGTATTCAGGAAATGTCGGCGTTATTGAAAATCAACGACAAGACGATCAATACCTACCGCTATCGTTTGTACGGTAAATTGGGAATCAAGAACGATGTGGAGCTGACCAGGCTCGCCGTCAAATATGACTATTTGGACGGCGTTTGATTGCCAATATTAGTGGAATCCGGGGTCAGACCAAGCCGCGCGCTTTATCGAACGCATCCCGGAAGTCGAGAAAGACCGGTTGTTCGGATTCCAAGAGCAACTTCAATAGCTCTCTTTGCAACTGATATTTGATGTTGCCGATCGCGAGCGCGCCGACGCCAATCGCTCCAGCGGATTGCGCCGCAGCTGAAAGTGGTACGGAAGTATCGTTGGGAGCAACGCCTTCGATACCGGATGGTGGAACCGCGTTCACGTCTCCGGCGACTTTCAACTGCTTGGCGTTGGCCAGCACATTGGCGCTGACTACCCGGATTCCGGCCTTGGCTGTACAAAAGATGATATCGGCACTTTCGATTAACGCCGACTTTTCTTCGTCGTTACGTGCCACCGCAGCCGTCATTTTTGCGCCGAAGCGTCGATTGTACTGCTTGGTGGCATCTTTAGCGCTGTCCACAGACAAGTGATCCACCAGTACGGTTTCGGCGCCGTGGGTTGAGGCCAACACGCCGGTGGCAATGCCGACCGGACCGGTGCCGCCGAAAACCAGGGCTTTGCAATCTTTCAATTCCTTGCCGTGTTGGGTTTTCAAGGCTTTTTCGACACAAGCCACCAGGGCCGCCGCCGTGGTGCATGCGCCGCTAGGGTCGGCAAACACCGATACCTGAAACGGCGGCACCATCGCCGGTTTGCACGCTTGAAGCATATCGATCGCCATGCCCATGTCTCGGCCACCGATGAAAATCGCGGTTTTCTTGACGCCGGACGGTCCTCTGGAAAAGATCACATCCTGCGTCAGGTTGTGGATGTTTTCCAGTTTGACGTTGGAGTAGGGCATTAGCACATCAAAACCCGCGTCGAGTGCCATGTTGATGTCAAACGGGCTGTTGTTTGGCATCGGGTCGAACATGTGGAGTATGCTGCGTTTCGGCATTGTTACCTTACCCTTGGTGATAGGCGGACATGATGACCAGCGCTGTTAGTTTGTCGATTTAATGAACTCGCGCGCGACATCGAACGCGTGTTCAAAGTGCAGGAACAACGGTTGATCGCTTTCCAACATACGTTTCAATAAGCGGCTTTGCGCTTGGTATTTGATGTTGCCGATCGCCAGCGCGCCGATACCGACTGCTCCGCTGATAGAACCGGCCAGCGGTTTCCCGTTGTCGAAAGCGTCGACGCCGGCGATACCGGCCGGGGGTACCGCGTTCACATCGGCGGCAACTTTCAATTGCGGGGCTTTGGCAATCAATTCCGCGCTGAGCAATTCTATGCCGGCCGCGCCTGTGGCAAACACTACATCGGCGGTCTGCATGTATTCGGCTTTATCGGCGTCGGCGCCCGCCGAGATTGTGATCTTGCCGTCGCCGAATTCTTCGCTGCATAGTTCGGCGGTGCGTTCGGCCCGGTCCAATTGCCGGCCAATGATCCGAACGTTGGCACCGGCTTGCGCGGCAATTACGGCGGCGGCTTGGCCGACCGGTCCCGTGCCGCCCAGAGCCAGCACATTTTTGCCTTCCAGCGTGGTATCGAACTTGTCCGCCAATTCTTTTTCGACGGCGGCGACCATGCCGGCGGCAGTGGTAAATGCGCCGCTAGGATCGGCGAATACCGAGACTTCAAACGGCGGCACCATGGAGTTTTTCGCACTTTTCAGCATATCCATTGCTTGTTTGGTTTCGCGTCCGCCAATGAAAATCGCGGTGCGCAACAAGCCTTTCGGGCTGCGGGAAAATATCGCGTCTTGAACCAATCCTCTGACTTCGCTCGGTTCGACATTGATATAAGGCACTGCTGAAATCCAGCCGGCGTCCATCGCCATATTGACGTCGAACGGGCTCAAATTTTTGGCTGTGGTCAGCATGTGCAGAATAAAAGGTTTTTCCATGATGGCCTCTGGTATATGAATGTTAGCCGGTTAGTATATGAAAAAGAGTTTGGGATAACAATTCTAGGTGAATTGCCGAAGTTCGTACTATTTCAAGTGCGGCGGCACGTGCGGTTCGATCGCGGCGTACATCAACTGGTGCATCTTCGGATTGCCGGTGATGATGTTTCCGGATTGTAAGTATTTGTCGTTAAAGGAGAAGTCGGTCGCGACGCCGCCGGCCTCCTGAACCAGCAACACGCCGGCCGCGATGTCCCATTCCTTGACGCCGATTTCCCAATACGCATCCAGGCGGCCGCAGGCCACGTAGGCCATGTCCAGCGCGGCCGCGCCGGCGCGGCGGATACCGGCAGAATCGGCGCAAACGGCGCGAAACATGCCCAGATAGGGTTCTATATTTTCCATGGTTTTAAACGGAAAACCGGTGCCTATCAGCGCGCCGCGCATCGAATTTTGTTTGGTGACGCGGATGCGCCGGTTGTTTAACATCGCGCCGCCGCCGCGTTCGGCGGTAAACAACTCGTCCCGAACCGGGTCGTAAATCACGCCCAATTCCAGCTTGTTCTTGTTTTTTAACGCGATGGACACCGCGTACTGAGGAAAGCCGTGTAAATAATTGGTGGTGCCGTCGAGCGGATCGATGACCCAGACGTAATCGTTACCTTTGTGCTCGCCGCTTTCCTCGGCCAGAATGGCGTGCTCCGGGAAGGCAGCCCGTATGATTTTAATGATTTCTTGTTCGGCGGCTCGGTCGACTTCCGAGGCGTAGTCGTTGCGGCTTTTTTGGTTGACAGCGAGTTTCTCGATGTTTTGCGACGAGCGTTGGATCAAATCGCCGGCACTCCGCGCGGCGCGGACGGCTATGTTAAGCATCGGATGCATGGGAGCGGATTGGTAATGAGCAGTTGGAAAACCGCGATAGAATAACAAATGTTTTGTTAGAATCGCCGGTTTTTTAGTCGGCCGGGGAATGGATGTTGTTGTCGAATTTTAAGGTCGTGTTGGTGGAAACCTCGCATCCCGGCAATATTGGCGCCGTGGCGCGAGCGATGAAAAACATGGAAATGTTTGAATTACGCTTGGTGGCCCCCAAATATTTCCCTCATGCGGATGCCACGGCTAGAGCCTCGGGGGCCGACGACGTGCTCCGGCGCGCCGAAGTCTACACCGGCTTGAGCGAGGCGATAGCCGACTGCCAATTGGTGTTGGGGGCCAGCGCGCGCGATAGAACCATCAGTTGGCCGACCGTGGTAGCCAGGGAAATGGCCGAACGCTGGGGTGGAGCGGCGGCGGCCGATCAAAATGTCGCGCTGGTGTTCGGCCGGGAAAACTCCGGTTTGACGAACCAGGAGCTGGATCTTTGCCATTACTTGCTGAGGATTCCGTGTAACCCGGACTACAGTTCATTAAATCTCGCGGCGGCCGTGCAAGTCGCTTGCTATGAATTATACGTCGCCTCCGGACGCCAACACCGGAGTGGAGTCGGCGATCAAGGAGAGGAGCCCCTGGCCAGCGCGGAACAAATGGAAGGATTTTACGAGCATCTGTTGCAGACGATGGCAGATATCGGATTCCTGCATCCTGAACGCTCAAGATCCATCATGCGCCGTTTGCGACGCCTGTTCAACCGCGCCCAACTCGACACCAAGGAGTTGGATATCTTGAGAGGCATTTTGCGCTTCTCGCAAAACCATAACGCTAAGTGAGCCCACAATGTTTGCCAGACTCAAAGAAGACATCCACTGTGTGTTCGCCCGCGACCCCGCCGCGCAGTCGGTTTTCGAAGTCGTCACGACCTATCCGGGATTTCATGCGGTGTTGATCCACCGCTGCGGCCATTGGCTGTGGCTGAACGGTTTTCGCTGGTTGGCCAGGTATTTGTCGTTTTTGGCGCGCTGGTTAACCGGCATCGAAATTCACCCTGGAGCGAAAATCGGGCGGCGGTTTTTCATAGATCACGGCATGGGCGTGGTAATCGGCGAGACTGCGGTGATCGGTGACGACTGCACTTTGTACCACGGCGTGACCTTGGGTGGCACCAGTTGGAGCAAGGGCAAGCGACATCCGACCTTGGCGAATGGCGTAGTGATTGGGGCTGGCGCCAAGGTTCTAGGCCCGATTGAGATTGGCGAAGGTGCCAGGGTGGGTTCTAATTCAGTCGTCGTCAAGTCGGTGCCGCCGGGGGTTACCGTGGTTGGGATTCCGGCGCATTTGATTGACTCGAAGTCCAAGCAACGGGCCAATCGCGACGCGATGGCTCAGAAAATGGGTTTCGATGCCTATGGTGCGACCGGCGACATGCCGGACCCGATCGCGAACGCCATCAACCTGATGCTGGATCACATTCACCAATTGGATAAGCAGGTGGAAGAAATGCGCGAGCGATTGCGCGCCTCCGGTGTCGAATGTAGAGAACAAGCCGCGTCGAATTTGCAGGCTTGCGAAATCAAGGATCAGCAATGAAAGATCCTTTGTTTGGCTGTGTTGAGGATTTGTCTTAATGATTTTAAGAGACATTAAGAAAGCATTGCAGCCCCTCTTGCACACGCCACTGCATCCGCAGTGGTTGGTTTGTGGCCGTAATCTCAAGTTGATCGAGTGGTTGAAAGGCTTCGGGGGCGATGGCATTGTGTTGGATATCGGTTGCGCCGGTTGTTGGCCCGAGCGATTTTTGCCGGGGAATTGCCATTACGTTGGGCTCGATTATCCTGAAACCGCAACGGAGTGGTACCGAACAGCACCGGATATATTTGCCGACGCCGGCCGGCTACCGATTGCGACAAAGAGTGTCGATGTCGCGTTGTTGCTGGATGTCCTAGAGCATTTGGATTCTGTCGATCATGCGATTGAGGAAATCGCCAGGATTTTAAAGCCCGGCGGTCGGTTATTGATTCAAGTGCCTTTTCTGTACCCACTGCATGACGAACCACGCGATTTTACGCGGCTTAGCCGACACGGTATTTCTAATCTTCTTCAACGCTACGGGTTGGTGGTTGAACAATGCTTAGCGGTCGGTACGCCAATGGAGACCGCCGGTTTGCTCACAAACATCGCGATCAGCAAAGTCGCCTGGGATTGGGTTTCGAGGAAAAGTCCTTTAATGCCATTGATTCTGGTGATTCCGTTTTTCGTTGTAATCATCAACCTGGCAGCCAAAGTTCTCTCATGGCTGGCTTACGACAACGATTTTATGCCTTTCAGTTATCAAGTTTCGGCTAGCAAGCCTCATTAAATGTGCCTTGAGTTTCGGAGAGTAGACTGCCAAAAATGCATTCTTATGTAGAATACTTGACCGTTTTACTGGGTTTATTTATAGTCGCGTTTACAATAATCATTAATTTGTAAGGGGTTTACCATGCGGCTAACTACTAAAGGACGTTATGCAGTGACGGCGATGTTGGATTTGGCGTACCACAGTCAGTCCAACCCGGTGACGCTGACTGATATCGCGACCCGTCAAACCATTTCGCTGTCCTACCTTGAACAATTGTTCGCGCGCTTGCGCAAGGCCGGAATGGTCAAAGGCGTGCGTGGCCCAGGCGGCGGCTATACCTTGAGTCGCAACGCTCGCGAAATCAATATCGCGGACATCATTGAGGCGGTCGACGAGCCGGTTGATTCCACTAAGTGCGGCGGCAAAGCAAATTGTCACAATGATCAGCCTTGTCTGACGCATGATTTGTGGATGGGGCTCAGCGAGCAGATTCGCGAATATTTGAAGGAAATCAGCCTTGGCCAGTTGTTGGAGCGTGACCTGGTCGGGGAAGTCGCAAAACGCCAAGCTCGGCAGGTTGAGCACGTCATTGATATGCAGCCGATCAAGGAAAAACTCAGCGCTTAATGATTTATTTCGATCACAACGCGACCACGCGTTGCGACGAACGAGTGTCTGAAGCCATGCAGCCGTACCTGAATGCGATGTACGGCAATCCGTCCAGTCTTTACAAGCTTGGACGCATGGCACGAAGCGCGATCGACAGTGCGAGAAATCAAGTCGCTGCTTTGGTGGATGCCGAGCCGGACCAGATTGTCTTTACCAGCGGCGGCACCGAGGCAAACGCATTAGCGCTGGTGAATGCTTGGGAGTGCGGCTTGGCGATCTCTGCAATCGAACACCCGTCGATCTTCGAAAACGCCGACCATCACCGGCGTCTGTTTCGTGATGTGCAGGTTTTGCCGGTCAGTGCTAGCGGCACCGTGAAAGTCGATGCGATAACGGCGATGACTTGGCAATCCGGCGATTTGGCGTCGCTGATGCTGGCCAATAACGAAACCGGTGCAATCCAGCCGGTGGCAACGATTGCCGATCTATTGGCGGAGCGCGGTGTGGCGGTTCATACCGACGCCGTGCAGGCCCTCGGCAAGATGCCGATTTCGTTTCGGAAATTGGGCGTGAAGTTAATGAGTCTTTCCAGCCATAAAATCTACGGGCCTAAGGGGTGTGGAGCCTTGGTGGTTGCCGCCGATTATCACTTTCGTGCTTGGCAGCGGGGTGGCGAACAGGAGTCCGGGCGACGAGCCGGTACCGAGAACGTTGCCGCGATAGTCGGTTTCGGTAAGGCCGCCGAGCTGGCGAAAAAGGAACTGGATCAGCGCATTGGGCGGGTTCGGGAACTTAGGCGGCGTCTGGAGGCCGAATTAAGCAAGGTCCCTGGCGTCAAAATATTTGCCGAACACTCGGACCGCCTCGCGAATACTGTTCAGTTCGGCATCGCCGGCGTCAACGGCGAAATGTTACTGATGCATTTAGACAAACTCAATATCGCGGTGTCGAGCGGATCGGCCTGTTCGGCTGGCTCCGAGGTCATCAGTCCGGTGCTGACTGCGATGGCTGTCGAGCCGTTGTATGCCCGGTCCGCGATTCGGGTTAGCTTGGGTAAAGACAATAACGAAGCGCAAATCGACGAATTTATTGCCGGCTTAAAGTCGGCGCTTGCATTGAATCGGGAGTACTAATTATGACTGTTCAAGTCACGGAAAACGCCGCCAAACAAATTCGCAAACAGCTCGAGAAGCGTGGTTCTGGGCTAGGGTTGCGGCTGGGTGTGAAGGCTTCGGGGTGTTCGGGCTACGCCTATGTGTTGGATTATGCCGATCAAGCCGAGGCTGACGAGTTGGTTTTCGATCAGTTCGGTGTCAAACTGTTGGTCAAGCGTATTGATTTAGATAAATTGGACGGTATCGTCCTGGACTACGTTCGGGAAGGCTTTAACGAAACCTTTAAATTTTTGAATCCCAACGTCAAGGCCACGTGTGGTTGCGGTGAAAGCTTTGCCGTTTGAGCGATGCGCTAAAAACGTTCTGGAAGGTGTTTGTTTTTCCGGTATTGCTGATTGAGCGCAATTTGGAGTACCAAGTGCGTTGCTTTTCGATGAGTTTGATTCAGCCGAAAAAATTTTAGTCCAAAGTTCAAGGAATATTTTCTAAAGCTGACCCCTTTCGGGGGTAAAGCGCCCGCGCACTTGGGCGGGCGCTAGAAGCGGCGTTATTTCATGTTAGCGCCGCAATTACCTTCCATTTTTTTGCCTTCGGCGGCTTTGTCCCCGGATGCCGCAGGTTTGTTTCCGGCGCATTTGCCTTCGGTAGCGGTTTTGTCGGGGGTTTTCTTCATCATTGCGGCGCCACATTTGCCTTCACCGCAAGAGCCATCCTTCATTTTATCCGCCGCCGCGTCGGGTTTGGCTTCAGCAGTGAGCATGTACCCTGAGCCTAGATCGGTTAAAGCGAACGGATTGCTCTCGGCTTGTGCCGCATTCATACCCAAGGTTGGCAACAGGGATGCGCCGATGGCGATAGCGAACGGGGTTTTATGGATTTTTTTCATATAGTCTCCTGGAAAAGTCGATACATATTAAGCGGTTGTTAAGTCAAAACCCGCATTGTCGGCGCAAGCTTATTTAGTAATATCACAAAAATGCCCGGTAATGTAAAGACGGGTTGGCGAGCTCTATTAGCGATATACTGCGCGCTCAACAGGTTAAGCTAACGTTCGGACATTTCGATTCTGACATGAAACCAATCACGCAAATTCAACTGCTGGGTTCCGAAGTGCTGCGTCGGCAAGCGCAGCCTGTTGATGATTTTTCCAGTAGCGAGTTCCACGAATTATTAGAGGAAATGCAGTCGGCAATGCTCGCCGAAGGCGGTGTGGGAATCGCCGCGCCACAATTGGGGGTGTCGCTGCAAGTTTTGATTATTGCGTCGCGGCCGACACCGCGTTATCCGCGGGCACCGGAAATGGCGCCATTGGTGATGGTCAATCCTGGGTTCGAAGTACTTAATGCCGAAATGCGCAAGGATTGGGAAGGCTGTTTGAGCGTACCCGGTATTCGTGCGCTCGTGCCGCGTTATCAATCCATTGATGTTCGGTATCGCGACGTTTATGGCGCCTCTCAACGCCTGGCGTTGCGTGACTTTCCGGCCAGAGTGTTTCAGCACGAATTCGATCACTTGTTGGGTTTGGTCTATTTGGATCGGGTCGAAAACAATCGGGATATCATTTCCGAGGCAGAGTTTTTCAATCGAGTAGCGGTGCAAGGTGAGTGATGAGAATAATTTGGATGATTTTCGGCTGGCTGACGAGCGTGTGTGTCTGGGCGGCAACGCCGTTGTCGGTTAGCGAAGTTGCTCCAGGGGTTTACGTACACTTGTCCGCGCACCATTGGCCGGATCGAGCCAACCATGGCGAGATCGCCAATATCGGGTTTATCGTCGGCGACAAATGCGTGGCGGTGATCGATAGCGGTGGTAGCCCTCGGCAGGGAATTGCCCTGCGCGACGCGGTCAAACAACTTACCGATAAACCGATTTGCTATGTGATCAACACCCATGTGCATCCCGATCACATCTACGGCAACCTTGCCTTCAAGGACGAACCGGGCGTGCGTTTCGTCGGTCATCACAAACTGGCGCGGGCCATGGCGACCCGCGGCGAGCATTACCTGAGTCGGGCTGAAGAGGTGCTGGACATCCACGTCAATCAAGACAATATCATACCCCCGGACTTGCAGGTCAAGGATACGATGACCTTGAACCTCGGGAATCGTGACCTTGTGCTGACAGCTCATCCAACGGCGCACACCGATAACGATCTTAGCGTGTACGATAAAAACACAGGCACTATGTGGCTAGCCGATTTGTTGTTTTTGGAGCATATTCCAGTCATTGATGGCAGTATCAGGGGCTGGCTAGCCGAATTGGAAAGATTGGAGCATCGTCGCTATCGCTTGGTGATTCCAGGACATGGTCGCCTGGTTAACGATTGGCCTGCGGCCATGCAGCCGGAAAAACGGTATTTGGCCGAACTGTCCGACGAGCTAAGAGCGATGATCAAGCAGGGCAAAACATTGGAGCAGGCGGTGTCTTCGGCTGGATTGGCCGCAAAAAGCCGTTGGCAATTGTTCGAACAGTTCCATCGCAAAAACGTTACCATCGCTTTCGCCGAGCTGGAATGGGAAGACTGATTGATTACCTGGGGAGATTTAAACCATGCATTATGTATCTCGATTGGCGGCCGCGTCGATTCTGTTGATTTCGTCGGTTAGCGTCCACGCGGAAGGCGACGACCTGACTTGGAATACGGTGTTGAAAGACCAGTTTTTCGCGGGCAAGAGCATTGAAGAAAGCTCGGACGTTATCGAGCTGGAAGCGCCGTATCGTGCCGAGGATCCGGCGATCGTGCCGTTGAAAGTCACGAGTAAGATTCCTCAGGCCAAAGACAAGTTCGTCAAAAAAATTTGGTTGTTCGTCGATAAGAACCCGTTTCCATTTGTTGGCGAATTCGAGTTCTTCCCGGAGAGCGGTAAAGCCGATTTGGCGATGCGGGTCAGGGTCAATACCTATAGCAACATTCGCGCGGTTGCACAAACCAGCGACGGCAAGTTCACGATGACTAAAAAGTTCGTCAAGGCCAGCGGTGGCTGTTCGGCACCCATTGGAGCCGATTTGGACGAAGCGCTTAAGCGGATCGGCAAGGTTAAATTCCGTTTGGACGGAGGCGTGCAAACCGGGCAACCGACCTTGGCTCAACTAATGATCAGTCATCCGAATCTGACCGGCATGCAGATGGATCAGGTGACTCGCTTCATCCGCAAATCGCAGTTTGTCGACCAATTGAAGGTCAGTTTCAATGACAAGCCGGTGCTGAACGCTAAGATCGACATTGCAATTAGCGCGGACCCGAATTTTCGTTTTTATTTCGTCCCCGATAAACCGGGCGAATTGAAAGCGGAGTTTTCCGATATTTCTTGTGAGTCGCCGACCAGTCGAAACGTCTGTAGCAAAGGGACCAACTATGTCCAAAGCTATCAGGTAAGTCCTTGAGTCCGCTGATTCGCGCGTTTGTGTTGGTTGGAGTGTCGTCGATAGGCCTTGTTGTGTCCGTTGATGCGCTGGCGATGCGTTGTGGGCATAAATTGGTCCGAATTGGTGACCACAAAGCCGATGTTTTGGCGAAGTGCGGTGAGCCGGATGGTGTGGAAGAGCGCACTGCCGTGCGCGGTACACGGTTTCGCCATCCTTACGGTGCATTGGAAATCGATCAATTCGAAGAAGTCGTTATTGAGGAATGGACCTACAATTTCGGGCGTAGGAAGTTTCAGCAACTTCTGGAGTTCGAAAACGGCGAATTAAAAAATATCCAAGATCTCGGGTATGGGTATTGAGCGAGATACGATTCCGACTTCAACGGCCGCAGGCTAGTCTACGAATTCGGGGTGGCAGAATATGTACGACGCATTTCCGCCTGCTTGGTTGGGGTAGCTTACTCGTGCTCGGATGCGAGCCACGTCTGTTTAGAAGAGAAGACTGTCCGAGAGCCTTGCTTCTTTGAGCGAGCCGCTAAACGACGCGAACCAAAGCTCTGCTTATTTTTGGTAAAAATCTGCCGCATTTTTTCGGCAGGTTGTGGATCGTGTCGTTTGTGGCCGCCATCTTGCCGGACGTTGAGCCAGGCATAGTAATCACTGGTGTTCCCTGCTCACTTCACTGAGCGCGGTCCCGGAGATGTCTTCTGTTGTGCTTGAATAAATCCGTGCATTACTCGGCTTCTTTCCCAAAGAAGACGGCGGCCTCTTTTTATATCTCGCGCGCCATGCGCAGTTCTGATAGCGTTTAAACAGACTCTAAGCTGCATTGACGTCAAGCTGGGGTGTAATAAGGCTTTCCTTTTTTTAAAAAGAGACTATAATTGTCGATTCGAGTATGTTGCAGTAACAAAGCACAATTGGACATGTAGGGAGATAGTATGCTTATCTTGACCCGTAGAGTGGGAGAGACCTTGATGATTGGTGACGATGTGACTGTTACAGTTCTCGGGGTGAAAGGCAATCAGGTTCGTATCGGCGTTAATGCCCCTAAGGACGTTTCGGTTCACAGGGAAGAAATCTACGAGAGGATCAAGAAAGAGCAATCCGAAGCGAGTAACGCGGAGAGTTGATAGAGTTTTAGGAGAGATGGCCGAGAGGCCGAAGGCGCTCCCCTGCTAAGGGAGTATGGGCCAAAAGCCCATCGAGGGTTCGAATCCCTCTCTCTCCGCCACTAAAATAAAAATAAGTTGTAATTTATTTTAAAATCATTGATAATAAGCGGCTCAAATAAGCGCCCGTAGCTCAGCTGGATAGAGTACACGGCTACGAACCGTGCGGTCGGGAGTTCGAATCTCTCCGGGCGCGCCATTTGAGTATTGGTATTACCGAATTAATCCCCTGTAGCTCAGTCGGTAGAGCGGGTGACTGTTAATCACTAGGTCGGCGGTTCGAGCCCGTCCGGGGGAGCCAAATAAATCAAGGGCTTAGATAGAAATATCTAAGCCCTTTTTTATTGCGTGGTCACTTTTATGGTCACTTTGTTTTTCACTCAAAACCGAAAAAAAATTTCGTGCTTGATCGAAAAACATACGGCACCCAACGACAACCAAGGATTGAATGCATCTCTAAAGCATCAAAGTGTTCCGACATCTTCTTTCTTTACCCTCCTTTCATAAAATTCTTTAATTTGGCTTGCAAGCCACATTTGTGGATTTCGAATTACTGGAGGTGGAACATCGCCAGCCTTCCTCATTCGCCAAAATTGGGTCCGAGTCACACCTAATTTTTCAACCATGTCGTTAATTTTCAGGAATTCCTTTTCTTTTGCCGTCGAATTTTGCTCGGATTCAATATTCACTGGATACCCTGATTACAAAGAGTTGTTACATACGCCACAGCGTTCAACCAGATCTTCTCTTGCGTTCAACAGTACCCAGGCACGACAATGTGGACATGTTGAGACCTGCACTTTTTTATCCTTGATGTCCTCAGACACAACCCATGCCGCTGAAAAATCGAGGTTTCCGAATGGGTAGGAATGTTTATAGGCGTCAAATGCGGTTATCACTGTTTGAATTTGATCATCGACCAACTTACTTGCAGCCGCCCGATAGCAAACCGCAAACAGCGTAACGTCTTTATATTTGCGCCTACTTCCAGTCAACCCGCGTGTTGAAAACTTGATTGAACCTCGGCTGGGCGAACGTCCATGCAATTGTCGATAGGTTTGTCTTAATGGCTTGATGGGAATGCCGGTCACTTGATGCACGATTTTCACCTTGGCATGGCGTTTCAGCAGTTCAATGGCTAACGTTTGCTGTTGATATTTTTTCAGCATAGACCACCCTCTCAGCAGATTGAGCCGGTTAAACCAAGCATGGCTTCCACTATCGGCGGCTGTTCTTTATTGATGTTCATCAGGAACTGACTGGAAAACCGTGGAGTAAAGCAAAGCCAATTGGAGCGAGCGATAAACTGAATGTCCTCCAAAGACAAATGACCGAGTGCTGTTCGCATGGCGTCATCCGTAATTCCCAGCACCAATTCCGTCAATACTGGATTTTCCCGCGCGATTTCCCTGGCCTTGATCAGCCAGGTTTGGTTCATATCGAAAACCTCTTCGTCGCACCCTTGGTGATTGACCTCTGAAAGTTTGTCGAAATAGTCGTCCAAGTTTTTAAAAGCAGACTGCATCAGCTTTTCATTGGCGTCATTCAAATTAATGACCATGAGTTTCGATTTCAAAAAATCGGCGCCAAACTCAGTAATCAGAGGAAAAAATAATTCCCGACAGAATCCCTGGGTAATTGTGCGGACGCCCTTAAAATCAATGGTCAATATTTGATGATTGGCAAAGCACTCGCGTGCGAGACGAGCCAGGTTTTTGCCATGTAAGGGCTGAGGTATTTGGGAATCAGTGGCTGTAATGACAGTAATATGCATGCGACTTCTCCTTAGTAGCGAATGGATGGTCTCGAGGCGGCAATGGATGTGTTCAAATTGGTTTTTTTGACTTTGCAGAAACCCAGCGTCGTCTTCCTGAACGATCGGTCCAAACATTGCATATTGGGCATTGGCTGAAGGTTGCGTCAGGGTGAATCATGCTGAGGTGGCGCGCGCTGCAATATGCGCAAACAGTGAATATCAAATCGCCGGCCAAGAGCATGCTCATTAAAGACCACGCTCTGTTTATGTCTAACGTGAACTGTTGTGCTGCAGGAGATATTCCTTTTGGCTCGGTTAATATTTTCGATGCGATGTTTTTGTAAATGCTATAGGCGTCAACCAAGGCCTGAGCTGAAGAATGCTGAATTGATAATCGCCGCCGAATATCATCGAGAATGCCTAAAAATAGCGACGCGTGAATATTGCGATTGGTTGACTGAATGACCCATTGATGATCATGAGGAAGCATGCCTTGTTTGGGCGGGTATCCTTTTACTGATTTATACAAGTCGATACTCTGTTGGCGTGACAACCGACAAAGTTGACTCACGATGGGAGGACGAGCGCCAAGCTGAATCAATTGTTCGGCTAAAACCAGGTAATTGGCGAAATCTGATGCTTTTTTAAATGGCACTGTCTTCATTTGTCCATCTCGGAATACAAGGTTGAAATAATTCCACGTAGGTGCCCATGGCAAGGCCACTTGGAACGAAGACCGGCAACAATTGAATGACTGCTCGGCTACTTTCAGCTTGTTCCCGAAGATGCTCCAAAGTCATTTCTGCGAGTTTTTCTATGCGGTCTTTATCCAAGCCAAATCGCCATGCTGTTTCTGCCGGGTTGCTGCGGGCGCATTCCCGGGCTAGCATGAGATATTCGAAATTTAATCGGGCAAGATCTTCATCCAGTGTTGACATAGACGCCTCTTAGTTGATTAACGGCTGTTGTCGATATGCTAGGCAGGTAATGCTCAAATGTCCCGGTCGCAAAGTGACCCGTTTTGGGTCACAAAGCTCCGGAGCTCCCGACTGATATGGTCTGGTATTGTTCAAATCAATTGGCTTCTTCAACAGCCGATTCTTTTTTCGATATGTGGACTGCCAAGTTGATAACGCTAGGCTTTTTGCATGTCTTGCAGAATTGATGATCCCGAAATTCTTCTAACTTCTTTCTGCTTATCAGAGGCTTTGCCCACGGTAAATGGAGCCGTAATTGGAGTTGGGTCTAATTAAGTACGTTTCAAAATCATTTTTCTTCGCTCATATCGCTTTGGTTATTGGGGGCATTGTTATGAATCGGCTGTTTGCTAACCATACCGTTACTGTCGGTGGCCTAGTTTGGGGGTGGTGCGAGGGATTCAGTACTTGATTGACTGGGTGGATAACGAGCCAATCGATGAAAAATGCCACCGCATATCGCGCGCGTTAGCCAAAGAGTCGTTAAATAAGGCGGATTTCGAAGAATCGAAGCGACGGTTCACGGAGGATGAAATCGTCGCTGCTGGTGGACGCTCCATCGGAAGTTCTGATTCAAAAAAATGGATCGACTGAGCCGGGGTATTGAAAAAATATTGCGAAACCCGCGAGCCGAAAATCTTAGAATTTGCCCGTAAACGAGGACTTTTCCACAATCAAAACCGGAGCGTAAATGCGGATTCCAGTGATCGTGAACACGATAAAGAACAGAACGATACATTTCATTTGCCCTATGACTAGCTGCGGCATATAATCGCCACTGGTTTTAAGGTTCCCGCTTTTCGCGGGTGAAACTGGAAGTCGGTTAAATGCCGACGCTGCCCCCGCAACGGTAGGTGATTCGTCACGAGCCCGGAGACAGGCCTAAAACTGTAGTCAACAGTATTGCGGAGGGCGATCTGTCAAATCGGTTTTTTAGGTTTGTCTTTCCCTCTGTTATTCCGTCCACCTTATTCGGAACAGACAACCATGAAAACACTCGCCGCATCCCCCGTCATTTCCTCCGCAAAAATTCTGCCCGGCTTGGGTGCCATCGTTTTGGGCTTGACCATCGTTTTAGGTCTGGGTTTTTTGCAGGATGCCAATAACTACCTACATAACGCCGCCCACGACGGACGCCACAGCGCAGCCTTTCCATGCCATTAACATGGCGGATTTTCGTAAGCTGGTCGCCATCTCGTTACTGGCGGGGATATTGGCTGGCCTGTTACTCAGCGTACTGCAACACTATCAAACCCTGCCGTTGATTTTGGCCGCCGAACAGTTCGAAACGCCCTCGGCTGAGCATGTGCATGACTGGCAGCCCATGGATGGATGGCAACGTAACGGCTTTACCTGGCTGTTCAATGGTTTGACTGGCTTCGGCTTTGCCTTGTTGATTAGTGCGTCGATGTACTGGCGGGATCAACGCGGTTATCTGTCTGGACTCGGCTGGGGTTTAGCCGGTTATCTGGTGTTTTTTGTCGCGCCGTCGCTGGGATTGCCGCCGGAGTTGCCCGGCACCGACAGCGCCGAATTGCATAGTCGCCAAGCGTGGTGGCTGTTTACTGCGGCATCTACAGCCATAGGTTTGTTCGGGCTGATGTTGACCAAACAACGCGGGCTGCAAATCGGCGGCGTTAGCTTGCTGGCTTTACCGCATTTGATCGGCGCGCCGCACCCGGAAGTCGCCCACGCCTTGGTCCCCGAAGCATTACAACAGCATTTTGTGCTACTGACATCCATCAATAACGCCTTATTCTGGCTGGTCTTGGGTGCCCTATCGGGCCGATTGCTGCGCAAAGTGACATTTCAATGATGAGTGCCGCTGCAACACGTCATTGTCCGGCGATATTGATCAGCGCCCCTGCCTCCGGGCAAGGCAAGACCACCATTACCGCGGCCCTGGCCTATCATCATCGCCAGCAAAACCGTAAGGTGCGCGTCTTCAAGACTGGCCCGGATTTTATCGATCCACAAATTCTCAGCTTTGCCTGCGGACAGCCGGTCTATCAACTGGATTTATGGATGATGGGCGAAGCGCATTGCCGGGAGATGCTTTATCGCGCAGCTAGCGAGGCGGACATCATCTTGATTGAAGGTGTGATGGGCCTGTTCGACGGCGACAGCAGCAGCGCCGATTTGGCGCAGACACTCAGCACACCGGTGGCCGTTGTCATCGATGCGGGCGGCATGGCACAAACCTTTGCCGCCGTGGGGTATGGATTAGCCCATTATCGAGCCAACTTGCCGTTCGCTGGCGTTATCGCCAACAAAGTCGGCAGTCCCGGTCATGCCAAACTGCTGAAAGAAGCGTTGCCGGAAAACATGCCCTTATTGGCAGCGATGGCGAAAGACGATGGCGTAGGCTTGCCGTCGCGACACTTAGGCTTACTGCAGGCCGATGAAATCGGCGATCTCGATCTTCGCCTGGCACGCGCCGCCGAATTATTGAACAGCCTTGCGCCGTGCCGATTGCCGGAACCCGTCGCATTCGCGCCGATCACCACCACAGCGTCGCCACCGTTACTAACCGGCAAACGCATCGCCGTGGCTCGCGACGCCGCGTTTTCGTTTATCTATCAGGCCAATCTGGATTGCTTGATGGCGATGGGCGCTGAACTGAGGTTTTTCTCGCCGCTGACCGATTCGGGATTACCTGAAGCCGACAGCATCTATCTGCCCGGTGGTTACCCGGAACTGCATCTGCAAACATTGGCAAACAATGTTGCCATGAAACAAGCCTTGCAGGCCCATCATCAAGCCGGTAAGCCGATTTACGCCGAATGCGGCGGCTTTTTATATTTGTTGGAACGTTTGACCGATCAAGACGGCCACGCGGCCGCGATGGCCGGACTGTTATCCGGTAGCGCGCAGATGCAAAAACGGCTGGTAAATCTGGGCATGCACAGTTTGCAGTTGGAACAAGGCGAAATTCGCGGGCACAGCTTCCATCACTCGCAACTGGAAACAGCGCTGCAGCCGTTCACTGAATCCAAGCCGCAACGCAATCGTAGCCGTAGCGAAAACTTTTACCGGGTGGGTTCGCTGCAGGCTTCCTACCTGCACACTTATTTTCCGTTCAACCCGCAGGTCGCGGCTGGATTTTTTCTATGAGCAGTGATCCGAGTCAATCGAAAGTCTGGTTTGTCGGCGCTGGTCCCGGCGACCCCGATTTAATCACCGTCAAAGGTCGCGACTTGATCGCCAAAGCGGATGCCATTTTATTCGCGGGCTCGCTGGTACAGGCCGCTGCGACGCAATGGGCACCCAGCACATGCGAGATCAAAGATTCCAAAGACATGACCCTGGAGCAGATTAGCGACTGGCTCATCGCACAAGCTAGGCCCGGAAAAATAGTGATTCGCTTGCAAACCGGCGACCCTGGTTTGTATGGTGCGTTGATTGAAATGGTGCAACCACTGGATGCCGCCAACATTGCCGTCGAAGTGGTGCCGGGCGTGTCGTCGGCGTTCGCGGCTATGGCCTGCGCGGTGGAAAGCCTGAGCTTACCGGAAGTCACGCAAACCGTGATTTTGACCCGCGTCGAAGGCCGCACGCCGATGCCGGAGGGTGAATCCCTGCAGGAACTGGCCAGCCATCACACCACGCTGTGCCTGTTTTTATCGATTACCTTGTTGCCCACGATCGAACGCGAATTAAAAGCCGCCGGTTGGGCGGATGATGCCCCGGTCTTGGTGGTCCACAAAGCCAGCTGGCCGGGCGAGCAGCAAATCATCCGCGGCACCTTGGCCGACATTCGCCAACGCTGCCGCGATGCCAAAATCAACAGTCAGGCCATGATCGTCATCAGCCCCACCTTGGGCGCGCGGCACTGGCCATCGTTAAAAAAATCCAAACTTTATGATGCCGGTTTTACCCATCGTTTTCGCCGCGCCGAGCGGCTTCAGTCTCAGGAATAAGCATGACAACCACCGTCCTTCTGGTTGGCCACGGTTCGCGTAATCAGGCCGGTAACGATGAAATTCAAGCATTTCAACAACAGTGGCAAGCCCAACACCCCGATTGGCGCATCGAATTGTGCTACATCGAACTGGCCGACGTGCTGCTGGATGAAGGACTCAGCCGCGCCGCGCAAGGCTCGGAGCGGGTGATCGTGGTGCCGCTGATCATCAGCGCAGCTGGGCATGTGAAGATGGAGATTCCCGAGCATATAGAGGCCGCCCGCGAACGATTCCCCGGCGTCGAATTCATCTACGCGCCACATCTGGGCAGCAACGAAACCCTGCTGGCCATTCTGCAAAAACAGCTCAAAACCGCACTCAAATCTCTGGCGATGCCTGATCCGAAAACCACCGGCGTGATCATATTAGGCCGTGGCTCCTCCGACAAAGTGGCCAACGGCGAACTGGCAAAACTGGCGCGCTGGCTGTTCGAGGCCACCGAGCATGAACTGGTCGACATTGCCTTTACCGGCATTACCCATCCGCGCCTGGAAACCGCCGTGCAACGCCAAGTGCGACTGGGCATGACGCAGATTGCGATTTTGCCGTATTACCTGTTTACCGGCCTGCTGATTGAGCGTATTGCCAAACAGGTTGAGCGTTTGCAAAGCCAATATCCGCAGATTGCATTCGGTGCCGGTACTTATTTTGGTTTCGACCCGGCGATTTTTAAATTGCTGGATCAACGTGTTACTGAAGCCTGCGACCCGGTCGCGCCAAAAATGCTGGAATGCGATGGCTGCCAGTACCGTGAACACGCTGAACACCACCATCATCACTGAGCCGCCATGAGCCAAAATAGCCAGACCGAACAACTCACCCAGGCTGGGCAACAGATCGAGCACGATTCTTTTGCCATCGTCGACCGCGAAGTCGGCGAGCACTATTATTCCGATGACCAATGGCAAGTGGTGCGACGCATGATTCACGCCACCGCCGATTTTGAATTCAATGGCCTGACCGAGTTTTCCGCGCAGGCGGTTGAAGGCGGTATTCAAGCGATTTTAAACGGTGCGCCAATCATCGCCGACGTGGAAATGATTTGTGTCGGCCTGTCGCAGCCGCGTCTGGCGCACTTTGGCATTAGCGCCCGCCAGTTTATCGCCGACGCGGATGTCATAGCCGCGGCCAAACAAGTCAATAGCACCCGCGCGGTGCAAGCTATGCGAAAAGCGCAGCGCCTGAGTTTAATCGATGGAGGCATCGTCGCCGTCGGCAACGCCCCCACCGCCTTGCTGGAAGTGTTGCGGATGATCAAGGAAGACGGCATCAAACCGGCGCTGATCGTCGGCATGCCGGTCGGTTTTGTTTCTGCTGCCGAATCCAAGGATTTACTCGCCGAATTACACGATCTGCCCTGGATCATCACCCGCGGCCGCAAGGGTGGCTCGACACTGGTGGTGGCGGCCATACATGCCTTGCTGAGTCTGGCGGAAACCCGGCAGAAAGACGCCTGACAACATGGCAATGCCCGAACGCAAACCCAAAGGTACCCGTAAGGGTTACACCACCGGCGCCTGTTCGGCGGCAGCGGCGCGGGCGGCCGTGCAGGGTTTGCTGAATGGTCGCGTGCCGGACACTATCGACTGCGTGCTGCCCAATGGACAAGACGTGGCGTTCAAAGTCGAAGAAAGCTTCGTACAGAACGATAGAGCACATGCTGTCATTGAAAAAGATGCCGGTGACGATCCGGATTGTACCCATCACGCTCGGCTGACGGCGGATGTGATTTGGATAGAACAACCGGACACTATCGTATTGCAAGGTGGCGAAGGCATCGGCCAGATCACCCGTCCCGGTTTGGGGCTTGAGGTTGGCGGCCCGGCCATCAATCCGGTTCCGCGCAAAAATATCGAAGATAACATCCGCTTGATCGCCGGCGAAGCCTTAAAAACCAGAGGCTTTCAGGTGACCCTCTCCGTACCGGGCGGCGAAGAGATGGCAAAAAAAACCCTGAACTATCGTTTGGGCATCATCGGCGGCATTTCGATTTTAGGCACCACCGGCATCGTGCATCCGTATTCCACGGCGGCGTTTCGGGCCAGCGTGGTGCAAGGCGTGGAAGTGGCGGCCAATCAGGGTCAGGCTAGCGTGGTGCTGACCACCGGCGGCCGCACCGAGAAATTCGTGATGCGCGAATTGCCCGAGCTGGATGAAAGCTGTTTCGTGCAAATGGGCGACTTTCTAACACCCGCACTGGACGCCGCCGCTCGTTGCGGGATTCGGAACATCATCATCGGCGGCATGGTCGGCAAGCTGACCAAAATGGCCCAGGGTGAAATCATTACTCATGCCGGTCGCGCCCCAGTCGATGTGGAACTGGTCGCCGATATTGCCCGAAGCATCGGTGCGCCGGACGATGTGTGCGACGCCATCGCCGCCCAGGAAACCGCTCGCTACGCCTCCGAATGCATGGCCGAGTTGGGGTTGGAATACGAATTTCATGTCGAACTGGCTAACCGAGTCATCGCCACCTTGGAAAACCGTTATCCCGGCCGTTTTCACATCAGTGTTCTGGTGTGTGATTTCGATGGCAACAAACTGGCCGAAGCCGGAAGGAATTGATCATGCAAGCGATGTGCAGTTTTATCGGCGTACTCGACAACGGCGTCGCCAGCCTGAGCCAGGAGGCCTTGCAGGTATTACGCGAAGCCAAGCATGTCATCGCCGGTAGCCGTCTGCTGGCAACGCTGGCTGATGACATCATTGAAGCTAGACACTACGACTTAACCGGGCAACTCAAACAAGTGCCGGACTGGATCAATGCCGCGTTGGCACGCAATGAAGCGGTCGCGGTACTGGCCACTGGTGACCCCTTGTGTCACGGCATCGCCGGGTTTCTGGCCGGCAAACTGGAATCCAGCCGTGTGCGTATCCTGCCCAATCTGAGCACCCTGCAATTGGCCTTTGCCGAGTTGAAATTGTCTTGGCAAGCCGCCGCTATCGCTTCGATCCACAGTAAGGATGCCGGTGAATGGCTGCGCGGGGCCACGCCGGAGCATGGCTTGTACGAATTGGCTCAGCGCTGCCGCCAACACGATTTGCTGGCGATATTGACCAGCCCGGACAACACCCCGGCGCGTATCGCCCGCTTATTGCAAATCGAAGGCTTGGCCGATGTGTTCGAAATGGCGATTGCCGAAGCCCTAAAGCAACCGGAACAGCGCGTCAGCGCCTGGCTGACCATCGCTGAGGTGGCCCAAAACAGCTATCGAGATCCCAACGTAGTCATTCTGAAACGCAAAGCGGCTGTGCCCGCACCGGTACTGTTCGGGGTCAGCGACGACAGCTTTCAGCAGCGCAAGCCTGAAAAAGGTCTGATCACCAAACGCGAAGTGAGGGCGGTATCGCTTGCCCGCATGCAGCTGACAAGAAGCAGTATTGTCTGGGACATCGGCGCCGGCTCCGGCTCGGTGGGTCTGGAGGCCGCGCGCTTGTGTCCGGACGGGCATGTATTTGCCATCGAAAAAAACGCCGATGATATTGCTAATGTGGAACAGAATCAGGCTTCCTGGGGCATCAACAATTACAGCTTCGTGCAGGGCAAGGCGCCGCAATTTCTCGACACCTGGCGCGATCCGGATGCGGTATTCATCGGCGGTTCCGGCGGGGAATTGGCCGAACTGATCGCCTTGTGTTTAGGGCGTTTGCGCCCGGCGGGTTGGCTGGTGATGAATTTCGTCACGCTGGAGAACCTGTCCACCGCCGTCGAGACCCTGAAACAGCTCGGCGCAGACTGGGACGTCTGCCAGATTCAAGCTTCCCGTAGTAGCCCGATTCTGGCCATGCATCGCATGCAGGCCGAAAATCCAGTGTGGATCGTATCGGCCACTCATCCTTTACAGCCCAAAACCTGCGGTCAAGATGAACACTAAACTCGGCACCCTCTACGGCGTTTCCCTTGGTCCAGGCGATCCTGGGCTCATTACTCGCCGCGCCTGGGATTTACTGACCGGTCCGGGCCATTGGACTTATCCGGTGCGCAAAAAAAACAGCGACAGTTATGCCTTGGACATAGCCTTGCGCGCCGGCCTGGAACTGCGTGCCGAACATAGCGAGCTGCATTTTCCGATGACTCACGATGCCGAGATTCTGGCCCGTTACTGGCTGGATGCAGCACAAACCGTGTTGGCAATATTACAACGCGGCGAGGATGTGTTGTTTCTGGTGGAGGGCGATGCATCAACCTATTCCACCTTCGGCCATTTGCAACGCAGTGTTCGTGCCTTACAGCCGGAAGTTACAGTCGAAGTAGTGCCGGGGGTGTCGTCATTTCATGCCGCTGCGGCGCGCAGTGGCGAACCGTTGGCGGATGTCGATGACACCATCGCCATAGTACCGGCGGGATATGGTATCGCGCAGATCGAGCGCATGCTGAGCGACTTCGATACCTTGGTGTTGCTCAAGGTCAAACCGCTGCTGGACGACATCATCGATCTGTTGCGCCGCCGCGATTTGCTGGCTCATGGCTGGTTCGTGGAAAAAGCCGGGGCGCCGGAAGAACGCATGGTGCACGACATCGCCAGCCTTGAGGGGCAAAAGGTCAATTATCTGTCGTTACTGATCATCAAAAACCCAGGCCGTCAGCGCAGCGAAATGCAACGCGGTTGCCGCAAGAAAAAGGACTCAATCGATGAATGAAGTGCGTGTCGCGCTGGTGGCGATTACCAAACACGGCGCCGGGATTGCCACTCGCCTGGCGCCACAACTCCCCGAAGCGGAGGTGGTGGTGTCGGAGAAACAAGCCAAGCATTTGGGTGATTTTGCCAATCCGCGCCGGGTCTATCAGGGGGCATTGAGCGCGCAAATCGGTGAGTTGTTCGCATCCTACGACCAAATTATTTTTCTGGTGTCGCTGGGTGCGGTGGTACGGCTGATTGCGCCGCATCTTAAATCCAAGGATGAAGATCCCGGTGTGCTGGTGATAGACGATGCCGCCGAATTCGTGATTCCGGTGCTATCCGGCCATGTCGGCGGTGCCAATGCTTATGCCCAAAAAGTCGCCGCGTTGCTAAATGCCACGCCGGTGCTGACCACCGCATCGGATGTGGGCAAAACCATTCCGGTGGACATTTTGGGCCGCGAACTGGGCTGGCAAGTGGAAGCCCCTAAGATTAACATCACGCGTGTGTCAGCGGACGTGGTCAATCAACTGCCGATTGCCTTCGTGCAAGAAGCCGGTAGTTCAAATTGGTGGACGCGGCCATCGCCGTTACCGGCCAATATTCATCTGTTCCAGCGCTTTGAGGACGTCAACACTGAACAATACCGGTCGATTCTATGGGTCACACACCGGGCAATCGATCCGGCTGTTTGGCAACAACTGGCTGAGCGACTGGTGGTGTATAGGCCGCCCAGGGATCAAGCGTAAGCGTATGAAAGTCATGATTGGCATGGGTTGCGACCGCAATGCCAGCCTGGAAACCTTACGGCAAGCCTTGGCTCAGGCTTTGTGGCAATGCGGGCTGGACGTGTCAGCGGTAGCCGGTTTGGCCAGCATCGACAAAAAAAACGACGAAGCAGCCCTGTTACAACTGGCCCAACTACACCGTTGGCCGCTGTATTTTTACCCGGCTGAGGCATTGGCCAGCATCCCGGTACTGAATCCATCCGAGGTGGTCATGAAATACATGGGTACACCGGCGGTGGCGGAAGCGGCGGCACTGAAAGCGGCCAATGCCGAGCTGACGAATTTACTGGTCGAGAAACATAAATATTGCGGTGTGGACGGCAAGAACGCCACCGTTTCGATAGCGAGAATTAAATGACAAAAGCAGGCAAAATTTTACTGGTGGGTATCGGCCCCGGCGCGCATGAGCACATGACTGCTCGCGCTCGCCAAGCGATTGCGGAAGCGGATGTGGTGATTGGTTACAGCACCTACATCAAACTGGTGCAAGACTTGCTCGATGGCAAGGAAGTCATCAAAAAAGGCATGACCGAAGAACTGGATCGTAGTATCGAAGCTTATGAACATGCCAAGCAGGGCAAGATCGTCGCTATGGTGTCGTCCGGCGACATCGGCGTTTACGGCATGGCCGGACCCACTTATGAACTGCTGCTGGACAGTGGTTGGACGCCGGATGATCCGATTCAGGTGGAAGTGGTGCCCGGTAGTACCGCGTTGTCGAGTTGCGCATCCCTGGTCGGGGCGCCGCTGACCCATGATTTTTGTTCGATCTCGCTGTCCGACTTGTTGACGCCCTGGCCGGTGATCGCCCGCCGCCTGGAAAGCGCTGCGCGCGGGGATTTCGTGGTGGCTTTGTATAACCCGAAAAGCGGTCGCCGCACGCAGCATATCGTCGAAGCGCAAACTATATTGCTGCGTCATCGTAGCCCGGACACGCCGGTTGCCATCGTTAAATCCGGTTATCGTGCTCGGCAACACATCCAGCTTGTTCGCTTGGTGGAGATGGCCGATTGCGACATCGGCATGTTGACCACGGTCTTGGTCGGCAACAGCAGCACCTTCGTCCGTGCAGGGTTGATGGTGACGCCGCGCGGCTATGCCAATAAATATGACGCCATGACCGGCGAAACCCGCGCAGGCGAACAGGCAGGTCGTTCGCTGAGCATGGGCTTGGAGGGCTGGAAAGGTTGTGTGCGGCAATATTTGCGCGACACGCCCAAGGTGACATTGCAACAGGCCGCAGCATACTTCGCGCAACCGCTGGCGGACATTCTCGATGCCGTCAGCCAGTCCACGCCGGGCGACCAAGCCGGCCTGTTCTGCGCGCAACGGGCAATCCCGGACAGCCATAATCGTTTGCTGGAATCATTCCAGGCTTGGGGCAAATTACGCGCCGTGGTGCGCAGCGAAGCGGGCGCCGTAGCGGAATTGCTGATCAACGCTGCCGATTTGCAAAGCAAAAACGGCTGGATGAGTATCGTCAACGACGCTTTTCATTTTCACATCGACTGGCGCAAGGCCCAGCAGATCTGGTTTGTGAGCCGACAGAATCAAGCCTATGGCATTCAGGTACTCGATCAACACGGCGACGCCTTATTCAACTTATGGTTAGTCGCTGACGAAGCAGGCTTCGACAGCACAGCCCTACAACATTACCGCGATGACCGAGCGCAATTTAGCGCCCCAACTGTTCTGGAACCTACCCACCATGACTGATAACATCATCCCCATGCCGGAAAAACCCAAAATGGGTGACTACAAACGCCACTTGCTGGTGTGTACCGGCCCCCGCTGCACCGAAAATGGCGAAGCGCAGGCCTTGTTCGAAACCCTGGGGGAGAAATTTAAAGCGGCCGGCATTGATAAAGGCGAACTCAGGGTTAAGCGCACCCGCACCCACTGTTTCGCCACCTGCAAATCCGGCCCCATCCTATGCGTGCAACCCGATGGTATCTGGTATTACAACGTCAATGAAACCAATTTACAGCGCATCATTGATGAGCATTTGGTGGGCGGTCGACCTGTCGAAGAGCTGATTTATCATCAAAGTACTTGCTCGGTTCCATAGCAGTAAAACAAAGCGTTATGGATTATTTTCCTCTTTTCTTAAAAGTTAAAGACCAAACGTGTTTGGTGGTAGGCGCTGGCGAAATTGCGGCGCGAAAAATTGAATTACTGCTCCGGGCTGGAGCCAACATCGTCGTTGTTGCTATGGAAATTGGTAGCGCGGTAGCCGCTATGCAACAGTCAAATCAAATCGTTATCCGTCAAAAAGCATTTACGCATGAGGATATCGACGGCATGGGACTCGTGGTTTCCGCTACCAATTGCCGCTCCACGAATGTAGAGATCTCCAAGTTGGCGAATCAGCGGAAAATCCCCGTTAATGTGGTTGATGATCCGGCGTTATGTTCCTTTATATTCCCGGCCATTATTGATCGTTCGCCCCTACTTGTCGCCATATCCTCAAGTGGTGTATCGCCCGTATTAACGCGACTTTTACGGGCTAGGGTGGAAAGTGCCATTCCGGCATCGTTTGGCCTGTTGGTGCAATTGGCTGAAAAATTCAAATTATTGGTCAAACAACGCATTCCACAACCGAGTCAGCGTAGAGTTTTCTGGGAAAAGATTTTACAAGGGCCTGTGGCTGAATTAGTTTTTGTAGGCAAGCAGAGCGAAGCGGAAGAACTGCTGCGGTCGCAGCTGCAGCAGCCTGACCCTACAGTAAATGAGGGTGAAGTGTATTTAATAGGTGCCGGTCCTGGCGACCCCGATTTATTAACGTTTAAAGCCTTGCGTCTGCTGCAGCAGGCAGACGTTATTGTTTATGACAGGCTGGTTTCTATAGAAGTGCTCGATATGGCCCGACGAGACGCCGAGAAAATCTATGTCGGCAAACAGAGGGATAACCATAGCCTACCGCAGGAGTCGATTAATCAACTGTTAATTGATTTAGCCCTGGCCGGCAAACGGGTAGCCCGATTAAAGGGGGGCGATCCTTTTATCTTTGGTCGTGGGGGTGAAGAAATCGAGTCCTTTATACAACTAGGGATCAGCTTTCAGGTTGTGCCTGGCATTACTGCAGCGGCAGGCTGTGCCAGCTATGCGGGCATTCCGCTGACCCATCGCGATCATGCTCAATCCTGCACATTTGTCACCGGCCACTTAAAAGACGGCAGTATCAATCTCGACTGGCAGCAATTATCTCGTCCCAATCAAACCATTGTGATTTATATGGGACTGGCTGAATTGGCAACCATCTGCCGATCGCTGATCGAGTACGGTTGTCCGGCCAATCACCCCATTGCCGTCATTCAGGAAGGCACGACCCGAAACCAGCGGGTTTTAACCGGAACAATAGCGGATATGCCCAGTCGTGTGGAACAGGCCGAGATGACGCCGCCGACGCTGATTATTATCGGTTCGGTAGTTACACTTCATCAACAATTGGACTGGTTTCAGCGTTCGGACTAATTCACAAGTGGAGGTTAGCATTACCCGAAACTGAGGCTTTTTGGTAAACAGTCTCATTAGGATTAGTTCTGTGGCACAATAAAAAATTATTAAAACGAGCCAATCAACAGACGATAGCGGGTTTATGTTCAAGAACTGACGAAAATCAACCTCGGAGGCGGTGGAGCGGATTTGCATCCAGGTTCCCAGGGCGGTTCGCGATTGTTGCCAGAGATTGGAAATCCCCCACGAGCGTTTCAGATTGTGGAACAAGGGTTCTATCCACCAGCGACGGGCGTAAAACTCGACCATCGCTTCGATCTGACAGTTCGGTTTCAGTCACCAACAACAGGCGCGGCTTTGCCCAGGATTGTTTTTTGTCGTCGTAAAACTCGCACCAGCCGGCCCGCACCTGTGCTCCTTTCAGGAAGCGGGCCAAGGCTAGCGCCGAACGTATTCGCAGTTTTTGCCGTTTGCCATAGATGGTCAGCGACAACTCAATCGCCGGCAAGGTGGTGATCGCCTCCGCCGTCAGGCGTTGGCCATACTTCCGCGGTCGGCCACGACCAGACCTGCCGGACATGTCGGGCGGCAAAAACAAGGCGGGATCGATGCGGGCTTGGGTAATGACCTGGATGCCACGGCTGAGCAACGGCAAAACCAAACGACCGCGCATGAACTATGAGTCGCATAACAACCGTGTCGGCACCGTCAGTGTTGGTGCCAAGACCCGCAGCAAGGCTAATGCGAGGGGCAGCTTGTTACGACTGCCGGTGTCTGACACCAAACGCGAAAAAATCTGCAGCACCAACTTAGCCTTGTTGTGACCCAAGACGCTGACGCTAAGCGTCACCCAACATTGTGCCTGCACGAAATCAGGGCGACTGGTTTTGTGCGCATGATCGTGGCGCACCGCCAGTGTATCGTCGATCACCAAGTTCAGGGTTTGCACCGGCAACACTAGGCAGGCGCGCAGCAATCTGATGAAGTTCGCCCGCGAACGCGGCGGCACGACGGGAAGCAAGGCGGAAATCCATTGGGACAGAAAATGGCTACTACGCAGAGAAAAGGACATGAAGCGAACCCGGAGCAAATAAATGCTCCATGGGCCGCCACTCGACAGTCTATCAATGGGTCGTCGAGTGGCGGCCGCGCGGGTTAGGTACTATATTAACTACTTTTTTACGCTACGTGAAAAAGCCATGCACAAAAAAGCCGCCGACCCTAATGGATCTGGCGGCTGAATGTCTAAAGTTGATTTTTCACTATACATGAATGGAGCTTTAATTTGATTTCATTTGCGGTGATGAAGGAGAGCGCATTATTCGGCTGGATAATGCGCTAATATAAAAGTGACTTAGCTACCTATCAGTTGCAGGTGTTTGTGCTTGAACGGATTGAGCCGCTGGATACGCCATTACCGAAGCCAGTTTACCTTGCTGATCCAACTCCACCACGAATGCTTTACCGTACAGTGCAGGACAGCCGCAAAAATCCGGTAACAAGCGTTGCATGGCATTGGCCGGATCGCTGGCGGTATTGGCCACCACAAAGGCGATGAAGGCATCCGAATCGCTTTCAAAGGTCGATTCCTGAAATTCATCGTATTCGCTTCTGAAGCTGGCCATTTGTTGCAACACCTGATCCGAGCAATCGCCCTTGGGCACAATGATGTCATCAGCGTTTTCCTGGCCTTGGTAGCAAGCTTCATCTGTGATTTCAACAAGATCCTGTCCAAGCCGGATTCGGTAAGCCTCGCAAAAACGCACGTAGACCCAACACCAATCACCTTGGAATTGAGCCTGATGGCTTTCATTGACCGTTTCTATTACCAGTTCTTCATCATTGAGATGCCGAACCAGTGAATGAAGCCAATGGTCTTCATCCAACGTACCGTGGTAGAGCAAATAATCCCGACTCCAGGCAAACATAAAACGCGCAGCGCCGTCTTGCTTGATGTCATCATCAATCGAGACGATACCGCGAGCCGCTATGTCTGCACGAGTCATGGCTTTTTCCGGTCGCTGCTCAAAGCTACCAAAAACTTCGGTATCGCAAACTGGATAAGCAATGATTTCGCGCAAGGCTTCTGGCGGTACTACTGGCACATCGTTGAGTAGCTTCAACAGCTCCCAATGCCGCAGTATTTCATAAAAACCTACGAAATCTTCCGCAGACTGAGTGGCTTTCATCTGGATAAGCCGCTGTTCGATGGTTTGCGCCAGAACGGCTTTAACCAGTTTGATGACATCTGCTTCATCCACCAATTTGTCACGATCCGGCAAGCGGGCGTGAAAACGAGAAGAGTCCAGATGAATAATATGGCGATGCGATGTGTAGCTATGCGAAGAATAAATGGGCAAACCTTGCAGATAAATATCGAACTCATATTGCGCCCCATTGGGTTGGTCCATACCATGCAGATAGATTGCGCCAATCTCGGTTTCCACAAAGGTCAATCCGCAATCCAGCGCGCATGAGCGTTCAAGTAATTGATCGTTGAACAGCACTGGAATGGGGAAACCGAGTACCAAACGCTTTAGAGTCGTGGTAATTTGCCTCATGTCCATATCCACATCCTGCAAGGTAGTGTGATGCCGTTCCAATCTTGGACTGGTGTGATCGTCACCGGCTTAAATGCCAAAATGTGGTCGGTTTCGACGTCAATCGAGCCACTTTTACTAATGACGCTGATTTTCCGACAGGCAAACAGTGCCGATAAAAATCCGATTCCAAACGGATGGTCATGGGCAACCACGTCTGCATCCCAACCGGATTCGGCGACTGTCAGTAGTGTTGCAATCGAGTCGATGCCGCAGCCATCATCCAAAACCTGTAGCGTTTTGGTTTCAGAACAATAGTTAATCACCACCATGGCGGCATGGGCCCGGCGAGCATTTTGGATGAGCTCGCCGAGCACCGTGGTTTTGTTGGTGAAACTGAAGCGTAGACTTTTGACCAAGTTGGCTTGGTTCACTTTCATCGCGACTTCGTTAGTTTGTGTTTTCATGTGTTATATCCGGGTATAAAAAAAGCCCCGAGAACATGAAACAGACTACCCCCTTGGGGAGAACTGTTCATCTCCCCAAGGCGGGTGATACTGGGTTGACCAGTGATTATGTAAGCGTATTGCTTGAGGTTTTGTGCCCTGGCTATGAAGCTAAGGCCAAATTACTGTCAGGCAGACCATCCCAGTCCAATTGTCGGACACAGCCTTGATCGTTATCCAACAAGCTGTCGGGATCGATGCCTCGGCTGGCCAACACGCTGCTCATCGCCTGGGTTAACAGACGCTGGCCTTGTTCCCGTTCCGACGCGCCGCCGTGGTTGATGGCCCAATAGGGATTGAAACGGTAATTCCGACCCTCCAGTTTGGATTGCTTTTTCACTTCGGCATGAAACGCCTTATCGAAGCGTTCCGCTTGTTCGAACTGCTGCCAGAAACCTTGTCCGGCTTGCGTATCCACAGGCGGCAACCAGCGGCGCTGGCGACCGACCCAACGGTTCATCCGATCGATCAAGATTTTGCTTTTCGGAAAAAAGTGGATGGTGCCAACGCCCGGATAATAGCGAACGTCAAAATAACTTCCACCGATCCGTTGCCCGACCCGAAGCGCGTGAAAATGCTGCCGAAACACCGACACCAAACTGACCTTGGCTTCGGTCTTACCATCGAGCAAGGCAAACACCTTGTCGAAGTCGGCCAGCAGCCGTTCCGACTCCCAGTTCAAACCGTTTTGGTAAGAGCTGACACCATGGCCCGGCAGAATGAAGCGCGTGGTCTTGATCCGCATACCCAACGTGCGATGTTTATCATTGGATTTCCAGCCCATGTAAAACACCGCGTTATCGCTGTAATAGCGGGTGATCAAATCAAACACATCGCACACCATGCTCAGTTGAATTTCACCTTGCTGATCGATGATGCCCTGCAAAAAGCCGTAGATATTCGGCACGGTAAATTCCAAGGACTTGACCGTTTCAAAATCCGACTCCAAGCGTTTCTGCGCCGTCGTTGACAAGCGCGACGTCACCTGCGTAGAGCGTAAAATGCTGGCCCAGGCCCGATTCTTCAGATCGTGATAGCGTTTGAACAGCATCCGCTTGACCGCATCCGATGACGAGTCGTCTTCACTGCCGATACCTCCACCGCTTAGTTCGCCGAGCGTTTTACCCAGCATGGACCGATAGCGGCTGGCACGGGCTTCACTGACCACGCCCTGTCGCGCTGCTTCGACCGCTGCATTGAACATCAACACCGCGTTATCGATGAAGGCATTCGGCAAGGCCAACTCATGTGGCAGTTGAAACTCGCCCACTAAATCGTCGGCCTCCCGCCTATCCTGGCGCAAATCGTCCAGAATATTGCCGAGGATGTCCTGTTCGAACGTCGAAGTTTTTTTCAACCAGACCAGGGCCACGTCGACCGGCGTTTTGCGTTCGGCATCCTCGCCGGCGAACATTTCTTGCAGAAACTCGACCTCGCCGTGCTGCTCGATCAACCGTAATAACAACTGGCGTTCTTTCGAAAACGGATTGCGCACGGTTTCGGCATTGAGAATGGCGACGATTTCACCGTCGAATAAAATCTCCCAAGCCTTCAACACGTGTTTGGCGCCTTCGGCAAACGGCGGATTCATGATGATGTGCGAATAGACACTGCCGCTTTGAAACTGCAGAAAATCCATCCCCACCACCGCGTAGCCTTCATCGCGCAGAACCGCATGTTTGCGGATATCGATTTCAATGCAATCGATCGGCAAACGTTTACCGTACTGGTATGGCCCTGGACGAAGCAAATGTCCTTCGCCTGCTGAAGGCTCTAATACCCGAGCGAATTGCTGGTTCTTGAACATCGCCCAAGCTTTACGGCTCAATGCTTCTGGCGTGGGGTAATATTGATAAGGGTCTGTCATGGTGTACTCCAAAGAATCCCCTGACGACCGATTTATCCCTGGCGGGATAGAATCATCCCGCAGGGGTAAAATAAAAAATCTCGGTTTAACCGAGTGTCGAAATCAAACGGCGCCTCAGATCAACGCAAATCGTTTGCCTTGAATGAAGTCCTGATACTGCCGGGCTTCGGTTTTTACTTTGAACCGGGCATGCACGACACCGTCGATCCAGATTTCCCAAGGCAAGCGGTTAAGCTCGCCTTTCACCAGTTCTACTGTGCCAACCCGAAAATCATCGTGTTGGTAAAGTACCTGGCGGGGACTGTCTACACGAACGATGCAGTGATCCAGTAATGCCGGACCGCCGATGTCACCGGGTTCGATCAATAGCGGCACTTTGATGGTGCCAGTTGACCTACCAATCCAGCCAATGACATCGTGCTCATCAAGCCAGGACTGACCGGTGATTGGATCGCCGTAATACAACCGGATTTTGCGTTGGCTATGGCAAAGTTGTTCCAACAGCTCGACTACTGGTTTCGGTGTATCTGCGTGATAACAGGTGCCCGACGGCAAACGCTGATATTGGATGCGATGACCCGTGCCGAAAGTGTGCTCAAAGATTTGTGTCATGATGTTGTCCTCAAAAAAAACGGAAACATCACGAATCCCCAGTGGGAATAGGACATTCCCGTTTTGGTGGATAAAATTGAGCGCCGCATCGAATGACTTGGCTAACTCAGGCTTTTACGAAATGCGCGTCTGAACAACGCGCGCTATTTAGGATTTGTTTTCCAGGGCTGTTTTTCCCAAGGCTTGCAATGCCACAGGAATCAACGGATCCAGATTTTCCCAGTCGACACTACCGCCGTTGGCTTTGCCTTGTTGATAGGCTTCAACCAATCCCCGGCAAACCCGCATGGCCGCTTGCTCTTTCTTCAATTGCCGTACCGAATGATCCGGTTCCGGCCATTGTTCAACTGCAACGCATTCCCAGAGCAGGCTTTCGTCGCCTGATTCATGGTATTCATCGGACAATAACGGCATGGCGACAGTGTCATCCCAAATAGTGGCATCGTTGAATGCCTGTTCGGCAATTTGTTGTGCCGCTTCGGGACTATCCGCTGTTATGCCTACCGAAACGCGATGGACATAATCAATTTCATACGAAACAACAAAGAGTCGATTCATGCCTTTCGCCGGTACCTTGGCTAAGGAGGGGGCTTCGACCGGCGAGCCGGTTTCCGCCGATCCACAATCGATCAATGAGCTTTCATAAGGCTCGATCTCCTTGTTGCAGTGCGGGCAGCGATCGTTACAGGCGCAATCCCATTCATCCTCCCATTCGGTTTGGCAGTAGGGACAACGGTAATGATTCAGATAGCGAACCGTGCTGGTTTCCGCCTGGATTGCGCTAACGTTTGGCTGAGTGATTAATGTCATGGTCATTTCCTCCAAAAAATCGCAGGAACGACCACCCGGCAGGATGGGGTTCCCGCAGGGTTAAAATCGCTGGTCAAAGCCAAAAATTGGCCCATGCAGCGGGGTTGAATTCACACAAAAATCGGTATATTGTGGCTAAAACTCATTAAAAAGCAGAGAAATAGCCATGTTTGACGATATTTTGCGCATTTTTGATTTCCTCAGTCCAAAGCAGACTGAGAGCACGCAACCAGTACGAAAATCGATGGCAATACCACTCGATCCCAGACTGAATGCGTTAAATCTTTGCAAAACCATTTTGACCAAGTTGGATGCCGCGGAAGCCGATGTTTTGCAAAACATCAACGATCCGAAGCGAGCCTGGGAGTTGTTGAGCAACATCCGACAATTGCGACGGGAAACCTTTGAGGATATCCAATCGCTGTTGCCGGAGGGCTTTCGTTTCGACGAACCCAAGGTTGACTTGGCTAAGCCGGTACGCACCGTGATGACGCAAAACGGCGCGACGCTTGCGGTATTCAATGGCGGACAGACTCACTGACCGGCACCGATAAACCATTTCCTTTCAGAGCAGCCCGTAGTTGGGAGACCTGATGCGGAATTTTTTGGGTTGCTGCGTCAGTGACCGCAACCGACTGCTTTTTCGAGCGCCGAGGCTTTTTCATCTCGGGCTCGGGACTGTCGATCACTGGTTTGATCTTCAATAATTCCCGTTCCAGCTTAGCGATTTGAATATTCGCCTCATAGATCTCGATGGTTTTTAACTTAGCCTGTAATTGCGCTTCCAGTCGAACAGCCTCACGATTGACACCGTGATTGCGCGTCTGAATTTCCTGGCGCACCGAATCTGACATCGCCAACCAATCCACTTCATGACGGAACTGGGGCAAGATCACCGGTAATCGGTTTCGGGCTAGGCGCTTTGCACGATGGCTGTGAAACGTTTGAGACGCATGTTTCAATGCGCCCAGCAGTTGCAAAGCTGTTGCCCAAATCACCCGCAAGGCGAGGATAAACATAGCCAGTAGGATGATGCCGAAAATAAAGTTCATTGAAGTTCCCCTTTGAAAATTTAAGAAAACACTTCGAATGAACAGCGCCCAGTCGGGCGATGGTCGCCCGAAGTGGGATGAATTGCAGACAATTTGCCAGGGCAAACTGCGATTAACATCGGGCTTAACGCACCCGACACGATCACGGCTTAACGTGCTCGCCGTCTAAAGACGGAACGCCGACCGAAGTCGGATTCAGCATTCTTTGAAAAGAACGCATGAAATGTCTGTTTGTCGAATGGGCTCCAGGAAGTGAGTACATTCGACAAACTAAGGCTGAAATCAGCTACCCATAGCCACAATCCAAGGCATTAAGCCAAGGATTGGGCTACGGATAATTGACTGGCCGAGATTTAAGCCGCCAACAACACCGCTTTCGAGAGTTCGAACAATTGTGCTCTCAGCTCTGATAGATCGTTAATGGTGATGGCAATCGGGAATAGATGACTGACATCCAGTCCCAAACCAATGCCCACCGTTTCGATACCGCTGTCCCGGCAGCGCTGCAAAATATCCAGCGTGCTCAGCGTATCGTTGGGTTGACCATCGGTCATAACCATCAGCACTTTGCGCGGTTCTCGACAACGCAATAGCGACGCAGCACCAAACCAAATCGCTTCGGTCATCGGCGTACTGCCGGTGGCTGCCAGCGAAAAGGCACCGGTGCGGACATTCACCCGTTGACCATGCTCCAGCAACTGGAACACCGAATCATCCTGATGCCCGGGAAACGCAGTGACGCCAGGATTAACCCCCGGAATACCTTCAAAGGCCAACGCCAGCGCCAAAGTGGCTTCCAACGCAATCGGCATTCGCGATCCATTCGGTTGTCCTTGGCTATCGGTCACCTGATAACCCATGCTTTCGGATTTATCCAGTAACAGATGAATCGCGGTATTGGGTGCTGCTTTGACCTGCTTACGCTGAAACACCTTGGTTTCGCCAAGCGGCAAGCGGTGTAAGCGCTTGCCATCCATCCGCCGTCCACGACAGGCGTGTTGCGAGCGGTTGAGGTTTTGCGATTGCACCAAGCCTTGCAAGGCGGCGCGGATTTTCCCCGATTCGCTTTGCACCTTACGGAGCAAAAATGCACCGGCTCGATCGTCCATAGGCGGCTCATTACCGCTCGGCATCAGCAATTCCGATACATTTTCGGAGGCTAACGACAACGCCGATTTCAGCGATTCAAACAGGTCTTGGTCGATGTCACTGTCACCAGCGGACAACAAGGTTTGCAAAACGCCCATTGGGTCGGTCATCTCCGTGTTATCTTCGTCATCACCTTGCGAGTTGGCTGAAGAACTACCGGATGGTGTTGTCGGTTCATCGTCAGGATTTCCTGGATTCGATGCATCATTACCATCAGATTCTGAAGACTGATCGTCGTCAGTGTCGGTCGGTAAACGTTCATCTTGTTCCGTTGAATCCGAAAGCTCCGAATCGGCTAAGGCAGCATCTTGATCTGCATCATCCGATTCAGGCGACGTGTCCTCATCTGCCGATTGCTTGGCCTGATTGCGCTGCCGTTGTTGCTCGAACTCCTGCTCAATCATGGTCAGGATGCGATCAGTCAATTTCAGGCAATCGGATTCCGATTGCAAACCCTCCGGGACTTCGGACAACAAGCCTTTCAAACGTGTCACAGCGCCGGTTGGGAACGTTGCCTTCAAAGCGGTTTCAGTTGCTTCGACCAACGGCCGTAACGACGACTGACCCAATACCCTGGCACGCAAGCTTTTCAAGACAAAGCTGTACAGAATATTGGCCGGATGGTCGTCGATACGGCTGGCGACAAAGTCGCCTTTGGCAATCATCTTTTCAATTACCGTGCGAATCGTCAGCCGAGTTCCCGGAAAATCCTTGGCCAGTTCATACTCGATGCGGACATCTTCAATCGCGTTGCAAAGCCGACGGCGTAATACTGAATTACAGTAGCGCAGAGTAAAGTCCGAATAACGAATGTGAGCCGCTTCGTGGGCCAACAGCCCCCAGGCCACATCCTGATATTCCGCATCGTCACCGTCATAAGCCGGCAACTGAATGGATTTGCCATCGGTATAGGCTTGATTCCCACCGACACTGACTTTGACGCCAAAGCGGTTGCCGATGGCGGCCGCCACGATGGGGAATGCGTTGTGTAAGGTTCTATTTTTCATGGTGTGCTCCAAATGTTAGGGGCGCACCATGACCCCAGCGGGACATGGTTTGCCCCAGTGGGTGAATGGTTAAATGGCGTCAGATCAGAACCAGTAGTCCTGGTCGGAATCGTCCGCTTCCTCATCGTCTCCTACCGTCACCGTTGCCGGTTCCGCTGCGTGGTTCGGATCAGGGTCTTCTTCGGTACTGTGACCGGTTTCCAGATCGGACGGATGCTTATCCAGCAAGACGTCCAACGCCCAGTCATCCGTAGTCGATTCCGCATCGATTGCATCATCAAAGATGCCGTCAAACAGATCGGTAAAATCCGGAACGTCTTGAGCTACCTCAGTGATGAAGGAGGACGGACAAGCAGACAACATGGATGTTTCCGGCTCCTCTGAATGGAGGTTTTCTTCAACATCATCACCGGTCTGGATCGCCGGCGCTTGCACCGCCAACAAACCTTCACCGTGCCGCCGGGTTTTATCCGGATCGGCCAGCAACATCGCCGTGGCTAGGATTTCCTGCAGCAAACCGCCTTCGATCGATCCCCGAGTCGGAATTTTGCCCAGCAAGTTGTCGATGGTCGCCACCACTGGCGCCACCCGATGATCCAGAAAACTCAAACCATCGAGTTTGTCGCGGATGCGTTTGATCGGCCTGAGCGCGTTGCGGGTGACTTGTTCCTTGCCCAGTAAAGATTGCTCGACCAGCAAGTTGGCGTCCACCGCAATTTCATGGAACATCTGCTCACTCAACGAACCGATTTTGCTTTCCAGGCGTTCGACTTCCTGTTTCGGCAACTGTTCTGGTAACGCCACGGATACCACCAGGTAATCGAACGCCAAGCGGGTGGCGACCAAGGCCACCGAGTCGATGGCTTTCTCGATGATGCTGGCAAATTCCGGATGTTTGACCATCCAGTCTTGGACCGCCGCATCGTAGCCATCCAAAAACTCGGCCCGCGCCTGAGCAAAGTCCCCGGCAATCCGGTCCAGTTCCGTCGTGACCAGCGCCGCTGCTGCGACTGGTACGATAAACCCGCCCAGAAACCGAGTGCCGACGCGTAAACAAATGCGTTCGGCTTCCTTTTTCAACCGGTTGAATACCGATAGACGGTCCGGATCGAGCAAGCGCTTCGAGCCCAAACTGGCCAAATCCTCAGGCGGCAACTTGCTGCCATCGGCCAGGACCAGATCCTCTTTGTTGAGCTTTTTACGCGCGCCGTAAATCGTGGCGTCGACTTTGATCAAGACCACTTGGTCCAGAATAAGTTGAGTTTGTGTCATGTGAACCTCCTAGGGAAGAAGGCACACCGACCCCATGGGGCAAATGGCCCCTTCCGGGTGAATGTTAAAAAATCTGCAACGAACCGTTCGCTACAGGAGTCAAGGCTTGGCTTTTGGCTAATCAAAACCAGTGATCAGTTTGATCGGCCATGGCCAACGCCAGATCGAGCCGGGGTTTCAACAGGCCCAAGTTTTCCGCCAGCGGCCTTATGGCTTCGACGTCGGTCTTGAACAGCGCCAAGACCTCGGTTTCGGCTTTCAGATCCGCAGACACGTCGCGCCCGCTTTCAGTGGCAATGCCGACCGAAACGCCGGGAAATGCCGCATGCTTCAAGGCCATCAACCATAACCAAGGCAACACCCCGTGTTCGAGGTGGATTTGCCCGCTGAGGTCGAAGGCTTCATCGCCCAGACTGGCATCGATCAACCGTTGCCAACCGGACCAGTCGCTTGCAGTCAGTCCTTGGGCCTGAGACCAGGCCTCCAGATTGCCCAGCCAGCACCGTAACGCGATACCCATGTCGAGCAAGGTAGCGTGTCCAGCGCGACAATCGATATGCCAATACAGTTTGTCGATCGGAGCCGACGGATTTTCACTAGGCATAGGTGAAGCATCAGCCATCGGTGCGGACCGGGGTAACCGGATGTTGCCTTCGCTATCGATCTCGACTTCGCCGACAAATACATAGCCCTTGGCCTGTTTTTGCCGTTCGATATCGTGCTGGCGTATTCCTGATCGTGTGTTGATACTTGGCAGACGAGAAGCCGTTTTGCCCCAACGGGTCGAGATCGAGCCGTCGGCATTCGTCGTGATGGCCCAGTCTTTGGAACTGCCATCGCTGTAGCGATAACGGAATAAACTCCATACGGCCATGACTACACCGCCCAATCGTCACCGAACACATCCTTGGCGATGCGATGAATCGCTTCGCGTTCGGCGGGTTCGGCTCTGAAGGTCAAGGCACGATCCAGCGAATACGCCAAGGCATTGGGCGCACTTTTGAAGGTGGCCACCAACGATGCCCAGCGCACTAAGCCGCGCGTCGATAAGGTCACCGACAACATGCCGCCACCATCCGCACCGCCGATGAAGACTTTACGAATCTGGTTGGCGACCTTGATCATGCTTTCCCTTACCGATTCAGGCATGGTCGGCACCACATCCGCCAGCAGTTTCATCTCGTCCTCGGGCTCGGGGTAACCGACTTCCATCAAACGAAACCTGTCTAAAAACGCCAAGTTTTGCCTTAACACCCCTTGATACAATCCCGACTGATCACCCGATCCGGCACTATTACCGGTAGCGACCAAACGAAACTTGGGATGTGGGACAATCACGTCGCCGGTCTGCGGAATCGATAGAGGCTTCCCTTCGACGATTTCATTCAAGCCAATCAGCTCGGCTGGATCGATGGCATCGATTTCGTTGATCAATAACACATGACCCAGGCGCACTGCCAGGGTCAACGGACCATCGACCCACTTCATCGCGCCGCCGTCGACTAACATGTACTGACCGAGCAGATCGTTGAGTTCCAATCGACCGTGACCGGGAACCGCATTTACACCCCAATTGAGACGTGCCGCAACTTGTTCTAACAATGAGGTTTTTCCTGAACCGGTGGGACCGGTCAGGTATAAGCCATCGCCGTTATGCGCGCCTAAAAACGCCAACACGTCACGTAAGTGATCCTTACGAAACACATAGGGCTTGATGGTCGGTACATAGGGGTTATTGGTCGGGGCAAAACCTTCCACTTTCATGGATGCCGGGGCCTGAATGCCGAAGGTGTCGGCAATGGAATATTGTTGATACATGGTGAGCTCCTTGAGGACTAGCCTCAGAAAACAAGGGGCACACCGCCCCGAGGGGTGATGAGCCCCAACGGGTGAATAAAGCCCTGGCATGCCAGGACGGATTAAAAAATCAACGTAGCTGCATGACGCAGTACATCGCCCATTCGGCGCGGGCCAACAGCTCCCGATCCATCAGGCGCAGGATGCGCTGAATGTCGCTTCTCAAACCGGGGTCCGAGATTTGACGATGCATTTCAAGCAGCAACCGTTTTTTGGCTTGGATGTCGTTGCTATGGGCAACGTTCAGCCAGCCATGCAAGGTTTTCCAAAAGTCTTGATTCATAATGACCTCCTTCAAAAGTGAAAAGGGGTCACCGGTTCCCGCAAGGGTGATGAACCCCAACGGGACAAACTAAACACACCAGGCTTGACGCACCTGGCACACGAGGCAAACGCTCATGCCGCTTAACAACGGAACGCCGGTCGAAACCGGATTCGGGATTCCACGAAGGGAATACCTGAACGATGCGGGTTTTGGGTTGGACTTTTTTAAAATCCCAGCCTAAAACCGACATGCCTAAACTAAAGGATTCCATGAGGTGTCCGGCGTCAACTCTCTTAATCGATCGTCTTCAATGAACACCCCGTAACCACTAGGGTTACAGGATGTCTTGAAACGAACCCTCAAAACCAAAAGTCCGCACCCGCCAGGTCTTTCAGGGCTTGTGCATCGAACGGCACTTCGGCATGTTTGCCGTCGTCATCCCGGCAGGTCACGCGAACTCGAGTGGCCGAGGGTTTTCGGTAAACTTCCAGTGCTGCAGCCTGAACATCCGGTTGCAAGGCTTGCAGTGCAGCCTTGTAATCGATGGCACCCTGGCTTTGAAACCGGCTGATACGTAACCCGGAATGCTCCGCGGCCACGTAATCACCCATTAGCAACACCAACGTGTTTTCAATGCGCGACTGCTCATCTTCCAACTGGTTGATTTGGCTTTTCAGGTCCTGGATAGTCAACGCTCGTTGCCGATACGTGGCCGCCAGTTGTTGCCATTGCTGTTCTGCTTCGCCGTTCGGCAAATACAAATCGCGCTCGGGATCCTTGGGAGGTTCCTTTTTCGATTTGACCGCCAACCAGAAATCCATCGCGGACTCGACCAGCTCAGTGAGAAAGCGCTCATCGCGTTGAATCTCGAACTCGATGTCCTGGCCTTGGTGGTAGAAAAACAAAAAGCCACGCCCAGCATCGGCGACCAGCAATTGCTGTTGCACCTGACACCAATACAACTGATAGGCCGCCGAGGTTTCCCGATTCAACAGCACATCCAAGAACGTGGTCTCATGCGGACATTTGATTTCCACGGGTTCATTCGCGTCGGACAAGCCGTCGAACGAAGCCCGCATCAAGGGAAACTGCTCCGACTCGCCGCACAGCGGCAACAACATCAGATCGTGTTTATCCTCGAAGCGTTGCAAAGCCTCGGGCTCTTGCTGGATGCCGGCGAGGATCAACGGGTTGTTGTCCAGACTGGCTTCCAGCACCAGGCCGATTTTCTCCGCCCACAACCTCCACGGGGTTTTGTACGGCGAACGATTCATGACGATGGCCGCTTCGCTGGCACTGATGCCTTGTAAGCGCCACTGCCGCCAGGCGTCCGAACGCTGAGAAACGTCGATGACCTTCATCGCGAAAATCCGGTCAACTGCACCTGGCAACCGAAGCGCACGGTCTCAATGCCTAGCTTGTGCAACTGGGTCTGGCAGCGTCGGGCCCAATAGCCATCGCCGAACAGCAACAGCAGTTCGTCTTGAGCCGGTAGACACACGCCGCCAAAACTCTCGGCCAGTGTCGTCAGTTCCGGTTGGCTCAATAGACGGGGATCGGGTTCACCGGGCTGGGGTCGCCACAGGCGTTCCAGAAAGCCCCGGCCGTGACGGCGTAATACCGTGGGGGAATCGTAACGTTGCCAATCGGTATGACAGGGCACGCGGTTCAATGATTGATCGTTTGTGTTCATGACCTCTCCTGATAAGTGAAGAGCGTCATGTCCGACCCCGTGGGCGAATCATGACGCCCTCGTGGGTGGTTTGGGAATGTTGGGTAGCCGCGTATTAGGCCGCGTTACCCAAGGTTTGACGGGCCTGATTCATGGCCATGTCTTTCGCGGACAAAGGTGGCATGCCGGCACTGTTGGTCTGGCTCAAGGTCGGTGTTGCCTTGGGTTCGACTTGCGATACCTTATCCAGCTCGGCCAAAGCAAACGTCAGATCTATGCCTCTGAACTTCTGGTGGGCATAGTCGTAGGCCGCTTTCCAGGCACCTGCCGCCGCAGTCCGTCTAACCAACTCAGCGACGGCTTTTTGTACCTTGGGATGGATTTGTGAAAAATCGACCACGTGCGGTTTAGGCTCGGATGCCCCGGTAAACCGATCATCAGCAGGATCAACATGGGTTTCCCAATGCGTCGCCTCGCCATCGATCACGGTACCGTCGGTGATGTCGTCGAGCGTTTTGCCATCCATTTCCTCGGCGGCATAGCCGCATTCCTCCGGAAAGGCAGCTCGCAAAGACGCCGCTTTACCGCATTTGGCCAATTGCCCCTTAGGCCTTTTGATCCACATCGCGGTCGGCACTTGCGAGTTTTTACCGCCGGCCGTGCTGTAGGCTTCCAGCCAATACACTTCCTCGGTAAAGGCGCAACGTTTACCGCCGACGATCCGGTACACGGTGACCGCCACCCATTCGGGAAAGGTCATGGTGACACTGGATTCCTGCCATTGCTCGTTGTCGTCCTTGTAGCGGCCGGTAAAGGTTTTGGTGACATCAGGCCCCCAAACGGGTCTGTCCATGCCAGCCCAAACGCCGGTTCTGGACGCGGTCGTCTGGATTTCCATGATGGACGGCCAGACGGTTTCGACATTGCGTCCAAGAGCGGCACTCCACATTGGCACGATATGCACCGGCTTTTTGAAGATGTCGAGCTTGCGGGCCTTGCAATAATCCAGAGCCATCAGAATGGCTTCCGGGGTTTTGGCGGTTGGGAAGGTCACTTCCGTCAGTACTTTCCAGGACTGCTCCGATAGACCGTAGCTCTGTTGCACAACGGCCGGCATTGGCAAATCACGGGTTTTGGGTAAGGTGTTGCGGTTGTTTTGGCTCATGGTGGGTCTCCTTCAATAAAAAAAGGGAACGCCATTGCCCGCCGGGGAATGGAATTCCCCTTGGGGTTGAAATACCGAAGCCTGAAAAGGATCGGCGGTGTAAACGTTAAACCAACGAACGCCAATAATCGGCGCGACTAGGTTTAATGGATGGGCATATCGCTATATTCGTCATCCCAGTCGGCGTCCTCAGGGGCCGCTGGCGATGATGACGAACTGTTGGCGACTGCCGATGCGTTAGGGCGATCCAGCATCTGCAATTCAAAGGCGGCGATTTCGGTTCGGTACCGCTTGTCATGTGCTTGGCCCCATTGCTGGGTACGCAAACGACCTTCGATGTAGATCTGGCTGCCCTTATGCAAGTACTGCTCGGCGGTATCGGCGAGTTTTTTGAAAAACACCACTCGATGCCATTCGGTCCGCTCCTGTTTGCCGTTTTTAGGATCGTTCCAGATTTCACTGGTTGCCAAACGGACGGCGACGACTTTGCCGCCGTTATTGGGCATAAAGCGAACATCCGGATCGGCGCCGAGCCGGCCCAGCAAGATGACTTTGTTCACGCCGCGATTGGCCATGATGACATTCCTCCTGTCGGCCGCGCCCGACTCAACGATAACAATACCCAGCGGCGCGGCGATGGGCATGCCGGAACGCCGAACCCCTACTGGGAATCGAGACGCCCGGCAGGGTAAACAATAAAATCTCACATCAGGCTTGACGCACCTGACACGCCGATGGACAACCACCGTCGCCGCTCAAAAGCGGAACGCCGACCGAAGTCGGATCAAGGCGATCATGAAAGACCAGCCGAGAAAGTTTGGGAAGAAGCGAAAGGCCGATGGCCAACCGATTCCGTTGGCGGGTATTGAAGCAGAATTATTTTGAAGAGCTTTTGCAGCTGACGCCGAATTCGCCATCAGCTGCGGACAGGTTAAAAAAAATCTGGCTTACGATCACTGCCCATTCGTCCATATCAGGAAACAGTCATGTCCGAAACAGCTCCACAGCCTAAATCAGTCCCGCGACGCGCTATCAGTCGGCCGATATTTGAGCGTACATTTAGCATCAACAGCGAACAAGCCATTCGCGTGATTCGTAACAGCTATCATCGATTGATGGTGTCCCTGTACGCCATCGACGTGATTCTGCGCATCATTGGAAGAGAGGAAACGGTCGATGAAATTGAAGGCATTGTTAGCCAGATGATTGCCGAATGCGCGGAGCAACTGCAGCAGGAAAAACTACGCTTGGAAAAACTCAAGGCCGACAACGGCATCACCGAAACGCCCACGTACACGCACCCCAGGGAATTTGTGGCGAAAATCGCCTCGCCGCAGATTGCGCAATTCGTCGAGTTGATTCGTTTGCTGGATCAGTTGATGATCGTGATGGACACCTTGTGGCTATGCCAGGTCATCTCCAACAAGCATTGCATTGAGGCCCGTTATCAGTGGCAGCAGCGATTGCAACGACTGGCAAATAAAATTGTGACTATGGAAAAACATGCGCATCAGGCGGCGTATGAGCAGGGGCATGGTGAAGAACTCAGGATTGCAAGGGAAACTGAGGGGCTAACCGATGAACCAGAGGCAATTTCAGCAAATGCAGCTGAATTTTGACACACCATTGCGCTGGCAGCTCTTAGCGATTCAAAATGAATCTTATTAAAATCAATAATTAAAAGCTTTCGGAGCTAAACAGATCTCCAATAAAGGGCATTGAAAAAGGATGAGCTGATTTATAATGGTACATCTAAAAAATCTAGGATTTCATAAATGATTCCGCTGAGGCCTGATTGCTACTCCTTCGGTCGCCACGAAACTTTTCCATTACGCTTTGGTTGGCTCACTAAGGGTTATCAAGCTTGGTTGTCTACGCCTGGCGTGTTTGAAGACGATGATGCTACAGTTAAGCTCGGTGTAGGGAAAAACATGGTTTCTGCGATTAAATATTGGCTTATCGCTACGCAGATGATTAACTGTGATCGCCAATCTATCATGTCATCAGAACTAGGAGAACGTATCTTCTCCCCTAATGGATGGGATCCTTACCTTGAAGATGATGCAACAATTTGGCTTTTGCATTGGCTGATTTCTTCAAATCCTGCTGAAGCGACCACTCCATTCTGGTTTTTTAATCGTTTCCATAAGCCAGAGTTCACTATGAAGGAGCTCATAGATGCTCAGAAATATTTTGTCTCGGAACATCTTTCGGCTAAGGTTTCTGAAGCCACTCTCAAACATGACCTGACCTTGCTAGTTCGTATGTATCAACCTACGTTGAATTCAAAATCTGTTCCTTCAGAAGAAGGTTTAGATTCCCCTGTGGCTATGCTCGGATTAATGGAGATGGCTACAGGTTCGAAATATCATGAGTCCAAACCCGAATTTCGCTCAGTACCAGTGGCAATTTTTGCTTTTTCTGTTGCCCAAGTGCTTGTGGAATCAGGTGCACCCAATTTACCGATCGAGCGTCTCATGCGTAGTGATGGCGTTCTTGCCGCACCTGGCTCTGTGTTTAGGCTCACGGAGGAATGTCTCATCACTAAACTTGAGGAGATGATTGCTTGGTATCCTGGTGTTTTCAACCTAAGAGAATCAGCGGGAATTCATCAGCTATATCTTCTCAAGGAACTCGAACCGATTAGTTTGTTACGTCGACACTATATTGGAGCACACTAGTAGATCATTATGTCAATCGCCCAATTTATAAACGTCAATACAAGCTATACCCGTTCAATTAATATAGAGCGCGACAGCGAATATCAAAATAGTGTTCGTCCTTATATCTTAACGAGCAGAGCTATACAGGTGCTCGATCGCTTTACAGATACATTAAAGCCAATTGAGATTCCTCGCGCATGGGCTCTAGTGGGGCCTTACGGCTCAGGTAAATCGGCTTTTGGCTTATTCCTATCGCAACTCTTAGGCAATAAAGAAGATGAGACGACTCAGCACGCTATTGCCGGCTTGCAGCAAGTCGCCCCCGAGTTAGCTGAGCAGTTCAAAAAAAATTGCGCAGCACCAAAAGGCTACTGTATTGCTAGTATTGCCGGCACTCCGGAATCGCTTGGGCACCGTTTATTACAAGCATTAAATAAGGCTGTTTTGCGATACTTTGGTGACCATCGCGATGATCTAAATCCGCAATTGCTTTCCCTGCTAAAGGAAGTTACGAATGAGATCAATCCAAAAACGAGCGATATCCTTGCTCTCATCTCTGAATTACAGAGCGCAATCACCAAAGTAGGTGGCGCTGGTCTCCTAATTGTTGTAGACGAACTTGGCAAATTTTTAGAATATGAGGCTCGTCATCGGAGCAACTCGGAAATTTTTCTATTGCAGGCCTTAGCCGAACATGCTGTTCGCCCTGATGAAGCACCTCTCCAACTAGTCGTACTGTTACATCAATCCTTTGAACAATATGCCCAGACCCTCGGCGACCATCTTCGCAATGAGTGGAAGAAGGTTCAGGGGAGGTTTGAAAGCATCCCCTTTGTCGAGACTGCCGAACAGGTCATTCGAGTCATCAGGGCTGCACTCGTGCAGAATCTTGACCCACGCATAAAGACTAAATTAGATGCTGAAGCATTCCAATTTGCTGCAGCTTTGGATCAACATCGAGCATTGCCTCCAGGCTTATTAGTGGATGATGCTGCTGCGTTGTTTACGGCTTGCTACCCGTTACATCCTATTTCCCTGTTGGTATTGCCAGCACTTTGTCAGCGTGTAGCACAGAATGAGCGGACTCTTTTTAGTTATTTGGGAAGCCAGGAACCGCACGGTTTTATGGAAAGTTTGAGCCGACTCAGTGTCAAGAATGATCGGTTAGATTGGATATGCCCATGGGAAATATACGATTATTTCATTCTGAATCAACCTGGTTTAGTCACTGATCCACATACGCATCGTCGCTGGGCAGAAGTTGTAACAGCCGTTGAACGGCTTGGCGATGCACTTGCAAGTGAAATATCCTTGCTTAAGATGATAGGACTTATGAATATCGTTGGTATTCAAGGTGGGCTCAAGGCTTCATTTGAAGTGCTATCACTATGTGATGAGAATGCCAAAATCACAAGCTCCACTCTCGATGCTCTGGGTGAGCGTTCCCTAATTACCTACCGTAAATTTAGCGGAGAATATCGTGTGTGGCAGGGAAGCGATTTCGACTTAGAAACCGCTCTCTCAGAGCAAATTTCTCAGATTGGTCAGGTCGATATTGCTGAGTTATTGAACCAAGCTAAGCCGCTAGCTCCAATCGTAGCCCGTCGACATGCTATTGCTACGGGCACTCTTCGCTATTACCAGCCAGACTTTGTTAGCGCCCCTAGCATTAGCCGAATACGGCCCATGGATAAGCCAACATTATTTATTTGTCTTGCGAATACGACGGATGAAGTAATTCTGTTTAGGCAAAAGCTTATTGAACTAGGTAACGGGCACACTATTGGGGTTATTGTCGGGAACCCTGAGTCCCTGCGCGAGGCGGTATTAACCATATTCGCTCTATCACGGATACAGCGCGAAAATGCCTTACTTGCCAATGATCCAGTGGCTCAACGTGAACTCAAAGATCGACTAACGGCTGCACAAAAAAACGAAACTGCAATTATTGCTTCGATCCTGGAGACTCCTAACCAATCTGAGTGGATAGCTCAAGGGCGTATACCTTTGATCGATAATAAACGCCAGTTACAACAAAAATTCTCCGCAATATTGGATGAGGTTTATTACGCTGCCCCTTTATTACATAACGAGCTAATAAATCGCGATAAGCCATCCCCCAGCGCAATGGCTGGGCGCAATAAGCTGATCGCCGCAATGTTTGAGCATGGCCATGAGGAAGATCTTGGGATTGAGAAATATCCTGCTGAAAAATCTATGTATCGTGCTTTGCTCAAGGCGACAGGATTGCATTACAAAAATGGTGATGGTTGGCAATTTGGTTTATCCCCCACTTTAAAGGATAAGTATCGAATTCGACCCGTTTGGAAGGCTATCGAGAAAGAGTTTGACGATTCCGAAACCAATCCGATTCCTGTGGCTGACTTGTTTGCTCGTCTAGTTCAGCCGCCATACGGCTTAAAAGCTGGCGTAATCCCGATTCTATTTTTGACAATTTTTCTAGCTAATAGAGATGAATTGGCGTTATTTGAAGAAGGGAGCTTTATCCCATTTCTGACTGTTGAGATATACGAGCGGCTTCTGAAAAACCCTAAGTCTTTTAGTCTTCAACGTTTTCAAATAGATTCTCTACGAGAAGCTTTATTCAGACGTTATGCCGAAATTGTTTCGGGAGAAATACCGAACGAAGCTACACTACTCACTGCAGTCAAACCGTTGGCTCAAATGATGGTGAATCTGCCAGATTACACGAAACGGACCCAACGCCTGTCTCCTGAAGCGATTTCAGTACGAAACCTATTTTTCGAATCGAAATCGCCTGCACAACTTGTCCTAGTCGATCTGCCAAAAGCATGTGGATTCAGTTCTCTCACTAGCATTAAGCCTGAAGAAGAGCAATTGCATATGTTCTCCCAAAAATTTCAGAGCGTAATTGGAGAGTTGAGAGGTGCATACCATAGTCTGCTTTGGAATGTTATGAACATGATCAAAAAGGCGTTTGGCATCGAAAATGATGTCCTGATTCAGGATCTTCGCGACATGCTGCGTGGTCGATGTATGCAATTAGAGAATTACACAATCGATATCCACGGATTGCGAGCATTCATAGGACGCATTGTAGATCCTTACGGGGAGGAAACCCCTTGGCTAATTAGCATTGCGAGTTTCCTTGCCCGTAAACCGCCTGAGAAATGGACTGATGATGATATTAATGCTGTGGAATATCGTATAACTGAATACGCCAAACGTATTCGTGATTTGGAGCGGTTGCGTTTCGTCCATCAAGACCGAATTTCTGATTTCGGTGATGATATCGAAGTAATGTTACTTAAGGGAGTACAACAGCAAACTGGCGAAACAGAGCTGTTTGTCGTACTAGATTCAGCCAAAAAACGAGCAGTGGCAAGTACTGTCAGTAAAATTTCTGATCTTCTCTCTAGTTTAGATGATGTCAGCTTGAGGCACGCAGCTCTTGCGCTTAGTTTTACCGCAGCTACGTCTTCGATCCCTGAAGCTGATAGGAATAATGAATATGTTGCACTGGAAGGTAAATCATGAGCGCTAGCATAGTAAGTAACAAACCAATTCGCCACGTTCTCGGCATCTCCGGTGGTAAGGATAGTGCTGCTTTGGCAATTTATATGCGCGATAAGGTGCCAGAGATGGAGTATTTCTTTACTGACACTGGTGCTGAGTTGCCAGAGGTGTACGATTATCTTGATAAGCTCGAAGCCTACTTGGCTAAGCCAATAACTCGGTTAATGACTAATGGCGATTTTGATCACCTTCTAAGTAAGTACAACAATTTTCTTCCGTCACCGAACACAAGATGGTGTACTCGCGAGATGAAAATTCGTCCGTTCGAGGAATGGGTAGGGATTGATCAAGTAATTACATATGTTGCGATACGGGCTGACGAAGATCGCGATGGCTACCGCAGCACAAAAGCAAATATCCAACCTAAATTCCCCTTTAAGGTTGACGGGATTGTGCGGTCAGATATTGAGCGAATTTTGATCAATGCGGGAGTTGGTTATCCAAAATATTACGAGTGGCGTAGTCGATCAGGATGCTATTTTTGTTTCTTTCAACGCAAGAATGAGTGGATTTCACTAGCTGAGAGACATCCCGATCTTTTTGAACGTGCTAAGAAATACGAGAAGTTAAATACTTTAACCGGTGAGCAATACACATGGACACAGGGAGAAACGTTAGAGCAGTTGGTCGCAAGAGCGAGTGATATCAAAGCTCAGGCTAACTCACGTAAAATCGTAACAAGACGTATGCCCTGGCAAGAACTGTTAGCCAATCTCGCTGATGAGGAAGATAACGAGTCTTGCCTCATTTGCACTCTTTAAAATAATAAGCCAATACTCTTCTCTATTTAGCCCTCATTTTCTGAATAATGGACGATTCTATCACTCGTACTTTGCAAACATCTGTGAGCCCGCCAGCTAGCTCGTGGGTACGTTTTTTACGCTCATATGGTCCCACCCCAAACAATGCAAGTTTGTTTGACGAATATGTTTCGGCGGCTCTAGCTAAAGCCAAAGTTGCCCCTATTCGGCTCAATAGCCCTCAACTAAGTAATATCTTGGAGCGTGTTAGCTCCGGTGTGCCTGGCTCTGTCCTGATAGCAGGGACCGCTGGAGATGGCAAGACATACCATTGCCGAAGCCTGTGGTCTGAGTTAGGAGGCGAAGATCGCGTTTGGTCTGATCCTGAGCCAATCAAGAAACAATCAATTGATGGCGGTCGAATAGCCATATTCGTAAAGGATCTTAGCGAACTCAGCGACGAACAAGGCGACGAAGCTCTTAGCATGTTAGAGCGATCAGTCTTAGGAGAGGAGGATAAGGAATTCCTAGTCTTAGCTGCTAATCATGGACAGATATTGGAGCGGCTCAGGTCACTTGGTAATCGCCAGGGGCGTTCCCATCCATTGCGCAAACTCATACAAGACGCCTTCCTGCAATCGGGCTCTCAACATGAAAGGCTTGCCGTCTTCGACTTGAGCAAGACTGCCCACCGACATTCGCTCGAAGAATCACTCGACGCCGTCTCTAGGCATCCCGCTTGGTCAAATTGCTTGAGCTGTTCCCTGGATATGGATGGGCGCGTCTGCCCAATTTCCGAAAACCGTAGGCGATTACTTGGCGAGAACGACGGTCGCCGAATGGCCAAGAGATTAGGTGATCTGGTTGAGATTGCTAGATACAACGGCGCCCATCTACCAGTTCGCGATTTGCTAGCTTTATCCGCGAACATGATCCTAGGTCATCCAACCGCACGCGAAGGTCTCATGTCCTGCTCGGATATCGTCAGAATTCAGGAAGCGGGATCCGTCGAGAACGGCAGTATATACGGGAACGTTTTTGGCGCGAATCTCCCTAGGCGAAGAACTTTATCTCGCCCAGTTTTTCGGGTATTGACTGGTTTTGGAATTGGGGAGGAGACTTCGAATGCTATAGATGGCCTGCTCGTATATGGAACCGACGACAGCAAGCTTTCAGATGCCTTCGCCCGCCTAGTAGCGTCCGACGCCTTTTATGGAGCAACGCAATCGTATTTAGCTGCCCAAAGGAGATATTTGGAGGGCGATGAGGGGGCGAGGCTTGACGAGGGCGCTTCGGCTTTCCTCAAGCGCATGGAGAGTCAGCGCCAGCGCCTATTTTTCACTCTTCCCGAGACTGAACCGGACTTCCGATTCTGGGACCTGACTGCGTTTCGCTTCGCCGGAGACTATTTGGAAACGGTTGCGGCCCTTGTCCAACGAAAAGCTATCGCAGAGTCTGCCCGCGCCCGCCTAGCGCGAGGACTTAACAGGATTATGTCGGGCTTGCTGCTAGAGAATACAGATAAGATATTTGTCGCTAGTTCTGGAGGCTTTACGCATTCAAAAGTTAGCGTACTTTGTGATAGCGAACTCCCTGCACGGAAAGTATCTGGCGGCCTAGGCATGGCGATTAAATTGGACGAAATTACCGGTCAACCCCGCATTGATATCACGGTCGTGTTTGGAGCAAGCGACGAGGTTTCCCTCCTCCTATCCCCCATTCGTTTCGAATTTCTCTGCCGAGTTGCCGAAGGAGCCCTGCCGGCGAGCTTTTCCAACGAGTGCTTGGAAGACTTGATGGCCTTCAAGGCACGGCTACTACGCCAAGCCGAACTATTCCGATCCGGACTGGAACTAGATGGGGAGCCTCTTCCCGATGACGGGACTCTTTATCTTAACTTTATCGAGATCGAGCACAATGGCCATGGCTTTTCGAGACCAATTGCAGTTAGGGTTGGAATATGAGGGAGCGGATCGATAACGTCGACTTCACGGTCGACGAACATATCTGGGGACATCGACTCTACGACGAGCAGCTCCCACATTTTGCAGTCCTGGAGTTTTTGGGAGTTCTCGGCTCTAACAAGGACGCCCCCTTGATTGAGCTTCCTGGCGATAAAGTTCGTTACAAGCCTCAGCGACAGATCCGATTACGCTCTTTGCTGTTTAACAATCCCTATGTCCAGACTGTTCGCGACCGCACCATATCGGACAGCGATAAGTGGGAGCAATGGCGAGATCTGTTTGTAGCCGAAGCAACTGGACATGGTGATGAGAATATCGACTATCTACGTGAAGTCTTCCTCTCCTTTGATGACTTTGCCAAGGCGATCGAACTCCTAAGGTCTTCCGCTTTCGAGGCTCGCAGCAACAAGCGCTGGAGTTCCAAGTTCATTTTCCCGTTCGGGCCGGATGCCCTTTACGAGGATTTGCGCATCGATTCATCAAGCGCCACGAACGATCGGCGATTCTTCGCGAGGACGGGGGAGCTGCTTTATCTGATGCTATGTCGATCTGTCAATGGTCGCCTGCTCGGTCAATTGCTCGTCGAGCGTCTTTTTGTCTCCTCTTCTCCCCTCAATCGCCTCGCTCGAGCACTGCAAGGAGACACTCAGCATGCACCAGAACCGAGGGCAGTTGGGTATCTGCCACATCGCACGCACTCACGGTTTGACAGGCTTTGCGACGATTGGCTGGCTATCCTCTCGCGTGACATGCCCATGTATGATGCCTTGGAGCATCTCATCTCGAACGCCGGACTTAACCTTCTGCTTTATTTCCTCGACTGCTCAAAAGCAGAAGTGGGAGACACCGACCCGGTCGAGATCGTTTGCGAAATCGTCTCTCGTGAGAGGAGCAAGGTTCGAGCTCTTTCGGCTGAGTGCTACCAAGCAAATCAGTCACTTTCTTTGAGGGCGGTTCGAGCCTCAATAGAAAGTTTCCTGCTCACTCCGGAATGGGAGAACGCATTGTCCTCAATCGATCAGAGCACACAATGCATACTCGCGTTGCGAGACCGCTTTCAATGGCCGTCTGCGGAGAGTGACGAGGACAACGATTATAGCCAGATGACTGGTGAAGAGATGGCCGCAGTGCTAACTGAAAAGGCCCTCGCTAGGCACGAACAGCATTTTGGCAAGATTCACGCATCCTGGTCGCGCGCCATAGGCCTTAGCTCTAGAAGGCTTTCTCGCCGCTATCGCTACGCTCCTAATGATCGCTTGCTTAAAACTTTGGTCGTTTCCATGGTCGACGAGAGAATGCAGTTTGACGATTTTCTCCATGAGGCCAAGCGCCGATATGGTCTAGTGATAGGCGACACCGAAGGAGGACATCTGATACGAGAGGATCAAATCGACCAGGAAGCCCTTAGCGACAATCGCGAAAACTTAGAGTCCCGTCTTATGAGTCTCGGCCTCGTTCGCAGACTCTCGGATTCCTGTTCATTCGTTGAGAATCCATTTGCAAGAGGAAAAAATTGATGTTGACGGATCGCATCATTGGTCGCGTGGGCGCTGACATCCTGCGCCGACGCCTGGACGAAGCGCGCCAAGGTGACTTGTTCGGAGACGAGAGTACCGCCCTGTTCAGGCTCGACAAGCTATCGCCTGCCCAGATCGCTGCCGTGGTGCGGGAGATTCTCGCTAACCCCGATTTGGCTCGCAGGGTTGATCTTCGTATACCCATGACTTTGGTTGAGGGTGAGGATCTTCCGATACAAGCGCTAACTAGCCTCAACGCTGGGGCTGTTAGAAACGGAGGCACGACCCGAGAGGCATTGCTCACAGCCAATGGGAACGAGCACAACCTGGCCGACACTTTGGGCCACGTTTCGGCTCTTGGAGCTAAGGAGCTTCGAGCCAATGAAGATGCATGGGTTGAAGCGTCTTGTCATGTAGCCGGCATGTCACCAACTCCAGAAGATCGGGCGATCTTTCGCGCGGCTCTGAAAGGACTTATAGCTGCCACCGAACTCTCTCTGAACGATTTGGCGGAATACTGCTGCATGATCAGCGAAGCCACGACATCACACGGGCATCCCATCCGTCACGCTTTGGGCTGGGCGCTTCACTGCGTTGGTCTTCCTCGAGACACCTTGCTCTTCGCCAACACAAAATCCTATAGTTCAGCTTCGACGTCTTGGCGCAAGGCTTTCGAAAAACTTTATGCAACACGGGCCCCTCTGTTGAAAAGGCTTCGGCCAAACGGTCAACCGCTGGACGCCGACGAGATGCGTGAGCGCTTCGAGCAAAATGTCGACGATATAGCCGAGTCTGCGCAAGACACGATCAAAGCATTCATTGAGGCTGTTCCCGGGAATTCACAGACTGCGGTAGATTTGGCTGTTTTTGAATGGGAGCAAGACGGGGTCCATCACATATTCGATAAACCCCGAGCCAGGCAGCTTGGCCTTGCCGAGGCGACGTTGCATTTTTTCGAACACGATTGTGATGAGGAATGTTTGCTAGAAGAGCGCTGGCGAACTTACTTGGACGAGTTTAAGGGCAGAGAACGTCGATCGGAGGGAAGTGACGAAGACGACGAGTCATTTTTCGATTTACACCGCCGCTATATGGAGCAAAACCCGGCACTGCATTCGCGCTGGGAAAAATTTATCTTCGGTAAGCCAATTGAATGCAATGACTTCCTAGACGGCTTAGCCACCGTCACTCATCGCCTGATCGCTAGGGCCGGACTTTCAGCTTCCGGGAAAGAGAGGTTCCTTCGACTCACTGTTAGTAAAGGCCGAACGGAGTTGCGTGAGCGCTTCAACCATGATGTCGGAACTTTCTTTTCTCTGATGTATCGAGGCCTACGTGATTTAATGGGGGATAAGGTCGAGTGGCCGGCCATACGAGGAGCTACTAACCTACCTGATCCAATCTTCGAATTCCCTTTATTCGCCGCTAAAGAGAAGGAAATCCGAGGTAAAAAATTCAAAAAAGTCGTTTCACTGGCTCGCCAAGCTATCCAAATTAAATTCGAGGTCGCTCTCATTGAGGGCCGTGGCGACAGTCAAACTATCTTGGAAAAGACTCAGCTACTCTGGACATTCAGGTCTGAGTCGATCGGGCTTTCGCTACTTGATGACATGCGTCGTCTCCAAGAAAAAGGCACGGTTGCCTGCACCGAGGTTCCTCGTCGGATGGTAAGCAAAAAAGGGGGTGTGCAGAGCGTGTCGCTGCTTGACACCAGCACGATCGAGGCTACGTTTTCGAGAGACGCAGGCTCTTTGGTGCCAGCGTCTTCGAAACTGAAAAGCTTGCGGAACGTGATCAAGACCGCGATCAACGGACTAGCCTCAGAGAGTCGTCTAACTTCGGAGCAACGCGATGAGTTGCGGAGTGCTTGGGACGTTTTTGAGGCTGACTATAGTCAGGCAGTAAAAGACTTCATTGAAACGGGACTGCATGGAGAGGCTGTTTTGCGGCAAGCTGACTCTTTTGCGACCTTTCTAAGGGCGTTACTGACCCACGCTCGAGGCGATATCTGTCGGTCAAAGCTCGTTTCCGAAACCATTTCCATCGGCACAGTCCGCGTTTTGGGAGACCAGCCTTGTGTCATCATCCCTCCTTGGCATCCTGAGCGGATGAAAGCTCTTGCTGTCAAAACCCGCCGAGTAGCGGGTTTGATCTCTCATATGTTAGGCGGAACTGCCGTTTCCTTTGGAGATAGAAATATCTTCTTTCGAGAGTTTTCGGCAGAGCTAGCCCATCCGTTCTATCCGGAGATTGCCATCGCTACGAGTGGTGGCAGCGCGGTTTTGGTTTCTGAAACTAGTACGGTCAACGGATATAGCCTTCTTGAGCGCCCCATTCGTGGCGAGGATAGTTCAATGTCTGACGTGGATCCCAGCATAGCAGCAAAGCAGGTAAAAGAACTCATGGAACGCTATGTTGGACTCCAGCCACATGAGGCTGCCAACCTTAGCATACTTCTCTATAACTCGGACGCAGCCGAACTTCCAGTGTCCGTCGTGCGTGAACTCGCCGGGATGCAAACTAATGGTGGGTTCCAATGCGATATCTCTGTGCGGCATCGTGATCCGGAAAAACTGCGTCGGGTCTATACGGAACTTGTCGCCAAGGCTAGCGATGATCCCGACCTTCCTGTGGTCAGTGAGACCTCGGAAAACTTCATATCAAAGCTGCGCATGTCGGCTATACCCGCAACATCGACACCGCCTTCCTCCTCTTCTGCGGGGTTCCGACCCTTCGATATCGCCTTTTTGCACGATGTCATTTCCAGGACTGCTGTAGTGGAATGGATCTCCGTCGATTGGAGTAACGATCGCCCGAATTTGGAACACGTACCTTCTCGATGGTCTTACCGCAGTGTCTCCGGCGAGAACGAGCTTAAATCGACGACTTTTCTCACATGTCCGCGCCAGACCGCGTCTGGCTGGGCTTATGTGAATACTGTCGCCTCGGTCGCGAGGCAGTTAGATGCCCCCCTGAACACCCAGTATCTTCCTGCTCGTAGGATTTCCCTGCAAAGCGAAGCTCTTCACGAGATTTTGGACGACGCGCACTCTCTGGCAGAATGGGTCGCCACCTACGATGAATTATTGGACAAGCGCCAGCTACAGGCCAACGGAATCACTGTCGTTCGCTATAGACGAGCCACGACAAACGGCCGAAATATGATTGTGAGCTCCACATCGGAATTGCGTCTATTAAGCGTTCTTTTACGACGGCGGCTAGAAGAAGTTGTGACGCTAACCCCCGACCAGCTCAATGAAGTCACCAATCGTGCCAAAAGAGACGCTCTATCGATCTCGGGAGATATTGTCCTGCGAGCGGCGAAAAGAGGCGTGTCCGCTGGAGAAATGATTGGCTTGGTGATGAGTCGGTATCTCGTCGAGCGGGAACTGAAAGGACTTGCCGGCAATGGAGCGCGACCAGCTTTCACCGCCTATTTTCTGCTGGATGACTATGCCGACTGGCTAGCTCAGCGGGAGAGTAGAATCGCCGATATATTGGGGCTTTGCGTGGAAGAGTCTGACGACGGGCCACTGCTGCATGTGGCCGTTGTTGAGTCCAAATATGTCTCAGTGCATGGCGCTGCGGAGGCCCGACGATCCTCTAAAGCTCAGCTTCTGGCTACGCTAAGCACGTTTCGGGATGCGCTTTTCGGCGATCCTGGTCGCCTCGATAGAGATCTCTGGCTCTCTAGGCTAGCCGATCTGCTCATCGACTCTGACATCCCGCCAGGATGTGCGGAATTACTTGAAAGGATGCGGGCTAAATTGAGGGACGGAGAAGCTAAAATCTCCTTGCGAGGCTATTCGCATATCTTCATTCATTCCTCTGACCCGACCACACAGTCTCCAGGATCCGAAAGACTGCTGTTGGATAATTCTGATGGGATCGATGCGTGGCAAGAAGTTTTTGACAGACCCGATCTGCGTCGGCTTTTAGAAGCCTACTCATGCAAAGAAGATCCTACACCAATCAGGGAGTCCTTTGGCTTTCAGACCCCATGGACACTATCCGATCCTCGTTTACCAGCGGCTCGAGTGGCATGGTCCGCTATGGTTGAGAGACTTACGCCAGTAGTCGAGTCTTACGCAGAGGTAAGAAACGAGGTGACTCCTGTTCAGCTGCCTCCCGATACTACCGTCGAGACATCACCGCTTAAGACTCCAAAGGAGTTTAAGCCGACTGTATCCGACGAAAATCCACTCGCCGAATTCGAACACGGTCACACCGAATTTGCACGGCTTGTTTCATTAAAGGCCGCCAGCTTGTTCGCTGCGGAGGATGAGCGCGAATCTTGGGCCGAAGAAGCTACTAAAAAACTGAAGACAGCACTCAACAGCTACGGCTTACAGACTTCTGTTCTAGGGACACGCTTAACCCCCAATGGCTGTCTGATTAGGCTGGCTGGATCTGACCGCTTACGCGTCGAGGACATAGAGACAAAGCGCACACAGCTATTAACAACACATGCACTTCGTTTGGTCACAGTTCAGCCAAAACCAGGGGAGATTGTGATTACACTGGCGAGTGAGAAAAGGCAGTCGGTTTCCATGTGGGATCTTTGGGCGCACAGAAAACTCAATAGGAACGCCGCTGGAATTAACACCTCCTTCATCCTCGGCCTCCAAGAGATCAGCGGCTCCATACTTTATCTCAATTTGGGAGGGGAATTCGGGGGCCTAGCGGCTCATGAACCCCATTCTTTGGTTGCGGGAGCCACGGGAAGTGGCAAATCGGTTTTAATCCAAGCCATTTTGCTGGATATAGCCGCGACCAATCCTAAAGAATTAGCACAGATTGTCTTGATCGATCCCAAGATGGGGGTCGACTACGTTGCTCTTGAGAACTTACCCCATTTACGCGAGCCGATGGTTACTACGCGGGAGCGCGCTGCCGAGGTTCTTGCTGGATTGGTCGAGGAGATGGAAACTCGCTACCGGACATTCGCGGCAGCCCGAGCACGAGATTTAGCTACTTACAACGCCAAAGCCACACCTGATAGCAGACTTCCAATGATTTTTCTTGTCCATGATGAATTTGCTGATTGGATGCTTGATGATGGCTACAAGGCGGCAGTAGGAGCAGCAGTTCAAAGGCTAGGTGTCAAGGCTCGCGCGGCCGGGATTCATCTAATTTTCGCAGCTCAACGCCCAGATAAGGATGTGATGCCTATGCAGCTTCGGGAAAACCTAGGTAACCGGTTAATTCTCAAGGTAGCCAGTGAGGCAACATCTAAAATCGCTCTTGATCGACCTGGAGCCGAGTTACTGCTTGGCAAAGGTCATTTAGCTGCGAAGTTGAATGGGGAACAAGGCCTTATTTTTGCTCAAGCTCCATTTCTTTCGGATGAAGATATAGGAGCAGTCGTAGAAGCAATTAGCCAATGTTCTAATGATTTGTGCCTGAAACAGAAATAGTTTAGAGCAATACTGCGCAACACAAAATTTATTGATTTATGGATCATATATGTTCAGGGTTACTGCACGAACTGTTTTAGAACTTGGCTCAGAGCTAATTAGCTCTGATGCCATTGCTTTTTATGAACTCATCAAAAATGGGATCGATGCGGGCTCTAAGAACGGAATAACGATCAATTTCGATATTGTTATGGGGCATCGGGACTACCTAGAATCAAAGTCGCAGATCCGCAACGCGATAGAGGAGAAAGAATATAGCCATGATCTAGATATTGATGCATTTAAGTATGAGTTATTAGACAAGCTCAACACTGAAGCAGAAGATAACTGGAAAAAAGCCAATACGCTCATTCATGAATCCAATACTTTCGAAGCCTTGCTGGAGGTTCTCGAGGATATCAACGGACTGAATTCGATCACAATTTCGGACACTGGATCTGGCATGTCCTTGACTGAGCTTGACACCGTGTTTCTTGTAATCGGAACTTCGTCCAGAAAGAGTGAGATCGATGCAGCTGTTGCCAATGGCAAATCGCATGCCCCCTTTCTCGGAGAGAAAGGCATAGGGCGCTTGTCAGCGATGCGGCTTGGTGAGCGTCTCTCAGTATGCACAGCAAGACTGAATGACAGCAATTACAATCTCATCGATATCGACTGGTCAGATTTCGACGACGCTACAAAAATGATTGAAGACATTGATGTCAAACCAAGAACAGGAATGAAGAAGGACGATCCTGATTACAGTGGCACAGAAATCAGAATCGAAAAATTAAACGCAGACTGGAGTGAGAAGCGCGTCGATCGTCTTGCGATTGACGACTTCTCATTGCTTGTGAATCCTTTAGGTAAGATCTCAGGGCAACGCCTTGCCGTGTTCTGGAATGGCAAGAGGATCAACATTCGACGGCTTGAAAGGAGTTTTCTGTCTCACGCCAATGCTTTAGTTCGTGGCAAATATCGCATGGGCAATGACGGCCCGGAACTGGAGCTTCGGATTGAGTTGAACAATATCGGTTTTGAGCACCCACGCGAAATCAGCATCGAGACTGCTACAGCAGATATTCTACATGGTGCGCTAGTTGGTCCAAAGGCAAAGCGCCGGAGGATGAACAAGCGTGATATTGACTATACCGCGCTGAGTAGTGTCGGACCTTTCGATTTCGAGCTTCATTGGTTCAATCGTTCAATTTTGCGCAAGGGCAAATCAACGGGGGAGTATCAGGCTTTGCGCAATCTACTTGATCAATGGATGGGCGTTCGCTTATACCGAGATGGATTCCGTGTCTATCCCTACGGCTCTGAAGATGACGATTGGCTTGAACTGGACAAGACTGCTCTCGCTTCAAAAGGCTACGCGCTTAATCGAATCCAGCTCGTAGGGCAAGTTGAGATCGGTCGTCTGCAAAACCCCCAACTTATCGACCAAACAAATAGGGAAGGCCTACGGCAAACGCCTGAAGAAGCGATTCTGAAAGAGACTGTTCAGTTTTCTGTCGAACGTCTCCGAGACGAAATGAACCGCATTACTCGGGAGCAGAAAGACGCCAAGGAGCTCTTCATTGTCGACGAAACTAAGACTGTAGATCTCGAAAAGAGGATGAAGACGGCAATTCAGTCAATTCGAAAAGTTATACCGCCGGAGCATAGGGAGGTTGTCCAAGAGCTCGAGCTGATGAGAGAGGAGTTCGCGCGGTATGCTGCCCAAGCTCGAGAACGAATTGCTGACATGGAAAAAGATGCAGATGAGATGCTTGCTATGGCTGGGATTGGGTTGATGGTGGAGGTTGTTGCCCATGAACTAACACGTTCGGCCGAAGACGCACTTGATGTATTAAACAGCCTGAAACATAAAACTGTCCCTGAAGAAATCCGTCGCCGACTTGAAAGTCTGAGAGCGTCGATGACGAGCATAAGCAAGCGACTACGAATCCTCGATCCCCTCAGCGTGACTGGGCGACAACGTAAAGAGCGATTCTATTTGAACGATCTTTTGAGTGAGATTCTGGAAGCTCATGAAGTGCAGTTTGCTCGTCATCAAGTCAAACTAAACGTATTGCTGCCGGATCGGTCGGTACAGGTATCTGCGGTCAAAGGAATGGTTGTTCAGGTTATCGAAAATTTAATCTCAAACTCATTGTATTGGATGGATGTTGAGAGGCAGCGAAAAATGTCTTTCAAGCCAGAACTCACGGTTTCGGTCGAAGACAATCCGCCACGAATACGCCTGTCTGATAATGGGCCTGGAATTTCAAAACAGTATAAGGATCGTATCTTTGATCTATTTTTTTCACTTAAAGACAAAAGTCGGCGTAGAGGCCTCGGCCTCTACATCGCCCGCGAAGCGGCGGAACACAATGGTGGATCTTTGATGTTAGATCAGGATGTATTCAATGACGAAGGACGTTTTTCTACCTTTGATTATCTGGTTGTCGGGGAAGAGTCTTGAGCGATAAGAAGTTGGTACTCGATGCAGGGATACATTCCGCAATCATCGTCGATGATGGTTATGACGAGACTCCTCAGGTGGCTGAACTCCTCGATCAGGATGGCTGGGATATCCTGTTTGATGATGCGCAAGGCGATGAAGCAGGGAGAATTGTTGCATTGTTTCCCGATTATGTTCCAGAAAACCGGGAGGAGCTAAAATCGAATCAAGAGTTTGTCGACGCTCTTTGGCAAGGTCGTGGGGGAATTCAGGATTTGCTCGGCGGACTGTTTGACGTCTACGAGCAAAAAATTCAGGACAACCGCCCGTTCCTAGAGACAGTAGAAACCGCCCTACATACACTGGGTATTCCTTTTGAAACTTGCGGCAGAGATTTTGTCGAGGCAGCCATTGATGCAGATTTGATCATTATTGACCTGTTCCTCGGTATCCAACAAGGTGCAGCAGAGCGCCAGCTGACGGTCGATCGTCTCAAAGAGATAATCTGCCGCCGCGACCATCCTCTTCCTTCGATAGTCCTAATGTCGCAAGTGCCAGGGATAGATGATTTGGCGAAACAGTTTCGCCAAGATGTGCAACTCCATGCCTCCACTTTCCGACATGTCAGAAAAAATCATTTGTTGAAAGTAGGAAGGATGGAAGGGCTGATCCTCACTCTTGCATCTCATCGTTCAGATAGTCAAGCGTTAGCTAAATTTGTTGAAACTTGGGAGAAAAAGGCTATTGAAGCTGTCTCTACAGCCACTGAAACATTGCGTAAAATCGACATCGACGATTTGCAGCACATTCGGAGTATGCTGCTCCGCTTTGAAGGTCTAAACACTTCGAGTTATTTGCTTGACGTCTTTGATCGTGTGCTTCAATACGAGATCGAGTCTCATAGCGAAGTACTTGATGCGGCGAGCAGACTTGATGAGATTGCGGACGCTCCAGCCCCATTGATGATCTCAAATGACCGAGATACCTACACGGTTCTAGAACAGACCCTCTTCGTTAATCCTAAACGACGCTGCCATGCGACCGGCGCTGAGTGGCCGATCACTTTTGGCGACATCTTGGGACCAAACCCACGCGGTCAGATAAAGCCTCGCGGTTTCTTTTCGGGGCGGACTGACCTCGTTTTTTTCGTCGCTTCTCCAGAATGTGATCTGATTCGGAAAGATGGACTGACTACAGCATTACTAGTGGCAGGGGCGCTAAAGGAAATCGACATAACCAAGCCAGACCTAGCCGTGACAGCAAAGACTACTCCGGTGGTAACGCTGGACGAAGGCCGCCGCTTTCAGATTGATTGGAATTTTGGTGATCTCCGTACGATAAATTTGGCTCAGATAAAGCGGTTGATCCACCCGGTTCGTGGCGACGTGGCGGTGTTTGCACGGCTTCGGGAAGGGGCTGCGCTCAGCTTACGCCAGCAGTTTCTCAGCAATGTCGGACGGGTTGGAGAGCTTGCCCCACTCCCTAGATCATTGAAGTTTCGGGCAAATCTTTTTCTACCTCTACAACAAGGCGGCACAGAGCGGATCGAAATGCCTGATGGTGTAACTATCACCGGAAACGTACTGATTCCCCGGAGGGGAAAGTTTGCGACGGCAATCATTGACTCCAACTCCGAAGAAGATTTGACGGCAATCTTACTCAGCTTGGATCTTCAAAATGTGGCGAGTAAGAGTAAAAGAATGTTTGAAACACTCAGGGAGCAGACCCGGATTCGACAGATATTCAGGTCAGGTTTTCAAGGGCTTGACCTGCCCCTGAGTGAGCCTCGTAGCGCCGGGTTGCTCAAACTTGGTGAGGAGCAGCCGAATTCCGACGAGAAGAAGCCAAAGATTGACAAGGTTGCCACGATTGTTAAAGGAGCTGATTTTGAGGATGTACTGGGCGATAAAACAAAAGAAGCTGGTCTGATACTACAGATTCACATTGAATCTGATAGCTAGTCTAGCCAGTTAGGCTAAATTTCGTTTTGGAAGTTACTCATCGGAGTGGGGATTGCTGAGGCAAGTTTAAAAGAACGGGGAACAATTTTACCATTGCAAAGTGACCTTAATTCCCATGCTTCAGCATTGCTTGCTGCTGAATAGCTTATATGGATCGGACGATCCGGTCCATAAAAATATAACCTGTCAAAAGGTAGATTTGCCATAATCCAGTAAGCCACTTCTTTCATATCCTCGCCTTCCACAATGAAGTCCACTGCAGCACCTAATCGAGGGCATACAGGTTTTCCCATGCGGTTTAGTTCGTGCGCTGCATGCTGATCCAATTTGGGAGCAATTCTCACTTTGATATGTCTGCTGAGTTCTGGAGAGCAGAAACCATAAGTGAGTTTTATCATGCCGTAGTAGTCGATTAACGGATCCAATATTTTCGTTGCCAGTTCAAAAAGTGCGTTGTAGCTATCTGCTTCTTTTGGGAGATTTGGAAGTCCAATACGCGCTTGGGTTTCTCCGCATTCAATCAACTGTCGGTAAGTAAAATATTGTCCGCATGGGACATCTAGATCAGGTATTGAACGGCTACGAATCAGTTCAAAGTCATCAATTTCCCATCGAGCTAGGGCTAAGGTCTGCCGAAACTCTTCGGGTTGGGGGCCGTAGCCGCTCAGGTCAAATAAATTTAATGCTTTTAACTGCTCATCAAAATTTAGCTGATTGGCGAAGTGCGGGAACTCCTCGTTGATAAAGCGGGATTTTAAATACAGGTTGGTGGGTACGAATGCGTCGCCGTACTCGTATAGATCGAACGTTTGTTCTCGCAAATTGATTTTGACTCGCTCCAGCAAGCGTGGGATAGGCTGGTTCTCAAAGTCGTCGTAACGCATCAGGCTTAATTTGCCGGATTGGATATGTATTTTTATTAAATCCGTTTGTTCGATATCACCATACAAAATCGTGGCGCAGCCAATGTATATCCTCAGCAAAGCCGGCAGTTCCTGAACCATGCTGGTGTGCAGATGTAGAGCCTCGCCTTCATCCAGAAATCCTAGGCCTTGCTCTGTCGCGTGTTGACAGGCTTCGGCAATGAGCTCGGCATTGCTGATTTTGAATAAAATCGATCTGGCTGTTTCGATGGCATTTTGATGATCGCCGAAAAAGGCCTTGATGTCTTTTTGCAGCCCCGATTCTAAATGTTTGTACGGCTTGCGTTTGGAAAAGGCCTGTAACGCGAAATAGGTGATTAAGTCTTCGATTTTGCTTTGTCGGGCATGCTCGAATAGCGCTTCTTCGTTGTTTTCCAGGGTAAAGCGTATGGCTTTGCTGATGTTGCCAAAGGCTTCGGTGAGTTCGATCAGCGAATCGATTTCCGATTTGTCGGGTAGCCGCCCAAGCTCCAGAATTTTCTGCCACAGTGGATCGATAAGGTGATTGTAAGCCAGATATTTCTTCTCGTTTCGAGACAGTTTTGGCTCTGCGGGTGTAGCGGGTCTATGCGACAAGCGTAAAACATTACTTTGGCCACGTTGACGGCCGAGCAAAAACCGCTGTTCCGCATCTTGATTTTTAAATACAAAAAAGATGCCAGGCGCGACAGGAATGGCGTCCGTTTCTAAGGAACCCGTTAAAAATTCTTTGAGCTCGCTTTGGGTATAGTATTTTTGGAAGGTATTGCGCTGAGTAATGACGCCATCATTAAAAGCCTGGCCTTTAAATGCATTTTGGTTGAATAACATGGCGGAAACCACCAACACTTGGTTAGCCAGGTTATATGCGCCTCTCAATGCTTCCAGTCTTTCCTGATAGTTTTCGATGACATTGATCACAAAGCCCAAATTGACAATGTCGGCGGCTTGCTTGGGTTGATCAGCTGCGTAATGCGGGTCCCAGCCGGACACCGGAATGGCATTTGCCGAAAGATTACGAATGTCGTCGCCTTTGCCGCAACCGTAATCGAATACGGTTAGCGAGCCGCCTAAAAATCCGTGACGCGCCAGGCATTGCATCGGCGCGGATAAATTACTGCGGGAAAGCGCCGTCAGGTGCCTGGAAATGCTTGTGCTTTCAATCGATTCAAATGTTAGGCTATCGGTGGATTCATCATTGCCAATCGGCAGAAATTGGTAATCGATGATTTGAAAACCTTTTTCGCGGATTAACGCGTCCCAGGCTTGTTTGAAGCCAATCCTGATTGTGTCGTCGAATAGCCCCAGTTGTTCGGCGGTCTCGGTTAATTGGGTAAATTGCTGATAGTTTGGCGCATCGCGGCTCAGTAATAATTCCTTGCGATGTAAGATCGGCGGATTTAACGAGGTCTGATAACTGCGCTTTTCGACTCTTTGCGTTGTCAGATCAATCCGAAAACTCGTCTCTAAGGCAGGGAATGGCTCTTCGAAGAAATTGGGATACCAAAGCAAAGACAGCATGCTTGATTTGCCGTCATACTTGATGACGTTGTAATCAAGGCCCGGTTTTAAATGAGCCAAAATCTCGGCGGCCTTGACAGTCTGCTGTATTTCGTAATGTTGAGAATCCGTTAGACTGTAATGCCAATAAACATTGTTTAGAACTTTTTTGCCGAGCATAGGTTTAAGCCATATTACAATTTATTTGAAGGGTTGTCGGCCATTAATCCATAATATTTACCTTCCCTTGGCATATGCAGTTTACGCATAATTGAAATATTGCTAACCGCTTTTTACAACCTATCACCCTGTTGCTACAGATGTGTAGCTTATCGTATCTAAATCAATTTTTTATCTTAAACCTACACCTAATTTATGAACAAATCCGACCTCATCGACGCCATCGCCAACCACGCCAACCTGACTAAAGCCGACGCCGGCCGCGCACTGGACGGTATCACCAAATCCATCGAAGCTGCTCTGAAATCCAATGATTCAGTAGCGTTGGTGGGCTTTGGCACCTTTGAAGTGAAAGAACGCGCCGAGCGTGCTGGCCGCAATCCACAAACCGGTGAAGCGATTACGATTGCCGCTGCCAAATTGCCATCCTTCAAAGCCGGTAAAGCCTTGAAAGACGCGGTTCAGTAGGTTCTTGACTGCGAGTTTATTGCGGTCCCATGCCCCAGCCTTCCAGTTCCGACTGCCGTTTAACAGTAGGGACATCCAGATCGGTCATGCGGCCTTGGGTCCGGGTTAATGTGTCTTGTCGTCCGCTGGAGGCCGCACCGTATTTCTGCGGATTGAGTCGGCTGCCTGTACCGGTGAGTTGATCCAGATTGAGCATGGATGCGGCATTGGCGGCGGTCGGTAAATGCCCGGTCTGCGCCAGAATTGCCAACCATTCGTCCAGATTGACCTGGGTCCAATCCACACGGTCCAGATCCGCGACTTTGATGCCGGTACAACTTGGACTTTCCGGCGTGCCAAAATCCATGCCCAGCTGCGGTTTGATTTGTTCGTTGAGGATGCGCGCAAGCGGCGAGTTGTAGCAGCAGTAACTTTCCTTGCGCACCCAACACACACCAGCCACCTTGCTTTCGCAATAGGTGCCAAGGTCCGTGCAGACCTTCAGTTGTTTCTTCGCTGCGAGTTCGTACTCCGGTTCTTCGCAGGAATAGACGATCTGGATAATCATGATGATGATCATCACCACCGTATAGGCCGTCATCAAGGTACTGAGCAACTCGCCGGCAACCGCGGCACCGCCACCCAACTCGACGCCACCCGATTCCGCGGCCGGGGTTAGATTGCCCGCCGAATCGAAGGCAGCCTGACCGCCAGCGCTGAACAAGGCATTGCCGGCCGCTTCGCCAAAGGTCTGGCCGATCCATTCCGCCACGGACTTCATTAATTCACCTTTGAGTGAATCCAGTAAACCTTGCGAGGCAACATCGCTGGTACTGAGCATGTCAGTGCCGACCAAGTCATTCACGGTCGAGGCAAAATCCGCCTGAAAACTGTTCCAGGCATCGCCGGCCAACGTGAATGGTGTACGCATGGTTTCCCAGGCGCCTCTAATCGCCGAGGTACTGTCCATGGCCATGACGGCGCTATCCATCTGACTGGTGGCGATCAGCAAATCAATGTAACGGCCCAGCCCCATCGCACCCGAGGGTGTTTCGCAGCAATCGACCAGACTGAGCGCGCCGCCGACCATTTTGCAACTGGCGGGTTTTCCCTGAAATACCTGACAGGTGGTCGGATCCTTTTGCTGTAGATCGGCATTGGCGTAGTCGCAATGCAAGTCCATCGCCATTTGCTGAGCGCTGTTGAGTAAGGCGACCGCCTTGCTGAAATCCTGACTCTGGGTGCGATTCACGGTGATGCAGTCTTCCCCCATGCACCGAATCGGCCCGGCACATTGCTGTTGGGTGTTGCTTTGAATGCCGGGAATGCCCACCGTTTGCCCGCAGTCATAAGTATCGATGCTGTCCCAGCAGGTGCCTGAGGCTAGTACACTGGTACATTGGCTTTTGATGAACGAGCAGCCTTGGGTTTCCAATGACGCGCAGGTCTTGTTGGGGATTCCGTTCGCCGGTGGTTCCAAACAATGTGTGCCTGCGGTATCGATCCAGCATTGGCCGTATTGATTCAAATCGCAGTTCCCTGAAGCTTGAATATTCATACAGGTATTGCGAATCCCCGTCGAACTGGCCACCGGGGCTTGGGCTAAATCGGAACCACAGACCATGACTTGCGCGGTGGGATCAACGTAGCAACCCGACGCATTGGCGGGATCGTTCGTGCAACTCAATTGGCTGCCAGCCCGGCAAATGCCGTCGGTGATCGCATTGGCCAAGTTTTGGCAATTGGGTCCGCTCCAGCTCCATTCGTCCTGGGTGATCAGCTTCGATAAGTCATAACGCAGTCGTATTCGCGAATAGCCCTCGCCATTACCGCCGACCATGGTGTCTTGTTTGAAGACTTTATGGCCGGTACTGTTGAAGGCATAGGTGACGTCGCGATTGGGATGGTCGACCCAGCTATTACTGAGTTCGCATGAGCCGCCCCAGCCGGTGGAGCCTGTATAAATCAGGTTGCCGCCGTAATACACTTGAGCATGGTCGTCGAACTCCACATCCTCTAGTGTCGCGCTGACGATCGCTTCTGGATGCAGGACGTTATAGGTCACTTGCCAGGTAAACACCGCGCATCCGGCCGACCAGTAGTTGTCGCCGACCCGGCCGACATACAAGTCCATGCAACCCGACCCGCAACTCGACATGCCGCCGTCGCCACTGACGAAGCGGATCAAAGGCTCGACATTGACTTGATGCGTGGCCGTGCAGCTTTGCGGTACCGTCGGTTGCCTGAGGCAAAGCTGATAGTCGGGTACCCGCACCGATTGCTGGGTTTCGGTTTGGGTCGTGATGGTCGTGCAGTCCGAAAACGATTGGGCCCACGGCGTGAAGTCGCTGAATACCTGATCGCCGTTGTGCCAGATCGGATCAGCTTGTAAGTCCGGGTGCGACTGGTGAGCGTTGTCGATCAAGGTGCGATAGGCTTCGCCGGTGAAGCTGGATTCGCCGTTCAGGGCGGTCTGTGCATCCAGACCCGCCGCCAGTGTGCCGGGGTTATTGCCGTAGAGATTGGCAAAATCGCTGGTCGTGGTTGACGTGCTATTCGTATCCGGAAACAGCGTGCCGATCGAAATGGCGCTTTCCTGGGATGTCCCCGGATTCAAGGTCAGTGTGCCATTGCCGGTGTCGACCGGAAATGCAAAACCACCCAGTACTTGCTGTCCGAGCTGTTGGCCATCCCGTCCGGCGGCCTGAATCGCATCGGCCCAGGATAAACCAAACGGTGTCCAGGCCAGGGTCACGCACAATATTCCAGACAGTGTCTGGACAAACCTCCGCTGAGGTTCGAATAAGTCCCTGGCTTCCATCACAATCCCACGCAACAGTCCTGCCAGCGCCACAGCAGGTAGAGATGATCTTCACCTGGCCCCGGATACGTGCGCCCCGCACCCCATTTGAAAGTGGTTTCGCCGATGGCGTGATTGGAGTTGGTTTCGGCGACCGGATAAAACATCGATAGCCGGTATTGGGATTTGGGGATGAAGGGATAGATGGTGCCGCCGCATAAGGCATCGTTGCCTGAAGTTTTCCAGGCTAGACCACGGCGATGCAAAGAGGCCGTAGCGCGCGTGGCCAGCAAACTGGTGATACGTGGATCGGTGCCGTAACTGGTCGGCGAGATGCCGGATAAGGGATACATATGCCCCCAGGCGCCGGCACACCAGAACAAGGCATCCAATGGATTACCAGTTGCCGCCGCCGTGGCATCGGCGACACACGCCGAAATCGCTACCGGATTGGCAAACAGCGCCGTTTCGGGACTGGTGAAGAACGCCAGTAAATCGTTGTTCCAGGTCGGATCCAGTTCCGAGACGTACAGCAAGTCGAAATCCCGGTAGCCATCGCTGTTGCAGCGACCATCCCAGAACAGATCCAGCAAAATGGTCAAGGGAAACGCGAAATAGTGGTAATTGAAAAACGCCATCTCGCTGGCATCGAAGTCGGCTTTGCCGGTGGTGGCGATCAAACGTACGTTCGAGGCGCTGAACTTATGGCCTCCCAGCGCCGGCGAACACCACGGATTGCGGACGATTTCGATTAGCCGGGCCGGATTCCACAGGCCCATGGTCATGCCAAGCTCCGGAATACCCATCGGATCGGTGCAAAAACAGAACTTCTCGTCGGTGGCGATACTGGGTACGCTACCGCCGCCCAACGATGCCCCGGCGGCCCGAATTGGAAACAGACAGCTCCAGCAAATATCGGTGATCAGCTTGCCGGACCACAGTTCGGCGTCCGAGCACAACGGATCGACGCTATTCGTAGTGGTTTCGGCAACAAGCGGAGTTGCCAGTGTTATCAAACCGCCCAACACCCAAGGGAAAACGAATCGTTTCATGATCGTTCTCCCGTTGCGGCAGGCAGTTTCCGTTCATGAACCAGCAGACGGTTACCGGATTGTTCGACGACAGCCGGCACATGCTGTAATTGAAATCGGCTGCGCACATCTGGCGTCAGTAGATACACCGGTGCCTGAAGCGCGGTCTCCAGACGCTTGAAACTGTCCCAACCTTCCTGACGCGGGAGCGACGTGGCCAAGTACATGATCCGAGCCTGTTTGTCCTGGCAGGACTGATGCCGAATCAGCTCAAATTGAGCCGGCTCCGTGGCATCGAACACCATCAGGCATAAGCCAAACGGCATCTTGTCCAACGGATTGACGGTTTGTCCGGCTCGGATGATCAGCTGTCCATTGGGTGCCGTCAGATCGCGCGGGGCGGTGATGGTCAGATCTACGATCCGTTCACGATCGGCCTGAGCCGTGGGTAAGTCTTCGAATTTTTGTTGTCCCCAAAATCTCTCAATAGCTTGTCGTTGCTTTTGTTTCCAGTCGATGGCCGCCATCCGGCGTTTGATCTCTTCGAGCAAGTCGATTTCAGCAATCTCGCCGACATCGCCCAAGGTTCCCAAATCACCCTGTTTGCCGGTTTTGAGTTGCTCGTCCAGCCAAGACAGACTGGCGACACCTCGAACGTGTAAACTGGTTTTACCGTCCTGTTCGACGACGATGTCAGGCACAGATGAAACCGACCAGCGCTGAAATCGGGTGGGATCGATGACGATGTTGGGCAGAGGATCAATACCTTTCAGCAAGCGTTTGAGGTCGGCCATCAACGCCGGTAGTTTTTGGCTGGGCTTTGGACCGCGAAACACCAGCAACACATCGTCTCGGCCTGCGGCTTCTTCAAAGATGCCTTTCAGCGCGGACTCACCCAGCGAGAAGGACACAAACAATTGCGTGAGTGGTTTGTTCAAAGGGACTGTCGGCAGGCCACTTGTCGATAGCGCCTCTGTTTGGATCGTCTTCGAGGCTTCCATAACTTGTTGCGCATGACGTTTTACATCCAACTGTTCCGACTGACCATACAACCACTCCGGTCGAGGCTGGCCTTCTAAGGCTTTCAAAATCGCCTGAGAGCGTTGCAGCCACGCTTCTTCAGCCTGAATCGTTTGCACACCGAACCAGCAGAGCAAACAGACCACCGACTGACGCCAAGGATTTTGTGGGAGCTCAAAACAACGCATAGGCCCGTCCAATGACTTGATGGTCGTAGACATAGCCCCAGTAACGCGAATCGAAGCTTTTGTCGGTTTGCCCGGTCACCCAATACGCGGCGGGTGGGATCGTTTCATGGCGGTTAAAACGGGTAGCCGGCTTTTGGAGTTTCTCGGTCAACGGCAAGCCATCTATGATCCGTTCACCGTTGATCGTGGTGAGCTGCGGATCGACGTGAATGGTGTCGCCCGTGACGCCGGCGGCGATTTTGACGATGATCTGGCCATCCTTGAAAAACGGTGCCATGCGCTCGGCGCGAAAGGCAATTAAGTCGCCGCGCCAGATGTCTTTGTTGTGAGTGTCGATCAGGTACACCCATTTGTCCGGCAGGCAGCGATCGACCTGGTCGTCGCCGCCGATCAGAAAGCGTTGACCGATATAGCGCTCCACGGCCAGCACGAGTAACAAAATTGGTACCGACTTGAGCAGAAATTGGCTTAAACGCGGTCGAGAATGGGCCCGTGGTTTGTTCATACGTTTAGCGTCCGGCTTGTCGAACATAGACATCCTCCGGCGCAGCCACCACCGCAGTCGAATCGATCACCAGATAACCCGCATCACTGAGTTTTTTGGCTTGGCCCTGCCAGTCATCGACGATCTTGGCCATTTGCTCCTGGCTGGCGTTGGGCGGTATCGATTGAATCAATTTGGCTCTGTCGAACACGAATACCGGCGTCACCAAATTCAAGCGTTCTAAGGGCTGTTGTAATTGCTGTTGCGCAGCCAACCAGCCACCGAGACATCCCAGACAAGCCGCGATTAAAACGGTGCTGAGCCATTGTGATTTAGCGTCCATGATTCAACTCCCGTGTTTTAGACTGGCGGCTGTCAATGAGTTGTTGAATGGCATCGCCCAGACTCAAACCTTGCCGGCGCAGTTGCTTCAAGGCGTTGACGTCTTCGGGTTTGGTCGAGAACAGAATCCGTTTAAAGGGATCAACGATCAGTCGGCCGATACCGGAACCCATCTCGGTGATGAAGAAGATTTCAGAATAGGCACCGGGCAAGGTATGTACGGTTTTTAGTAACTCGTAGCCGCCATCCGAAAGTGGCAATCGTCGATCCTGCTTCATGCCTTCAATGACTTCGGCTTTTTGACCGAGCAAATACATATTGGCTGAGTTCTCGACGATGGCTCGGCCTGCGGCGTTGCGGTACAAGTCGTTCACAGACTGGGTAATGGTCACGGCTGCCCCGCCGTATTTGCGAAACCGCCGATAGCCATGTTCCATAAACTTGGCCACATCGCCTTCGGTGAGCAAATCCCAGGCTTCGTCGATAATGACGATCTTGGGACGGTTGCGCTCGCCCAGATACATTTCCTGCTGGATTTGGTAGATCAGTTGCAGCAATACGACTTGTTGCAGATGCTTGCGGCCCTTGAGCTCCTCTAGTTCCAGCACGGTAAAGTCATTGGTGAACTTGGCGTTGTTGTGGCCATTGAAGTAGCGACCGTATTCGCCTTGAGTGGTAAACGGAAACAACTGTTCGCCGACATCTTTTAAACGTTGATCGTTTTCAGCGCAGAGCTGCCGGGCAATGTCGTCGACGGACATGGCCTGAGCCTTTTCGGTCCAGAGTTGTTTTAATATCCGCTTCAGACCAGCCGTCTGGAAATCGGTTAGTTTCTCGGTCGGTGCCGCCATCTGGCTGACCAATCCGGCCAGCATGTCAGCTTCTTCCTCGAAGTTCTGCACGATTTCAAACGGGTTCATGCAGATGCCGGAGCCGTGGGTGAATTTAACGAAATCGCCTTCCAGCACCTCACAGAGGTTTTCATAGGAGCGACCGACATCGATCGCCCAGATTTGTGCGCCTTCGGTCAGGTAGCTGACGATGATTTCATTGGTCAGAAACGATTTGCCTTTACCCGATTCGGCAGCGATACACAGGTTGTAATTGCCAGTGGTATCAAACAGCGATACGGCCATGTGTTCGCCGTTACGCGACACAAAATTCAACGTCGGCGTACCGGTGCCGGCCCAATCGCCGAATAGCGGTAACAACGGAATCGCATGGCGAGTGGCCAGGGTGCGGTAACGTTTTAGATCGGCGATCGCTGAACGCTCGGGCCCAAACGGCAAACAATTCAGGAAAAACGGCAGGCAGAAATACTTGTCTTCCAAGAGTTGAAAGCCAAGTTCCCGAAAATACACCCGCGCATTCGAAACGGCTGCGGCTTCTTCGGCTTCGTCGCAAAACAGCAGCACGCCGAAATAGGCTCGGATTGGCCGATCACCGTCGCGGTAGGCGTCGAACAACACGTCGAAATGGTGTTTACGCTGCACCAGGACTGGTAAAAAGCGTGCAATCGGCGTATTGACCTGGTTGGTGATGAATTGCCGCACACCTTCCTGGTGGGTACGGGTCGATTCAGCGTCCGGGTAATGCAGGGTCAAGCTGAGCAAGGTGTTTTGCCGAATGCCTCGGGTACCGGACAGAATGTCGCCCAGATAACTTTTGGCGCTGCCAAAGTAAAAATGATCGGGTGTGCGTTTGGCAGATAAAGTCTTGACGCGTTTAATCCCGAGCCATAGACCTTTTTCATCGAGTTCGAGCGCGTTGTCGTAATCCAGCAATTGGTCGCGGATCAGTTGGGTCGGATCGCATTCGGGTACGACGCGGTCTTTCCAGCCGGCATCGAGCTGCCAGTTGAGCAGCGTGTTGAGGATGCGGACATACTGATCGGCTCCCAATATTTCCGGATACAAGCCTATGGTCGACAGCGATTGCTGGGTGGCCAATTGCAATTCGCTGGCTCGACGGATGTCGGCTTCACTCGGCCGGGGGGAGGCCATCGGTAGTTTGACCGTGACCAGAATGTGGCTGCGCCGCAATCGGGCGCCCGAAATCGCTTCCGGCGCTTTGTGGGTGCCGCGCCGAAGAAAATCGATACTGGCCTGAGTCATGGTTTTATAGGTCGGCTTTTGCTGCTTCAAGCGTCGGGTCTGCATTATGGCCAGCGATTCTTCGATGTCCGGCGAGGTCCACAGTGAAACTTGTAATAGCGTTTCGGGCGGCCAGTCCTGATTCAGCAACACATTGACCCGCGCGGAAACACTGGCATCGGCACCCGTCATCGGCCGGCATAGAAAGCCGAAGCCAATGCTGCTATCGGCCATCAAGAACAGATGATGGTCGTATTCATAAGCCAGTATCGGGAACAGCTGATCGGCACGGGGGCGTTGCGCGGTGGTCATGGGGTGGTTTCCTCGGCATACAGTTGTTGCATGGCTTCGGTCTGATGCTCGGCATGCAGGCGAATCGTAAAGGGATGTCGGCAAACCCGAATCACGCGTTTTTTGCGTAACAACTCTCGCGCCCTGGCTGGATGGCAGGGGTTGAGCGGGTGGCCATTGGCGGCTTGAACCTGAACGGTTCTGCCGTCTTTGAGGCAGCGCGACGGGCGACGGTTGCCCATCGCAGTCTCGGTATCCGATAAGTCACCGGTCATAATGGACAACCTTAAATCGTCGCGGTGACGATGTTGGTGATGATGGTCGGTGCCGCAAACAGGCCGACACCGCTGGCAATCCCGAGCACAAAACCCATGATGCTGCCGCGCACGACACCGGCGACCAGACCGACGATGACAAACACGATGGCAATGATGCGGCCGAGCAAGCCTTCGACCCAGCCAGTCAGCAAGGTCCAGACGTTGTTGAACTCGGTACCGCCGGCACCGGCCATGGCGTCGGATGCCATCAACATAAAAAATAACGATGCCAGGGCTACCAAGACCCCGGTTCGAGTGGACGATTTCATTCAAACGACCTCGATTGTTAAGAAAAGGACAGTTGCCCGTCCGGCCTCGGAAATGCAATTCCGGCGCTTGTTAAGCGGTTGCCCGCTGAATCTCGCAGATGGTGTGGCCTGCGGTGAAAAGGGATGATGGATCAGGGCAATTGTTTGCCTAATCGGTTTGCCGGATTGTCATCTTCAGGGGTATCGACGGTCGGCCGCTTCTCTGACGGACGTTGCTCGATTTGTAAAGGAATCAACGACGAATTGGTTGTCGGTGCCGCCTTGCCGATCATCCAACGCCGGGGTTCCAGTTCGGTGTAGACGTAGTTGGACACCATCAAATCGCCCTCAGCATCTTCCCAAGGCGCGATCCAGATGCGCATCACCTGGGATGGCGTCCGAATCGGCGTGGGATCTTCGATCTTGGGCACGAGTTGTTGTAACGGTGTTGCGAGTGCCGGTTTTGAGATTGGCTCTGATTTCTGGCTATTTTCCGGAGGGGCTTCCGGCAACGCCGTATTGGTCACCTGGTAGGCCTGCGTCGTCGACAGACAGCTGGGTTCGTCCGGCATGCCTTTACAGCCGTAGTCGGTGGTGGCGCAACCGGTGGTTAACACCATCAGCAACAGGCCGATGAAAATCAGGGAATTTGGGTGCATGGGTTTCAAGGCTGTTTCTCCGGTGCATTGGCGTTTTGGGTGTTTGTAGAGGGTGTCGTTGCCAGACTGGGCGACGGTTTCGGTTTATCGGCCAACCAATCGGCTAACACCTCGGGTGCGCCACTGTGCGTGCGGCCGTCAGGAGCAATCAGAAATGGCACACCCTTCAAATCGAACAACTTGGCGGTGACCACGGCCTTTTGCAGTGGCTCTTTGTTGCACTGAACCGGTGGTTCGGTCGGCAAGCCCGCGTAATCCTGTTTCAATAGTCGGTCGCGCACGGTGTCTTTGGCCTTGGTATCGCTGGATCCCAACTGACACGCCAGTTGCACGACGATGTTTTGCGATTCGGGACCGAGGATGGGGACCATCACCAGTTTGAAGGTGTATTGGTCTTCCAAGGCTTGCAGGTCTTTCATGACCTTGCCGCAGTATGGGCAACGCGGATCGATGAATACCAGCACCTGGCCTTTGCCGTGACCAACCGTCACGGCGCCGAGATCGTCAGCCTTGAGTTTCATCCGAGATAGATCGATGCGGTTGGCGATTTTGTCGATATCCGCCAGTTCCTTGATCTCCTGCTGAGTCCAGATGTCCATCAATTTGCCGCCGTAGAAGGCAAAGCGGCCATTGCTGGAAATGAACACCGTCTGTTCGCCGGTTTTGACCATCTTCAGGCCCGAGATCGGCAAGTCCTGCATGCCGTCGATTTTGATCGACAGCAAGCCGGCGGCAATGTCCGAGACCGGCTGCTTTTGCGGATTGGCAGCCATGGCCATGGAGGCACTGAATAGCGTGGCTATCAATAAAGAAATTTGGCGTAGCGTCATAACGACCTTTGGAGTTGGGTTAAAGAATCAGCTCGGCGACTTCAGCTTCAGTGCCGTGCCTTTTTGCACGATGAAGTTGACCTGGCGGGTGGCGTCGACTTCGATGACCGGGTAAATCTCTTCGGCCATGTCCATGTAAAAATGTGACAGGCGTTCCATGGCGTAACCGGCGCCTTTTAACGCACCGCCTTCCATCGACTGCGAGGAAAACGCGCTTTGAAACGGTGTAGTACCGGAAAGCGCCCCCAGACCGCCGGTCATCAATATTGGAATCTGATTGCGGCCGAAGGCATCGGAAAAGCCGCGCAGGAAGCCCGCCATCATGGATTGGGCGAGTAGCGCGCCTTGTTTGGAAACGACGCGGCCACGTACACCGTTTTTACCGTCTTCGCCGGTGGCGTAGGCATTCATCGGGACTTCGATTACGCCACCGTCCTGGCGTACGCAGGAAAAGGTCTCGCCGCGAAAATAGGCGCGCTCGGCACTCAAATCTCCAAAGCCGGCGGCCAGCAGAAAGCACTCGCGCACATCGGCATGGAAACGGTTGGGCAAGATGGCTTCCTTCTTGATCCGGAACAGCACCGGCATGGGTTCTTTCTTGGCTTTGCGGCCGGTCGGGGCATCGAGACCATTCAACAACACACCGGTTAAAATGCTGCCGGCAGGGATGAAGACGTCGCTGTTGGCGTGGCCTTGCTGCGGCCGGGCGTGAGCGTTGGTCGGGGCTGCGTCTTTGTCTTTACCATTGGCGAGGTCGGTACCTTCCTGGATAACCCGAATCTGCATCGCCGCCGGCGCCTGGCTATTGGCTCGTGCTCCTGAGACGCCGGTATTGCTAGCAGTCGGTGCGGGAATAGCGGCTTGCTCGAACACGCGATTGAGATCGTCTTGCCCGTTGTCGAACGGCAACTTGCTCGGGCGGCGGTATGACGGTCTTCCCGGTGCCGTTGGCTCCACGGCAGGTTGATTGGCGTCGCCAGGGTTGCCAGCCACTGCCGTTGTAGACGCTTTGTTCTTCAACGTCTCAACTTCACCGGTGACCGCTTGAAGCTTGGCTTCATAGGCTTCCCGCTCAGCGGTGGTCCATTGTTTGAAACGCGTTTCGTCGGATTGCTGTTCGCGCTTTTGTTGTTCCTCGATAGCCGCCAGACGGCGGGCTTGTTCCTCGTTCTTCTGCAGCAGGTCGCGCAATTGCGCAGAAATGCCGTCGATACCGAGCGAGCGAGGATCGCTATCAGTCAGAATATGTTGGATGGTCGCTTGTTTACTCAGCGGCTTGCTGACTTCCGGAGTGACGGTGGCCAGCGCGATGATGACGGCCAACAGCACGGTACCTATGCCGCCGACAGCTAAATTACGTTTGGCGCTCGGGCTCAAGCGTGTCCACCAGGACTCGACGTTGGCCATTACCGTTGTCCTCCATTTAATAATGAAGGACGCAAACTGACTGACGCCTCAGGTAATTGGCGGACCACGACATACAGTTCAGTGGCTTCCTGCGGTTTCAGCACCACGTTGGGCCAGACCGAGACGGCGAGTACGTCCTGTTGGGTGGTCGCGCAACTGCGTTCGTCGAACTCGAGCATGTCGCCGCCGGTATTTTTGGCTAGTCCCACCAGAATCAGCCTGTCCTGGCTTTCCAGAACTTGTCCGGTTTTAATCTGCACGCGGTCTTGCAGGCAGCGAATTTGCTCCTGGGACTTCGGTTCGCGTAGTGAATAACCGGCCGGGGTCTTTTGCAAACCCAAATCCCGAAACAGCGCTTTCAGTTGGTTGATGTAAGCTTGTTCCTGCTGGTTGGAGGAGCGACTCGCACTATCGGTGCGTTGCCATTGATTCAGCAACTGATAGCTGTCCTTATCCAAATCAAGATGGATTTCCCGTGCGGGGATCCGTTTGGGGATCAGGGTGAGCGACAAGGCAATGTCCTGGTTATCACCTGGCGTGATGTATAACGTGACCGGCGTTTCGTCGGCCGTGGCGACATAGACTATTTTGCCTTTGGTACTGGTGGTGGCTTGGCTGGTGGTCGTGACCACCGGATGTTCGAAGGGCGTGACCAGGCGATTCAAATGGCCGACTGCAATGGGCATCAGTTCGTTGATGCCGGGTTTGACCGCGATGTGCTGGGGACCGATTGAAGTGGCTGATGCTGAGTTTGACGCCGCCGCTTGTTGTTTGGCGGCTTTCAAAACACTGGCATCAACCGGTGGTAACTCGATGCCAAAATCGGGCTGCGACGAGACAGCCGGCTGTGATGGGGATGAGGACGACTCTTCGGCTACGGTGGTGACCGGTGGTAATACGGTTACCGGCAAATCATCGCCGGCCCAAGCGCCGTTGGCGAGCGAAAGTAATAACCAAGGGTGCAACAATCGTTTCATGGTTGAGCCTCATGCGGTTGGCCTTGGCGGGCTTTCAAGCGGGCCAGGGTTCTGGGAGAGTCCGGATACACGTCGATGTATTCCAGCCGTGGCCGATAGTTTTTGATGGCGAAAATGAATTCGTAGGTACGGGGTTTGATGTCGGGTTTGGAACTGGGGCCTTGGCTTTTCAATTCGCCGCTGACGAAGACTTTGTTAGTCTCGGCTTCGTAATCGACATGACGCGGGGTGAAACTGATCGCGACCCGGTCCATTTTGATGGCCTTGATTTGATCGCTCATGGCATCCAAGACACTGCGGTAAATATCCGGCGCCAACAACGGTTCAACCGCGGTTTTCAGAAAGTCGGCATTGGCCGGCGTGGTGTTGCCGAGGAGTTCAGCCAGGAATAAGCCCCAAGACTCTTTGAACTCGCTGGAAGCTTGGCTGCGCGTGACTTCGACTTCCTGCGTCAAGCTCGGTGGCACCAGAATGATGCTGCGTTCGGTGCGCCAGGCAGCCAGCGAGGTGATTACGCAAACGACCAGCAATCCAATAATGATGACGCGGCTAAACCGGTTCTCGGTCTCGTGCCCATCCCAGGTTTGCAGAAAATCCGACCATCTCATGGCAGAAACCGGCGGATGTAGGGATTGGGAATGGTCTGTGCGCGACTGGGCAACAGGCCCAGCCAGTACAGCGCATGCAAGGTGTAGCCATCAGGCCGGTTGTCGCGAAAACGTCGGTAAAACTTGACCGCGATGAAGCCAAGCGCCAAACCGGGAATGAACTGATCGATCAACATACCGGTGAGCATGCTGACCATGAAAGGCACGATCTCGTCCGCGCTCCACAGCAAAATGTGGATCGGATCGTCGATCGATTGGGGAATGGCAACGGGTTCCATAATGACCTCCAGTTGGGATGGTCATTATTGTGAAGGGGAATTTGAGAAGGGCTTTTGCAGCTGACGACGAATTTGCGCTCAGCTTTAAAAATTGACGGCCGGTTGAGAGTTCTAAACTTTATCGCCCCTCAGTTTGATCGCGGATGCAGAACTCTAGGAGGCTAAACTTGCTTCAACCGCACCGTCAATCGGCCATTTACAACCTCAGATCGCTCAAACTGGCATGATCGTCGGGACGGCGGCCCAACTGCCAGTGGAACAAGCGCTGTTCTGCCTTGATCGGCAAATCGTTGATGCTGGCAAAACGGCGCTGCATGAAGCCTTGCGGGTTGAATTCCCAGTTCTCGTTGCCGTAACTGCGGAACCACTGGCCGGAATCGTCGTGCCATTCGTAGGCAAAGCGCACGGCGATGCGGTTGTCGGTAAACGCCCATAATTCCTTGATCAAACGGTAATCCAGTTCCCTGGCCCATTTGCGTTGCAAAAATTCGCGGACTTGTTCGCGGCCCTGCGGAAATTCGGCGCGATTGCGCCAAAGGGTGTCTTCGGTATAGACCAGGGCGACGCGGTCCGGGTCGCGCGAGTTCCAGGCGTCTTCGGCAATGCGGACTTTTTGCGCGGCGGTTTCGGCGGTGAAGGGTGGGACGGGGGCTTTGATTTCTTGGGTCATGATGTTTCTCCGTGATGAAAGGGTGATTGATTTAAGCTTGCCACATGCCCGGCATAGCAACATAACCAGGCAATGCGCGAATGCGTTGGAACCAGGCGATGATGTTGGGGAAGGCACCGATGTCCAAACTGCCTTCCGGCGCCAGCGCCAAATAGGGGTATACAGCAATATCGGCGATGGAAACTGAGTCACCGACCAGCCAGTCTTGATTTTGCAGATGGCGGTCGATAATGCCCAGCACTTTGTCGGTGGTTTGCCCGGCCGCTACCGTATCGATAGGACTACCGAATTTGTGGTGTACCCGCAGTTTGGCAGGACCGTGGAAGATTTCATTGGCGGCGGTCGATAGCCAGGCGGCGATTTGTGCGAGCTGATAGGCATCGTCCGGCCACCATTTTTCGCAACCATAGCGTTTGGCCAGATGCACCAAAATGGCCTGGCTGTCGCGAATGATCAGGCCGTCGTCATCCAGCACCGGCACCTGGGCGAACGGGTTACGTTGTAAATAGTCCGGGCTGCGCTGCTCGCCGCAGCGCAAATCCACGGCTTGGGTTTGGTAGGGCAACCCCAGCAAGCTTAACAATAAGCGGACTTTATGGCAGTTGCCGGATAGAGACATGTCGTACAGGGTGATCATGCTGGACTCCTTCGGTTAAATGAAACTTTCAAATTGCACCCGTTCATCGGCCATACCGAGCTGGCGGGCGGTTTGGCGTACGCTGTCGATCAGGCGGGTTGGGCCACAGACATAGATGACGGTATCGGCCGTTGCCTTACCCAGTAAGCCTGGAACGTCCAACCGGGTCGGGTTTGGCGCTCGGCTGAAATAAAACCGGCAATGCTCGGGAAACTGCCGTTGGAATTCTTTGATAAAAGCCATTTCCTGCGGCGCACGCCCAGTGTAATGCAGTTGAAATGCCGTACCCCGTGCGGCCAAGGTTTCGGCCATGGCTTTGATGGGGGTGATGCCGATGCCGCCGGCGATCAATAGCGCCGGGCGCTCGTCTTCGTGCAGCGGGAAATAATTGTCCGGCCCATCGACGTTGAGGCGGGCGCCGATCTGCCAGCCGCCGTGCAATGCCAATGATCCGCCTTCGCCGTTCTCCACTCGCAGCACCGCTATGCGGTAGCAATCCTGATTGTCCGGTGCGTCGGTCAGTGAATAAGTACGGCTGGTGATCGTGCCGTCGGGCAGCGCGATCGGCACGCGCAAATGTGCGCCGGCTTGGTAAGTGGGCAACCGTTCGCCGTCGGCATGGCGCAATTCGTAAGCGCGAATCCGTGGCGTCAATTGCCGGATCCCTCCGATGGTCAAGGGCAACACACCATTTCCCAAAGCTACGGGTGTTTGCGGTGCTACCGGGGCAGTTTGTTGCTGCTGCCGAGATTGGGCCAATAGCGCTTCGACTTCGTGTTGGCTGTAGCGCGACGTGATGTACTTGGGACAATTCCAGTCGAAGGCTTCGACCCGAATGACGATGCCACGCTCGACTGGGGCGCGAAAGTCGGGCAACTCCAGCTTGGCCAGCAGTTCCGGTTCACTACGTTCGTTCACCACCCGCGCCCGGCCCCAGATTTTCAAGCGTTGTCGGCCTGGATAGTCCATCAACAGTAAGCTGATCCGGTCGTCGCCGCGTAAATTGCCGACCGAAAGGTATTGGCGGTTGCCGCTAAAATCGGCGTATCCGATAGTTTGTTCATCCAACACTTTCAAGAATCCCGCCGGCCCGCCGCGATGCTGCACATAGGGCCAACCGGATTGGCTCACGGTGGCTTGATAAAAGCTGTCGCGTTCGGCGATGAAGGCTTGCTCGAACTCACTCAGCGCGACTGTTTCGATATCGCCGAGTTCGGCCGCCCGGTAAGCCGTGCGACTACCCATTTCGGCTTGTACCGCTTGGACGTCGGGGGTGAAGCTGATCTTGGCAAACGCACGGGCCATGGTCTTTACTCCGGACGGGGTGAAATGTTGACGGCTACTCTGGCACAATCATCCATCGTATTGAATAGTCATTATTGGTAATACCTTATTCCATTTAGCAGAATAAACCGGGCCAAACGCTATCCTTGCACTTTGCCCGGTTAGGATTTAGGCGGCTTGTTTTAACGCGACTTTAGGGAAATCAATGTCAACCCGGCTGGCTTTGCCCAAGATATTGGTCAGGATATTCATGCCGACATGCGTGATCACCTCGACGATGTCAGCCTCGTTAAAGCCGGCTTCATGCATAGCCTGTAATTCGGTATTGGTCACCTCGCCTTTGTGCTCGACCAGGGCGCGGGCGAATTTGACCGCCACCGCCGCCTTGGCATCCTGGCTGGTACCGGCCCGATTGGCCTCGATTTCCGCCCCGTTCAAGCCGGCTTTGCGGCCGATGGCGGTATGGGCCGAAAGGCAGTATTCGCATTGGTTCTGTTGTGCCAGTGCCAGCGCGATGCGCTCACGGGTAGTAGCGTCCAGCGAGCCATGGTTGGCGATGTGATGCAAACCGAGGAAGGCCTTCAAGGCATCCGGCGAGTGGGCGAATACACGTAAGAAGTTAGGCACCATACCCAGTTGGTCCTGGATGGCTTCAAACAGGGCACGTTGTTCGATGTTGGCGGTTTCGTTGCTGACGCTGGTAATACGGCTCATGATATTTCTCCAAAAAATGAAATGGGTTTTCGTTTGCCTGAATGAAATTCAACAGGCGGGTACAGTGTGATCTATTGCGAAAAAATAAAGAATACCTAAAATATTCAATTAACTATTCCGATCAGTGGAATTACAAGTGGACAGATTACATTTGATGAGCGTGTATGTGGCGGTGGTCGAAGCCGAAGGCTTTGCCGGCGGCGCGCGCAAATTACACATGTCGCCTCCGGCCGTAACGCGGGCGGTAGCTGCCTTGGAGGAGCGCCTGGGTGTTAAGTTGCTGAACCGCACCACCCGCTATGTGCGGATGACCGAGGCCGGCCAGAAGTATTACGACGACGCCAAACGTATCATTGCTTTGGCCGATGAAGCCGACGACGCGGCGCTCGGCATCAACGCCGAACCGCGCGGCCAACTCACGGTGACAGCCTCGGTATTGTTCGGGCGCTTGTTCATCATGCCGGGCATTGTCGAGTACTTACGCCGCTACCCGGTGGTGGAAGTCAATGCGTTGTTCGTCGACCGGGTGGTCAACATGTTGGAAGAAGGCGTGGATGCGGCGATTCGCATCGCCGATTTGCCCGATTCGTCGTACCGTTCGCTGCGGGTTGGTTCGGTGCGACGGGTATTGTGTGCCTCGCAGGATTATCTGGCCGAACACGGTATCCCGCAGACACCGGGCGATTTACTAAAGCACCAAATCATCCTCGCCCGCGGCCTGAATCCGAACAATGAAATGCGCTTTCAATACGATGGACAGGTACAGGCGGTCAAATTGCAACCGCTATTGAGCGTCAGCGACAACGACTCGGCGGCCAGCGCCGCCATAGCCGGATTGGGCATCACCCGTCTGCTGAATTATCAAATCGCTGAGCCGCTACGGACCGGCCAACTAAAAATCGTGCTCGGCGAATTCGAAAGCCCGCCGGTCCCTGTGCATATCCTGCACCGCGAAGGCCGTCACTCGTCTGCGAAAATCCGTTCGTTCGTCGATTTAATGGCTGAAAGGCTGCGGGCAGAATTGGCCTTGAATTGACGAACGGTTGTTAACTTTTCCGGAACGTTCCGGGCGATACCCCAAAATGGCGTTTGAAGGCCTTGCTGAACGCCGGCACCGACTCGTAACCGCTTCGTTCCGCTACGCGCTCCACGGTCATATTCGGCTCCATTAACCAGTGAGCAGCGATTTGCAAGCGCCATAGTGTCAGATATTCGATGGGCGAATGGCCGATCAAGGCAGCAAATTTTTCCGACAACACCGACTTGGAAACGCCGGCCTTGGCGCAAAGTTCGCTGAGCGTCCACGCTTGCCATGGGGACTCATGGATCAGGGTCAGAGCATTGGCCAGGCGTTTGTCCTGCATGGCGGCAAACACGCCCTCGCGTACCAAATCTTGCTCGATGCAATGACGAATCGCCAATACGAACAAACTATCGCATAAGCGCTCGATGACCGATTCGCTGCCGAAACGCGGCGCCGAGGTTTCGCCAATCACCAATTCTAGCAATCGCGTCAGGATCGTTCCGGCTTGGCGTTGCCGGATCACAATTTCGGCCGGCAGCGCCTGCCATAACAGGGATTTTGGTGCGGCCAGTTGAATTTCTCCGCAGACGAAACCCACGTCACCTTCAGCCCACGGGGCCATTCGGGTGTCGCAATCGTTATCCGGTAAATCCTCGGCGCTGTACGACAAAAAATGCCGCGCGGCATGCGGCAAAAACAGAATCAAATCGCCGGTATCCAGCGGCAATGGCTCAGGCCAGCGCGGCGAGTGGACAAAGCCGCGTCCCTTGCTGATCAAGTGAAACCAGACCGAGGTTTCCGAATTATGGTCCATCAACCAGCGCCCGCACACCCCACCGGAGTAAACCAATTTGGCGTGCAGATTCAAGCCATTGATCAACGGCGTCAAGGCATCCATCGTTTACTCCCGGAATATCGGACAAGCACGCCGGAAGTGCTCGCATGGGATGAAGCGGTGGTTTTTCTTAACCTATTGCCGTCGAAACGATTTTGCATCGGCAATACACCTCATGTTTTAAATTAAAGGAGAGACAGCATGTCCCAATTCAAAATACATTCTATCCAGACAGCACCTGGCATTGCACAACCACTGCTGGAAGGATCATTAAAAAAATACGGCTTCGTGCCCAATTTGCACGGTGGTTTGGCAGAAGCGCCGGCGGCTCTGAAAGCCTACATCGATTTGACGGCCTTGTTCGATCAGATATCGTTTAGCCCGACCGAACGGCAAGTCATTTTGCTGGCCGTCAGCGTCGAAAATCATTGCACTTACTGTGTCGCCGCGCATTCGATGATTGCCAAACACATGGTCAAGGCCGATCCGGCGATCGTCGAAGCCCTGCGCAACGGCAAACCGCTATCGGATGCCAAAATGGACGCTCTGGCCAGCTTTACCCGCGCGGTGGTGAAAAACCGCGGCGCGGTTTGTGGCCAAACCCTCGACAAATTCATCACGGCAGGCTATAGCCGGGTGCAGGTATTGGAAGTGTTGCTGGGCGTGGCGTTCAAAACCTTGAGCAACTACACCAACCATATTATCGATACCCCGCTGGATACCGCATTCCAGGCCGAAGCATGGGCTGAACCGGCGCAATCCAGCAGCGCAAAATGTGCTTAATGGTTTAATTGCTTCACCGTAGACCAGATGCGCCAGTTCCTTGTAATTGGTGCATTTTGGCTTTTTTGTATGCGTAAACAGCGAAAGAGCGCTTTGGGGCTTACCTTTCGAGTTAGCCGTTTGCCAACTGTAAATGGCGCAGCCAGTCCTGATAGGTATCCACGTCCCATTGACTATCCAGTTCGTAAACCTTCAAGTCCAAGGCGTTGGCTCGGCGGCGGGTGACCGACATAACCTGGTCATGCCCCCAGGTCATGTCGCTAAACAGTCTCGGTTTTAACTCGTTTAAGCCGATCATGACGTAACCGCCATCGTCGGCCGGTGCGATGACTGCGTCATGCTCTGCGTGTAACTTTACCAATGCTTGATATAAATCATCGACGCTAAGACTGGGGCAGTCGCAGCCCATCAACACGGCGTGTTGGTATCGGCCCAAGGCATCATCGAAGGCGTGCTGCATGCGTTCGCCCAAATCGTCGCCCTGCTGTGACTTTAGGGTAAGCGGATAGCGGTGCGCGCAATCCTGAAAAAAGTCATGGCTGGTATCCGGTGCGCAATGCAGTTCGACCGGACACAATGGCTGGCGAAAGGCCCGATCTAGCGTCATAGTGGTTAGCTGCCGATGGGCTTGCGCGGCTTGTTCCGCAGTCAATGCCGGTTGCAACCGGGTTTTGACCTGACCGGGAATCGGCGCTTTGCAAAAAATCAGCAGTACGCTGTCGGCAAATGGATAAACCATGGGTCAGCGCTTGCGCAAGGGTCGAAACGGCATGGCTAATAACTGAAAGAAAGCCAACTCTTGTCGGTCTCGGAACCCGTTCAAGCCAATAGCTATCTCGGTTTGTGGTTGCTGTGATTGATGGCAGTAGGTCTGGAACAGACGATCCCAGCACGATAAAGAGAAACCGTAGTTACTATCCGTTTCTGCCTGCCGGGCGGAATGATGAATCCGGTGCATGTCCGGCGTGACCAATAGATAACGCAGTATCCGTTCCAAAAGCGGCGGCAGGCTGACATTGCCGTGATTGAACAGCGCGCAGCCATTCAGAATGATTTCGAACGCAATCACGGCCGTCGGATCGGCGCCGAGTGCAACCACTAGCAACACTTTGTAAGCCATGGACAGCATGATCTCTAAGGGATGAAAACGCACCGCAGTGGTGGTGTCGAAATCAAGGTCGCTGTGATGCACCTGATGCAGACGCCAGAACCATTGCCAACGATGGGCCGCGACATGCTGTGCGTAAATCGCCAAATCCAATAAAAGCAGGCTGAGCGAAATGTTCAGCCAATCGGCTACGGGCAGGTTGTTGAACAGGCCAAGCTGTTGTTCCACTGCCCAGTTCGCACCCAACCAGGCCGCCGCGCCGATGCTGATGCGCATCACACCGACATTCAATGCCGCCAAACCGAGATTGATAGCCCAGCGCTGGCTGCGCGGGAGGCTCAAATGCCGGGTAGGACTTAGCGCTTCCCAAATCGCCATCAACAACAAAATGCCGATAAACACGCCAAAGCGCAGCATGACTTCCATCATCGTCTCCCGTAATACCGCACGGCCAGATCATCGGGATCGGCACCGAAAAAATACGCCAAGCGTAGCCACCACATCAGCAGGATGGTTTTGCATATGCCGTGTTGTTGCCAGCGTCGTGCCGAAGTCAGCACTTTGGCCTTTAAACAACAGGGTTTACCGTGTTTTTTCAGCTTGCTGCTGATGGCTATATCTTCTATCAACGCAATCGCCGGAAAGCCGCCCACCGCTGCAAATGCCGGTCGGGTCATGAACAACGCTTGGTCACCGGTGGCAATGCCATTCAGCCGCGAGCGCTGATTCATCATAAAGGCTATCAATTTGAAGATGGGCTTGGGATTGTCGAATGCCACATCGAAACGCCCCCAGTGGAAACCTTCGGTTACGGCCTGGCTGATCAAATCAATCACATTATCCGGCAATCGGGTATCGGCATGTAAAAACAGCAGAATCTCCGCATCAGCTTGCAAAGCGCCGGCATTCATTTGTATGGCCCGACCGCGAGCAGCGAGTATGATCTTATCGACCAGAGATTTCGCAATCTCCGGGCTGTCATCATGACTGCCGCCGTCGACTAGCACAAGTTGGCAACGGTCACGAAGTACCTGCAAAGCCCGTAGTTTGCCGGCGAGATGTCCGGCTTCGTTGAGTACCGGGATGATGAGACTAATTTGGTAAGTCATGTTTTGAAACTTATCTCTCAAGCGTTGCGCCGCCAAGCGTGATAACGGCCCAGCCATTCCAGTACGCGCTGGGGCGCGTGATTGCGCTTCCAGACACCCGCTACATATTTATTGGCTTCAGCCAGGGTGGGATAGATGTGAATGGTGCCGAGGATTTTATTCAAGCCGATACCGTGTTTCATCGCCAGCACGAACTCGGCGATTAAGTCGCCGGCATGTTCGCCGGCAATGGTGACGCCCAGAATTTTATCCTTGCCGGGCACGGTCAGCACTTTGACGAAACCGTGTGCCTCGCCGTCGGCAATTGCCCGGTCCAGGTCGTCGATGCCGTAGGTAGAGACTTCGTAAGCGATATTCTGGGCTTGCGCATCCTGTTCGTTGAGGCCTACGCGGGCCACTTCCGGGTCGGTGAAGGTCGACCAGGGAATCACTGAATAATCGGTACGGAATTTCTTGAACTGGCCGAACAAGGCGTTGACCGCCGCATACCAGGCCTGATGCGCGGCGGTGTGGGTAAACTGATAAGGGCCGGCCACGTCGCCCACGGCGAAAATGTTGGGGTAATTGGTTTGCTGAAATGGGTTGGTGTCCAGCGTGATGCGCGGCGACAAGGCAATGCCCAATTCCTCGACACCGTAGCCTTTGATGTTGGCGGCGCGGCCGATGGCCACCAGTACTTTGTCGAAGGCAATTTTGACCGTTTGCCCGTCGTGCTCGGCCAACAAAACCTTTTCGCCGTTTTCGACGATGAATGCCTTGGCGGTATGGTTGACTCGCACGTCCACGCCTTCCCGACGAAACCGCGCTTGTACCAGCCCGGATACCTCACTATCTTCCCGCGCCATGATACGCGGCGCCATTTCCACCTGCGTGACCTGGCTGCCCAGGCGGGCGAAGGTTTGCGTCAATTCGCAACCGATCGGCCCGCCGCCCAGTACCAGCAAGCGTTTGGGCTGTTCGCGCATCTGCCAGACGCTGTCCGAGGTCAGATAGTCGATTTGCTCGATGCCGGGAATCGGTGGCACGAACGGCTGAGCGCCTGCGGCAATCACGATCGATCGCGTGGACAGCGTTTTGACGCCATATTCCGTACTAACTTCGACTTCCCAAGGCGAAACGATTCTGGCGCTGCCCTGGATCACCTCGACGCCCAGTTCCGTGTAACGCTCCACCGAATCGTGTGGTTCAACCGTTTTGATCACTCGCTGCACCCGTTCCATCACCTCGGCAAAATCGAAATCGGCGGACGCTTTGGCAATGCCGAATTCCGGCGCGCGTTGGATGTGCGATAGAAGCTTGGCCGAGCGAATCAAGGCCTTGGACGGCACGCAGCCGGTGTTCAGGCAATCACCGCCCATCTTGTGCTTTTCGATCAACGTGACTTTGGCTTTCACGGCGGCGGCGATATAGGCACTCACCAGACCGCCGGCGCCGGCGCCGATCACGATCAGGTTGTTGTCGAACTGCTTTGGTTTGCGCCAACCCTTATAAACCTTGCGGCCTTGCATGAACGCCAACAGTTTTTTGGCCAACAGCGGAAATACCCCCAGCAAAGCAAACGAAGCCAGCAGCCCCGGCGACAATATCCCGGACAGTGAATCGATTTTGCCGAGTTGGGTGCCGGCATTGACATACACCACGGTGCCGGCCAGCATGCCGATTTGGCTGATCCAATAGAAGGTCCAGGTTTTCATCGGCGTCAATCCCATGGCCAGATTGATTATGAAAAACGGAAACAACGGTACCAAGCGCAGGGTAAACAGATAATAGGCGCCATCGCGCTGCAGACCGGCTTCGATGGCCTGTAATCGCTGGCCGAACCGCGCTCTGACCCAATCGCGCAGTAAAAACCGCGCGGCCAAAAAAGCCAGCGTCGCGCCGATGCTGGAGGCGAACGACACCAACAATGTGCTCCAGAACAAGCCGAAAACCGCCCCGCCCGCCAAGGTCAGTACCGCCGCGCCCGGTAGCGACAAGCCAGTCACCGCGATGTATAGCAAGCCGTACAAGGTATAAGCCAGCAGCGGCTGGTTTTGCCGATACTGCTCGATGGCGGCTTGCTGGGCCTTGAGGCTTTCCAGCGTCAGCAGGTGATGCAGGTCCAGGCTAAAAAACAGGGTAATGCAAAGTGCTAGAGTCGCACCTAAAACCAGCTTACCGCTTTTCATGGTGAGCTTCCCATCAATGCGCCGCCGCAACTGCTGCCCTGGCTGGCCGTGCAGCCGTAACAGTGGGCGGCGGTGGCGATGCGGCCTTGGTGCAAATCGATGCCCGGCAAGTCGCGAATGTGGACTTTCGGCTTCTCGACGGCACCGAGCGGCAGATCCAGCATTTGGTTGAAATCGCAGTCGTAGACGTAGCCTTGCCAGTCGATGCTCAAGGTGGAAAGACACATCAGGTTGTCCAGATTGCCGGGCTGAAAACTGTTTTTCAACAGGGTCATATAGGCTTCGAGGCGTCCCTGGCTCAGCAGCTGGCTGCCGAAGCGCTGGATCGGCATGTTGGCGATGGCATACAGGCGGTTGAAGACGATGCCGTAGTGGCTTTGCAAATGCTGCTTGTACGCGTGCTCCAGTGTTTGCTGGTCGGGCGGCAAACCCGCGTCCTGTGGATTGAACACCAAATGCAGCGCCAAGTCGCTGTCCGCTTGGCCGTAACCCAGCCGGTTCAGGCGTTTCAGCGCCGCCAGACTGTCCCGGAATACGCCTTTGCCGCGCTGTTTGTCGACATTGTCTTCCAGATAACACGGCAGGGAGGCGATGATTTCGACCTGTTGTCCGGCTAAAAATTTGGCCATGTCCTGGTAGCCTTCGGCTTCCAGGATGGTCAGGTTGCAGCGATCGATCACAGTCATACCGCAGTCGCGCGCCGCGCGCACCAAATAACGAAATTCCGGATGCATCTCCGGCGCGCCCCCGGTCAAGTCCAGCGTCTGAACATTGTTCGCATCCGCCAACGCCAGGACTTGTTCGATGACGTCATGGCTCATCAGCTCCGTCCGCTTGGGGCCGGCATTGACATGGCAGTGTACGCAACTCAAGTTGCACAAATAACCCAGGTTGACTTGCAGGGTCTGGAGTGGCTGCCGAACAATTTCGGGAAAGTCGCTGTGCAGTAAAAACGGTTTGCTGTCTCGCATATTAATCCTTGGAAAACCACAGGTCGCCGTAAGCGGCCGAAGCGGTGCGGCCGCTATTATCGGTGTCGGTCATGATGGCGACGGCATCGATAACGGTGATATCTTCGCCAAACAAGCGTTTGAAATCGGCCCGGATGTCGCGTTTTTCATGCTGCCAAGTTTGAAGAGGGGCTTCCGAACCGCGCAAAGCCAGCATCATGGCATGATCACCGGCAAAGGCATTGGGCCAAATCCTGTCCTTTTGACTATTTCCGGCCCAAACGTAATTGATGGCCCTGGTCTGCCAAAATGCCAGACCGCCCTTGACGACGACATAGACGCGGGCAGCGTAATCGTCGCCGGGCTTGCTCTGTTCATTCAAGCCGGTCAACGGCTGCGACACGCGCCAGGACCAATTCAGATAAGGCGTTTGGGTTAAATCGACGCGTTGCTCCTTGAATAAACCGGAACCGGCGGCATGGCTCTCGGCCGTCAATGCCATCAAGCCATCGATGGCTAGTAAACGATAGCGCGTTTCGCCTTTGAAGCTTTTATGCTCCCAACCGTCCAGACAGCCGTGGCTGAAATCGCCTATCGGCAATACCGATTCAGCGAATCCAGGTCGGTGCATCAGTAAAATACCTAAAAACAGCAGTAACTTTTTCACTGTTCCGCCGATACAGGCAATGTGCGCCGTTGCAGCCAGACATCGACACTGAATAGCCCGCTGCCGCTGAGCGTTAGCGAGCCAAGCATAAACAGATACATCAACGGCAATTTGTAGTTGCCGAAGCCCTTGTCGCTGATGCTGTAGCCTTGCCATAGTTCGGTCAAGGTGTGCCATTCGGCAGGCCAATGCGCGGTGGTGATGGCGACGATGGTCAAAACGGCCAGCGCCGCGCTGAAAAACCGGGTCATGAAGCCCACAATCAAGGCGATGGGGGCGATGATTTCCAGCCACAATGCAAGTTGCCAGTTGAATTGGGCCGGCAGCAGGTTGAAGGGGAACGGAAAGCCCATCTCTGCAAACCAATTGTCGCCGCCGAGTTTTTCCCAGCCGGCTTCGCCGAATTCGTAAGCCAACAGCAGCCGCAAAAACAAGGGCGCCAGGGGCTTGGCGCTTTGTTCCAGCCAGCGGTTGATTTTGCCGGGTGCCCAACAGATGACATCGACGCAGCCCGCGATCAGGCAGCCTGGACAAATGTGGTTGGATTCCGATGGTGATGACATGGGTGTCTCCTTAAGATAATGAAAGCGGCCGGCTGTCCACGATGGCGCCGCGCTGATTGAGTTCGGCGAGGGTTTGCAGGCCGAAACGCATGAATTGGCTCAAGGCGGCTGGCGGCAAGTGGCCGCCCATTTCGGTCAGGGCCTGTTCGCCACTAAGCCCGCTGTTTTGCAGGCGTTGCACCAAATGCGCGGTGGCCGTGCTCAAGGCCACGAATTGCACTTGGTCGTGGTGGTCGCGAAAACCCAGGATGTAGGTGATGTCTTCCGGCACCTCGGTCGGCAGATAATCCGGGCCGATATCTTCTACCGACCATTGATAGGTCAGCAGTTGCATGACCGGCACGAACACCGGCACGGCCCGTAACAATTGTTCGGCGGTCAACATATTGTGCGGCAGGTCGACGGCTTCGGCGATCGACAATTGCAGTTCCACCCATTCGAAATGCGCCAGATCGGCCAGGAACGGCAGCTCGGGGTCTTCGGGCCTAGTCTGCCGCAGGTAATGCACGAATTCATCGGGTATCCGCCGGTAATAAGGCGTGCGGCAGGTATGGCCGGCAATGAATTCCAGCAACAGTTCGCGCCAGGCGGGTGGCGTAAGAATGCGGTTGATCACCGGAAAACAGGCGCTCAGGCTTTCGTCGAATTTGTTGTACAGCAGCTCGGCGTAAACGTTCAGACGTTCGGCAGCGAAGCCTTGCGGCGGGCAGGCGTCCACGGGGTTGCGCAAGTAGTTCAAGAACGCGCGTTGCTGGGATTGGAAGGCCTGGTTGGTCATGCGGCGGCTTCCAGGGTTTGCGTTTGCGTCCGTCCAATCCCGTGCAGGGTTTGCAGCGTGGCGATGCGTTCGACTTCGCCCACCAAGGTTTCCAGCGGCGGGATGTTGCTGTCGCGCTCCACCAGCGTCGGGAAAACCCCGAAATGTTGATAGGCTTCATCCAGCAGTGCCCATACCGGCTCGATGGTTTTCTGGCCGTGAGTGTCGATGATCAGGCCGGATGGTTCCATGTCGTGCCCGGCCACATGGCCGTAGACGATGCGTTCGCCCGGCAAGCCGCGTAGAAAGGCCGAGGCGTCATAGCCGTGATTGACGCTGTTCACATAAATGTTGTTGACGTCCAGATGCAGATAGCAATCGGCTTCCTGCAGCACCGCGTTGATAAAGCTCAGCTCGTCCATTTCGGCATGCGGTGGCTGCACATAATAGGAGGCGTTTTCCAAGGCGATGGGCCGATCCAGAATATCCTGGGTCTGGCGGATACGGGCGGCGACATGTTTTACTGCCTGCTCGGTAAACGGGATCGGGTATAAGTCATAAAAGTGCCCTTCGTCGCTGCAAAAACTTAAATGTTCCGTGTACAAGGCAAAATCGTGGTCATCCAGAAAGGCCTTAAGCTCCCTTAAAAATTGCGTATCGAGCGGCACCGGCCCACCCAGGGACAACGCCAACCCGTGCGCCACGAACCGATAACGCTCGGTCAGGGCGCGAAATTGTTTGCCCAGCGCGCCGCCGACGCCTATCCAGTTTTCCGGTGAGACCTCGAAAAAATCGATGCAGTCCGGTTTGTTTACCAGCAAGGCCGGCAGAAGGCTTCTGCGCAAGCCGAGACCGGCACCGTTTAAACCGAAAGGATGTTGAACAGACATCGGCGCCCCTCCGCTGGCTTATTTCGCCGTTTTACCGCTGCAGCCCGCTTCCGGCATTTTGCCGCTACAGCCGCTTTCCGGCATTTTCGCACTGCAACCGCCTTCGGCGCCTTTCATGTCTTTCATGTCTTTCATTTTATTGGCACCGCATTTCCCCTCGCCGCATTTCCCTTCGCGGGTCTTGCCGCTGCAGCCGCCTTCGGCGTTTTTATCGGCCTGCGCCAATTGTTGCGCCGGATTGACGCTGGACATGGCAAACGGATTTTCGCCGGCTTGAATCGCCGGTGCCGCGCTCAACAAGCCGGATGCAATCGCGCCGCCCAAAGCCAAAGTCAGATTTTTTTTGTTCATGGTGTTCTCCAGTGGATTAATGAATAATCAGGACAAGCAACAATGCCTTCCTGCCTTATCAGTCGGAGTCCGTTTGAATTCCTTACAAAATTTTTCGGCCTGTAGCCGCACGAAGTCAGCACTAAAAAATTTCATCCCGTGTTGTAAGGAAAGGCGGTTAAGTTGCGACTTAATCAATGGTCAAGTCCGATCCAGATTGATTCATCGAACAAGGACACGCTATGAAAAATACTCATACGCAGGATTTACTGCATACGCTCTACAGCATGGCCTTTCTGGTCGAAGCCCGCGATCCTTATACCGGCGGGCATTTATGGCGGGTGTCGCAGTATTCGACGCGGCTAGCTTTGGCGTGCGGGTTTGCAAAACAGGACGCTGTGGTTGCCGGGCTAGGCGGCTTTTTACATGACTTGGGCAAGGTCGGCGTGCCGGACAGCATACTTAACAATACCGGTAAGCTTAGCGATGCGGAATATGCTGTTATGAAAACCCACCCAGCCTTGGGCGCACAAGTATTACAAGGGCATCCTTTGGCGCCTTTGGCGATGGATGCGGTGTTAAGTCATCATGAGCGGATTGATGGCTTGGGCTATCCGTTCGGATCAAGAGGCAGAAAGATTGCGGAATCGGCTCGTATCGTCGGCATTGCCGATGCCTTCGATGCGATGACCAGTACCCGACCTTATCGACGAGGAATGCCCCTAGCGATGGCGATTGAACAAATCGAGGTGAATTTGGACAAGCAATTTGATCTGCATTTCGCCCGTCGTTTCATCGAGTTGGCACAATCCAATGAACTGGATGGCATTATGGGCCACAGCGACACCGGCATTCCGATGCGCGAATGCCCAATGTGCGGACCGGTTGTGGTGGTGCATAAACACCAGAAAGCCGGCGACAAGGTCTTCTGCCGGGTGTGTGGCAACGGCTTTGCTTTGGAAAAGCAGCAAGGCAAATTGGCTCTGAAGCCAACCATGCAAAAAGGCAGCGCAGCGGATTTACAAGCCCTGATCGATCATGATTTGCTGGCAAGATTGCTGGAGGAATCGCTGCCGTATTTACCGGTCGGTAGTGGCAACGGCAAAAGCTGGCTGCGGCGGCTGCGGGACAAGTTGTGAATCAGATTTCGCCGCAACACCCGGCCTGTTTGCCGTGTAACTGTATCGGCGGACAGGGCTCGCTACCATAGGAGCAGAACACGCAACAATCGCCGGGCTTGGGTTTTAACAGGGTATGACAGCCCTGACACTCGTAAAACCATTGTCAGGCATCGCTGGGCAGGGTCTCGGTTTCGCGGTGCCCACAGTGTGGACAGGTCAGTGTAGACACCATGGAGACTGCGCTGTTAACCATTACAAAGCCTATGATTTCTTGCCTAAATGGTTTTGCAATTGTTCCGTGTAGCGATGCGCGGCTTTGCGGATGAATTGGGATTGGCTTTGGAAGTTACGGCAGCGGGAACACATCATCACATGCAATCCAATCGCCAGTCGTTCGCTAACGCTGAGTTTCTTGTCCAGGCCCTGAGAGACCAGGGCGGTAATATCGCGACAACTACGCATGACGTTGCTCCTGTTTTGCATTTGATGGATTGAACCAGCGAATTTCCAGGCATTCGCGCAGCCGCAATCGGGCGCGGTGCATGGTGACCCAATAATTGGCGTCGCTGATACCGGTTTCCTGGCAGACTTCCTCGGCTTCCAGGCCCACCAGTTCCCGCAGCATGAATACCTGGGCCATTTTGGCCGGCAGGTTGTTCTGGCAAGTTTCGTAAATGGCCCAGAATTCCTGTTGCTTGAGCGCCGCTTCGGGATCGTTCCAGGTGGTGGGGCCGCCGTTCCAGTGACCATTGCTCATGAAAAACGCGTCTTCGTCTGCTTCGTCCTCGCCGTTATCGATTTGATCGAAGTCAGAGGTGACAACTTCACGGGCGCTACGCCGCCAGTGGTCGGCAATTTTGTGTTTCAAAATACCGATTAGCCAGGTGCGTAACCCAGCCTTGCCTTCGAAGTTTGCCGAGGATTGCCAAGCGGCCAGTAAGGTCTCCTGCACTGCGTCGTCGGCGAGTTCGTTATCCTTCAGTTGCAGCAAGGCATAGCGAAACAGCACCGGCCGGTGTTCGGCCAGCACGGCCTCGTTTAAAGTGGATGCCTTGGCGGGCACGCTTTTCAACAACATGCGCCGTCCGCTTGGGTGATGGTGCTGCGCGGCCCCAGCACGCAATCGAACAAACCAAAGTGTGTGGATTTATCGCCCAGCACTTGAAAATGCCGGCCATAACGACTGCCGGACAGCATATCGGCGGTGTTGCCGCAAACCCTGAGCGGACGGCCGGTTTCGAAATGATGGTGATCGTCCAGCTCGAAGCTGTGCGGGTGTTGCTCGATGCTGCCTAAATAGACCGCGACTTGGCCAAAGTCTTCGCAGCGATCCTCCAGCGGCATTTTAAAAGCGCGCACAGTTACCGAATCGAATTTGACCATGCCGATTTTGCCGAATACCTCGGGGTCGTCGAGGCTGATCGTGTTTTGTTTGACCTTGCGGACATCGGGACAACCCAAGTCTTGCAAGATGCGCCGAAAGTCCTCCCAGTACAAGGCGCCGCCCAGGCATTCCCCAAGTAGAACCGGGTCTTGGCGCAATTCGCTGGGAATGCGGCGGTCGGCAAACACGTCGGAGAAATACAGTTCGCCGCCCGGCTTCAGTACGCGGAAGATTTCCGCCAGCACTTTGGGTTTTTCCGGGGACAGGTTGATTACGCAGTTTGAAACCACGACGTCGATGCTGTTATCGGCAATGCCGATGGTGTGCAGGTTTTCGATATGGCCGTTCAGAAATTCCACGTTGGCAAAACCAAAGCGTTCGGCATGCCATTCGCGATGCCGCACAGCAACTTCCAGTTGCTCCGGTGTCATATCGACGCCGATCACCCGGCCTGTCGGTCCGACCAATTTTGACAACAAATAACAGTCGCGCCCGGTGCCGCAGCCCATATCCAATACCGACATGCCTGCCAATGCGGGCGGCAACGGCGAACCGCAGCCGTAAAAGCGTTCCAGCACTTCCGGATGCAAGCCGGCCAGCAAGGCTTTTAGATAAGTCGGCATGGCGTCGATACTACAGCAGGCGCTGGTTTTCAGGTCGCTACTGGACTGCAACACCTGCCCGTAATAGTGCTGGACAGATTCGCTGATTTCGAGGGTGGTGGTCATGGCTGATCCTAAATAAAAATTATTGAAATTGGCTGGCTGTGTAATACACCGCAGCGGCACAGATGGCCGCACAGGGCAGCGTCAATAGCCACGATAAGGCAATGGCTGCAATCATAGACCTATTGGCCTGGCCGTTCACCAGGCCAATGCCGAATAGCGAGCCAACCGATACATGGGTGGTGGAAACCGGCATGCCCAGTTTGCTGGCAAAAATAACCAGTAATGCCGTCACCAGATTGGCGGAAAGCCCCTGGTCGTGGCTGATGGTCGTGATTTTGTGACTCATGGTCTCCGCAACGCGTCGCGCATTGAATATCCCGCCCAACACCATCGCAATGGCGACCGCGATAATGATTCCGTGTAGATCGAAACCCGGCGCCAATAACAACAACGCGGCAATTTTTGGCGTATCGTTCAGGCCGCGGGCAAAGCAAACCGCGCCGGCGCTGCAAACATGCAGGCCGTCGCGCAGGCGTTCAAAATTGAAACCCCAAATCTGGCTTGCTTGGCGCTCGGCGCAAGCCTCTTGACGATCGAGGCTTGGCGACGGAATCAATGTCGAATCGAGCGCCATGTCCATACTGACGTTACCGGCCAGCGCCAGACTGTCCGGCCTTTCAACGCATAAACACCAGTCGTTATGGCTTGCCCGACCGCCAAGCCACAGCTTAAAACCTCGATGTAGGAGCCCGGCCGATAATAACGCCACGAGCGGACTGAGTAGCAACGGCAGCATAAAATTGCTCAGCAAAGGCGCCAGACTGATGTTGCCGGAGGTCGCCAACAAGGTGCTGCCGGCCATGGCGCCCAATAAGGCATGGGTCGTGGAAATCGGAAAACCGAAACGGGTAGCCAGAATCACCGTCATTCCCGCGCCGCCCGCAACGGCAATCATGAACGGCAGCGTGTGGATCAAATCGTCGGGTGCCAGACCTTTGCCGGAAAATTTGACCAGTAAGGTCTGGGCTAGAAACAGCGCCGCCATCGAGCCCGCCAAGGTCGTCAGCGTGGCCCAGGCCAACGCCTGTCGAAAACTGACGGTGCCGCTGCCGTATAAGCTGGCCACCCCTTTGAAGTTGTCGTTGGCGCCGTTGGCATAGGCCAGAAAGCAAACGCCGAGGAATAGCAAACTTGTCAACATCGGTAACGCTCCTATGATGAAATCGACTCTATGGTCATGAGTCGTCTGGGGAGCGTGAAACCTTACAAAAAATTTATTTGTTGCTTATTCGCGACCAAAAGCCGCAACCCAATCGGGACGAAGTGAAAAGTCCAAAAAATGCACGGTCGAAACATATTCCTATGGGTAAGACCAGGGCGGAAACAATAGCTCAAAACCATTTCCTGACCCAAAACCGGCGGCCCCAATACAAAAACAACGGAAACAACCCCCACCATAGAAAATGTTCAACTGGGCCGGTGGATTCTCCAGCAAAAGGGACGAGATAAAATGGCACCACCGTTACCCACAATATTGAAATAGCGACGGCAATGCGGTTTTTATTATCTAACTGACCCAACCAATTAAATATGCCTTTCATAAAATGGTCTCCTTTGATCTAGTCATCTTCGGGACGAAACCAGAATGCACGCATAAAAGACGCGATGACGATAACAATGGCGAGGACTACGCTGGCCCATATAAAAGCAGGGATGTAGCCGATGATGATCGCGCAACTCACCAGGAAAAAGCCCAGCAGACTAAACTCCCAGCCGACATGATAACCGTTGAGCATGGCTGACAACCCTAATACCAATAAAATGACCAAATCAGCCGCGACCCCTGATAGTTGACCAGATTTATTCAGAAATAACGCAGCAGCTACGACAATAATGGTATGCAGCCAGTGCATAGCTTGAGCCTTAAGAATCTCGCCAAAATTCGCCTCGCTGCTTTTTGACTGTAGCCAAGCTACGAACACCGATAACAGTCCAAACACAAAAACCATCAATAACCAATAACCATAGCCGTCGTCGGGATTGAAGTTGGTGATGTAAATACCAGCCAGAGACAACACAATCAATAGGATGAACACGACTTGTTCGATCACAAAATGTCGCTTGCCGGGATTGGCTTCAGTCATGATTTCATCGTCGTACATGCGTTGGGTTCCTTATTGAAGAGTGAATGATTATTGAGGCTGTTGCGAAATTAACTTGGTGGCCGCATCGTCGACTTTGGAAAAGTCAACACCCACACTGATGACGAAGCTGGAGGCTTCCTCGAATGTCATGGTGGATTTGACGATCTTGGAGCGATGTACCATGACGGTAAACCCGGAGGTGGGGTTGGGAGATGTCGGCACATACAGCACGTATAGATCGCCCATTTGGTTGGTGACATAGGCTGGTACCCATACGCCATCCTTTGGATATTCCACATAAACCACTTCCCGAGGGGCGTTTTGCCCATCCCCGGAAAAAATGCCGATCAATTTTTTGCTGACGCGGTAAACCGTGCTCAGAATTGGCAGTTTTTCCAGATAGGCTTCCAGCAAACTCAGCATGTAAGTCTTGCCGTTGCGGATGCGATAGCCTAAGAAACCTAAGGCCAAAATGGTGATGGCAAACAACAAGGCGGTGATCCAGTAGTTCTCGTAATAACCGTGAACACCGCGAAAAACGTCGCGCAATAGTCGCTCAATAAGCACTACGATCTGTACTACGACCAGAATGGGCAAAACCGATAGCGTGCCCAACAGGAAATAATCGAAAAATCTTCGCATGGTTTCTTTCATGGTTAAGCCCTCATCAAGTTGAATCAGTTATTATTTGCTCGACAGTTAAAATAGTCCGCCGTTCATCAGGAAATGCACACCAATACTGCTCAAATACCCTAAAGCAATCACCGGAGCCCACTTCAGATGCGTCATAAAGGTGTAAATGCCCTTGGCCTGACCCATTAACGCCACACCCGCGGCAGAACCAACAGATAGCAAGCTGCCGCCCACGCCGGCGGTCAAGGTCACCAACAGCCATTGGCCTTCGGACATTTCTGGATGCATGGCCAGGATCGCGAACATGACCGGGATGTTGTCGATCAAGGCAGAAATGACACCCACCAAAACATTGGCCGGTGTGGCACCGAGTTCACCGTAAAGGAAACCGGATAAATGATGCAGATAGCCGATGAAATTGATACCGCCCACGCACAGTACCACGCCGTAGAAAAACAGCAAGGTATCCCATTCCATACGGGCTAAATGATGAAAAATGTCAAAGCGCAAACTACCGCTATCGTCCGGCTCGGCATTATCGTCGCCATATAAAGGATCGACGCCCAGTTCCGGTTCGTCCTGGTGGGTGATATGCAGGAAATAACCGAACATTTGCAGGTAAGTCAGACCGGCCATCATCCCTACCGCGGCGGGTAGCTGAAGATTGTTTTGGAATAAAACCGCTGTCAGCACCGTCATCAGAAATAAAACGACGATGCGTTTTGCACCGCGGCGCGTGGCAGTTCTGGCGCGAATCGACGCCGGTTGTTCCTTGGGAACGGCAAAATGCATCAGAGCCGCCGGAATCAGGAAGTTCACCACCGAGGGCACGAACAGTTTGAAAAACGTCCAAAACTCGATGACGCCTTTTTGCCAGACCATCAATGTGGTGATGTCGCCGAACGGACAAAACGCGCCGCCCGCGTTGGCCGCTACCACCGTATTGACGCAGGACACGCCAACAAATTTTGCATTGTCTTTACCGACTGCCATCACTACCGCGCACATCAGCATAGCGGTGGTCATGTTGTTGGATACCGAAGATATGAAAAAGGCCAGGATGCCAGTTACCCAGAACAATTGACGATAACTCAAGCCTTTATTCACCAACCAGGCGCGTAAACTGTCGAACACGCGCCGCTCTTCCATAGCATTGATGTAAGCGATCGAAACGATCAGGAACAACAACAGTTCGCCATAGTCCAGAACATCATGCCGAATCGCAGCCTGCGCCACCGATGACAGCCCTCGATCCTTATAGACCAAGGCTATCGCCACCCAAATCAGCGCGGCCGCGACCATCATCGGCTTGGATTTGCGCAGTTCGAGCACTTCCTCCAAAACTACGAATACATAGGCGACGGTAAATAAGCCTAAGGCCAAAAATCCAACCCAATGCCCGCTTAAATCCATGGATTGCGCTACACTTTCGGCTAGGACAAGGCTTGGAAATAAAAACAGCCCCGCACCTGTTAATGAGCCGAGCAAAATCGTTGTTAAATGTTTCATACAGTCATCCATCTCAGTAATACCGGACATACCGGTTGATCACATATTCCAAAAAAGCCTTGGGTTTTCAAGTCAATGGCAACCCTGTAGGCTGGTTTCAAACGATATGCAGGCAACGGTAATATCCTTTCAATAGAATTGGCGCAAGCAGCGTGGTCATCGCGATGACGATAATCAGCGCCGCATAAATTTCGTTATTTAAAATGCCCGAAGTGCGGCCCAGTTCTGCAAAGATCAGACCGACCTCGCCTCGTGGAATCATGGCAATACCGATCGCCAAGCGTTCCTTCCACGGGTCATGCAGCAATAATGCACCTAACAGTTTGCCTAATACCGCGACTGCGAAAAGGCTGGCGGAAAATCCCCAAATGAATGGAGAAGTCCAATCGATTGCGCGTAAATTCAGAGAAAGCCCGACCGTCACAAAAAAAATCGGCACGAACAGTTGAACGATAGGCAGCATTTGGGCTTCGATGCGGCCGGTAAAATCGGAGTCCTCATGCAAGGCCAAACCGAACGGCAGAAAGAAGCGTCTGGAGAGCGCGAGCCCAGCAGCAAACCCACCCAATAATTCCGGCGCCCCCATTTCGTGGGCCAACCAAGCGAAATACAGCACCAACGAAACGATCAACGTCGGAATCAGGCCTTCGGTCTGGCTGATTTTGGCGAATTTTCGAATCATCAGCGAAATGACTTTGGCAAACAGCGGTGCCAAAACAAAGAACATCGCGATGAAACCGATGACCCGAACGGCGTTGGACGGATCGATTTGACCAACCTTGGAAAAATCGTAAAGAACGGCCAGCAATACCACGCCCAAAATATCGTCGATGACTGCTGCGCCCAACACTACTTGCGCTTCGTGACTGTGATGCCGCTTCAGGTCGGTGAGAACACGAACGGTAATGCCGATACTGGTGGCGGTCAGCGTGCCGCCGATGAATAGCGACTCCAGCAGACTACGTCCGAACAAGAAATGACTGATCGAAAAGCCCAGTGCAAATGGCCAAACAAAGCCGCTGACCGCGACGAACAGTGCCTTCAAACCAGTTTTAGCCAATTGGCGAATATCGGTATCCAGACCCACCTCGAACAGCAGCAGGATGATGCCGATTTCCGCCAACAATTTGATGACCTGACTCGGCTCCAGCCACGCCAATAAACTGGGTCCCAGGATCACCCCTGCCAGTAATTCGCCCACCACGGCTGGACTTTGCAAGCGTGCAAACAATTCGCCAAACAGTCGCGCGGTCAGCAAAATGACCATCAACTGAAAGAAAAATTGATGAACGGCTTGGGTTTCCATAGCGTTATTTTTCGAATCAAGCCGACTAAAACGGCTGCTGATGTTCCAGCGCCCAATTCGGATCGTCAGCTGGCACAACGGCATTGACTTTTTGGAAGTCATCGCCAGCTGGCGATTGGGCGATCACGCCTGCTGAACTTGGGTCGACAGGTGCTTCGGTGGGAACCATCAGCAACGGCAATACGGCCAAACCGATCAATAACGGCAACAGCAAAGCTTGTTTGCCCCAGGTGCTAGACACGCTGTTGATCGTAACAAGCGAACTTTCGAATGAAGATGCGTTGGCGATGTTATGGTTGGCCGGCAATTTCCAGGGTTTGCTATCCAGCCAGGCCAATACTTGAGCCATGATCAACATCAGCCCCAGTCCCGCCAGATTAACCAAGGCGGCACTGGCAGCGTCGCGTCCACACCAATCCAAAGCGATGCCGCCGATATAGGAGAGCCCCATGCAGCACAGAAAAATCGGTAAAGATTGCTGTCCCATTTTGATGATCAAACGTGGCAAGCCCTTTGTTAGCCACTGTGGTTTCCATTTGCATAATTGATTCATCAGATAAGCCAGTGCTAACAAGTGAGCCCAGCGCAACAATCCCAGATGGCTTTTGTCGAGTAGTGGTTCCAATGGCGTGCGCAATGCGGCCCAGAATGCCACCTGACGATAGGTCGCTTCATGTCCCAGCGGGATGGATACCAGCACAAACAATGCGCATACCAACAATAGCAACCAATGCCTGCCGGGTATTCGTAGCCAGCCGGCACCCAAGCCAAAGCCGGTAAAGAACATCAACTGCCAATTAAACGGGTTGAAATACCAAGGGCGGCCCGTCGTCGGGTCTGCCGTCAATTCCCAACCGTAATACCAAGCCGCACCATAAATCAAAACCGAAAAGCTGATTGCCAGAGCGCTATGAAACTGAGTCAATACCCATACCACGGGAACCCACATGATCAACACCAGATACATCGGCAGGATGTCGAAATAATTGGGGACATAGGCCAGACTGAATAAATCAAGCACAGCCTGTTGCGTGTTGTCGAAGAAATAGCCAATGTTGAGGCGTTGAATATCGTCTGTCTCGGGTATCCAGCGGTTACCAACTACGCAGATCATGGTCATCAACAAAAACGAGGCCAAGTGAGCGACGTAGATTTGTCCGCAGCGATGCATGATGCGGACACTGCCTAACCACAATCCGGCACGTTCGAAACAACGCCCATAAGCTAAGGCAGAGGCAAATCCGGACAGGAATACAAAAATTTCCGCTGCGTCGCTTAATCCGAAACGTGACGGTGTGTACCAGAACCAAGGATTGGCTGGCATATGATTGATAAAGATAACCATCAAGGCAAAGCCACGAAAAAAATCCAGTTGCGGGTTACGTACTGGCACTGGATTGAGTTGTGATCCCATGATATGTCCTGTGGCAAATGAGGCGGATGTGCGTCCGCTACGTTGTAATTATTCTGAATAAGTCTATGGTGTTGGTCATCATGTCACCCCAAATGCGGATAACATGCCTCACCATGACGACTCCAGTGCTGGCCTTATGCTTTTATGCCTGGATTTTTAACAAACCTGATAATGATAGCGATGCAACCTTTCATCAACCTTTCAACACGGTAAATCAGACCGTGCCGGTTCATTAAGATAAGATCACCCAGTCGACAATGAATATTGAAGAAGTGTCGAGTTTTGTGATGAGCGCCTGTGTCGATTATGCTAAGCCTGATCATGTAGAAACTTTGTATTAAGGATTTCAACTTTTTATTGATCCGAAACACTTTTCAAGAGAATTCTTCTAATCGTAACTGCTTGGAGTGCGTAGTGAATCCCCCCAAAACAGCCTGGCACCATTTTTCACCTGAAGCCTTGCAGACACACCTGAATGTGGCTATTCAGCAAGGTTTGAAGGAAACTGAAGCACAGCGGCGTCTTGACCAATACGGTCCCAATCGTCTGACTCCGCGACGCGGAAAAAGCCCGTTGCGCTTGCTGATTGAGCAATTTCATCAACCGCTGGTTTATATCCTCCTGGTTGCCGCAGCCGTCACTGCTTTTTTGCAGGAATGGGTCGATAGCAGCGTGATATTTGGCGTGGTCCTGGTCAATGCCATCATCGGCTTTATTCAGGAAGCCAACGCCTTGAAAGCGATTGATGCGTTGAGCCGAATGTTAACGATTACATCCACGGTGTTGCGCGACGGTCAACGCCGCGCCATTTCCGCTGATGAACTGGTGCCCGGTGATGTCGTGTTGCTGCAATCAGGCGACAAGGTGCCCGCCGACTTGCGTTTATTGCAAATCCGCGAACTACAAATCGACGAATCGGCACTTACCGGTGAATCGGTGCCGGTGGAAAAGCGTCTGGCTACGCTCGACGCGACCACGGTGTTAGCCGATCGCTGCAACATGGCATATTCCTCGACACTGGTGACGTATGGCAGCGGCCTGGGCGTGGTGGTGGAAAGTGGCGACCGCACCGAGATCGGTCTGATCAATCGCATGATCGCCAGCGCCACCGATCTGGAAACACCGCTGACCCAAAAAATAAACCAGTTCAGTCGATTGTTGTTGTGGGTCATTATTGGTCTAGCTGTTGTAACTTTTGCTGTGGGAGTTTGGCGCGGTCATGCCATGCTGGACATGTTCATGGCCGCTGTAGCGTTGGCGGTTGGTGCAATTCCCGAAGGTTTGCCCGCCGCTTTGACAATTACCTTGGCGATCGGAGTCTCCCGGATGGCGAAGCGCAATGCCATTATTCGCAAACTGCCGGCAGTGGAAACCCTGGGCAGCACCACCGTGATCTGTTCAGACAAAACCGGCACGCTGACACAAAATCAGATGACTGTGCAAGCGCTGTTTGCGGGCGGCGAATTGTTTGAAGTCACTGGCAGCGGTTACACGCCCGAGGGCGAAATATGCCGCAACGGGACGCCAATTGTTTCCCAACAGCATCCCGCCGTGCTGGAATGTCTGAAAGCCGGGTTGCTATGCAACGACGCTCGCCTGCTTGCCGAAGCCGACGGTTGGCGCATTGAGGGCGACCCCACGGAAGGCGCATTGCTAGTCGCTGCGCACAAGGCTGGATTGCACCATACCAGCGTCAGCGTTGACCATCCCCGCCTGGATGCTATTCCGTTCGAATCACAGCATCAATTTATGGCCACGCTGCATCACAATCGGACAATCGATGCCCGCCACGTGTATCTGAAAGGTTCCCTGGAAAGTCTGCTAGCGCGTTGTGATAAGGTTTTTGATAGTAATATGCAGCCGGTGACAATCGATAAAACATTGTTGCAACGCCACGCGGAGAACATGGCCGCCCAGGGATTACGAGTGTTGGCGTTTGCCCGTGCCGATCACCACTATGACGCCGTGCAGCATGACGAAGTGACGAGTGGTCTGACTTTTCTGGGCTTCCAAGCCATGATCGATCCGCCGCGCCCCGAAGCCGCTGCCTCAATCGCAGCCTGTTACCAAGCCGGGATTCAAGTCAAGATGATTACCGGCGACCACCCTATCACCGCGCAGGCGATTGCCAGGCAATTGGGCATGCAAGGCACAGAGCAAGTCATCAGTGGCGCCGAATTGCAGAATATTAACGAATGCCTGCTTCCCGAGCGGGTGGAAAATTGTGCCGTTTACGCTCGCATCGCCCCGGAACAAAAACTGCAATTGGTAAGGGTATTGCAGGCTCAAGGTCATGTGGTTGCGATGACCGGCGACGGGGTCAACGACGCTCCGGCGCTGCGTCAAGCCAATATTGGCGTGGCAATGGGTTTGAATGGCACTGAAGTCGCCAAAGAGGCAGCTGCCATGCTGCTCACCGACGATAATTTCGCCACCATCGAAGCTGCCGTGGAAGAAGGCCGCGGTGTGTTCGATAATCTGGTGAAATTTATCGTCTGGACCTTGCCGACTAATCTTGGCGAAGGCTTGGTCATCTCTGTCGCCATATTCGCCAATGTGTCGTTGCCGATTACCCCGGTGCAAATTCTCTGGGTCAACATGTCCACAGCAGTGCTGCTGGGATTGATGCTGGCCTTTGAAGCAAAGGAATCCGGCTTAATGAAACGCAAACCGCGAGAACCCGAGCAGCCGATTTTGACTAAACACCTAGTGTTTCGTATCTGCTTGGTTGCCACCCTGATGTTGATCGGCGCGTATGGTTTGTTCCAATGGGAGTTGTCGCATGGTGAATCACTGGAGAAAGCCCGCACTGTTGCGGTCAATGTGTTTGTCTTTGGCGAGCTATTTTACTTGTTCAACTGCCGTTCGCTTCGCTATTCGATGTTCCACGTCGGGGTATTTTCCAATTGGTGGGTGATATTCGGTGTATGCTGCATGACCCTGCTGCAATTGCTATTTACCTACTGGCCGCCCATGCAGCAATTATTCGGTACTGCGGCCATTGGTTATGACGAGTGGCTGCTGATTATTGGTATTGGTATCGTGATCTATACAACAGTCGGTGTGGAAAAACTCCTGGTACGACACTGGCGAGGCTAGCAAATTCTTTGGCTGTCATCCTCCAAGGCGATAGGTCAAGCACAGATATTCATTTAATGGGTCGATGCAGGATTTGAACGGCACCAGTTCTTTTACCGAATTAATGGGGGATTTGTTTTATGAAAATATTCTGGGTGGTATTTGCTATAGGCTTAACTGGCCTGTATTTCGTTAACATGGCCATGTTGAAAATGCCGTTTTTGAGTTGGGAATGGGGAAAACATGCGGCGATTCGGTTTTTTCTCGGCTTTTTTATTTTAGGTGTCAACGCCTTTTATGCACACAAGTTAAAATTCACGAGCGCGCTTAAAGTAATATTAGCCATAGCTTTTTTGGATTATTTGTACGATTACTTTATAGAAACCTATAGGCTTAATTTCGAAATCATTTTGCACGGCTTGTACATGCTGGTATGGGGCTCAATCATGGGTTATCTCGCATGCAAGGACTTCAACAATAAAGAATAATAAAATCGTTGCGCAATGTCATTCAATTTCAAGCAATGTTGACGGCGGGTCATGCCAATGACGGATATTATTGCCTTGATAGAAAACCATATTGAATATGCTCCCTGGATAATATTTGGTTTATTATTGCTTGCTGGTTTTAATGTTCCTATTTCGGAAGATGGCATGCTGTTCGTGGCGGCAACCTTCGCGGCAAGAAACTCAGAACATTTGCCGTATTTTTTGGGTTCAGTTTATGCCGGGGCTTACGGTTCTGATCTGATTTGCTACGGTTTGGGGAGAATTTTGGGGGCACGCCTGAGTCATTGGCGTTTGTTTTCGAAGTTAATGGATAAGGAGAAAATCGACAAGGTATCCGAATATTATCGAAACTATGGCCTATTGACACTGGTATTTGGGCGATTCGTGCCGTTCGGTGTCCGCAACCTGTTGTTTTTGACTGCGGGGCTTGGTCGAATGAATGCGGTTAAATTTGCGACAGCCGATTTTTTGGCCTGCTCGGTGTCTGTAATAGTGTATTTCAGTGTTTATTATCACTATGGACAAAAAATCGTATTGATTATCCAGGAAGTGAATATCGCAATTTTTATTTTGGCGATGTTGATCGGCGCTTACCTTTGCTTTAAAAAAGCGAGAGCGAATAACTCGTAAGGTAGAATCCACTAGCAATTCTGCCGTATGACCACTACTGACTTGGTGAGCGTTGTTGGCACGACATAAATGCTGGAGAAATGAAGTCTTTTAGGAAAGTTTTTCAACCACTGTGCATTTTTCAACAAACTGTTAATTTGTCGTGCCAACAATTTTTTGTTCCGCCTGTTTTTCTAATGTAGCGGTAAAGGGTTGAGTCGGCCGTTTCAGGTTTCGGCCTTTAGTTGCTTTTTTCATGGCGTTGATGACTATAGGATTAGGTGAAAAAATTTCTGGCGTATTCCACTGACTCCATTTGTATTTGATAGTGTTTAAATCGTCCGTATCAATATTGACAACATTGCCGTTTTGTATAGATGTGTTGTACATGCCCCAGTTATTCTGGCCCAACACCTTATAAGACCAAGTTGTCCAGTGGCTTCCAGATTCTGTGAATTTCTGAAGTCCGTAATTCCAGGATTCGGCATTTCCGAACAGCGTGAACTCTCCGACAAAATGCGGTACGTTATATTTTGTACCCCATATTTTAGCGTCCCTTATCCAACCATCCACTGCTTTTTTCATCACCGCGAAGTCTTCATTGTTTTGCCATTGATAATAATGCAGAGAGTAGACGACGTTGTGCCAATGTTTCTCTCGGGGATTCGGAAGCGTATTCCACCACCAAATAGCTTCCATTATGATGATATGGTCGGGATCTATCTTGCGGATAGCGTGATACAGTCGGTCGTAAATGTTGACCACCTCAGAGCCCATGGGACCCGGAAAGGTCTCCGAGGGTTCATTCAGCAGGTCATAACCGGCGACTGCGGCATTGCCTTTGAAACGCCTGGCCAGGGTTTCCCAAAATTCTACCAGTTGATTCTGATAGAGAGGACTGGAATAAAGCAGAGAGCCGTTTTGTCGGCCTGAATGATGGGTTCCATTCTGTGAGCCAGGTGCGCCATGCAGATCAAGTATAGTGTAGAGTCCATATTCCAGCGCTTTGTTTACGGTCCATTCGATGCGGGATAAATCAATGGCGCCGGTATCGTCCAGCCTCCAGTTACCTTCATCATCCATATGGTTAAGCGCATATATCGGCAAGCGAATACAGTTGAGACCGGCATCGGCGATGTTCTTGAAATCGATTTCCGTGATCCAGGAATCCCAGTAAGTGTTGTACAGATCCCAGACAGCCTCTTTACCAAAACGGTCATTAAGAATATTTCGCGCATCCCACTCGTTTGACGCCCCGGTTAATGGCGACATCCAGGGTTCATGCATCTTCCAACCGCCCAGATTTGTGCCGTAAAGATGAACCTTTTTACCCTTGCCATAATTATCCCTGATATCTTTTCCATTCACTTTAAGAAAATCTGAAGCGGAATAACATAAAGGAGACGATAGTATCAGCGTCCAGAGTAACACCTGTATTCTAGCTAGCGTCGTCATAAGATTTCCTCGCACTGCCCAGCCAAAGACTGGTGCGTTCCAAACAGCGTCCATCGGCGATTGCCCAGGTAAATCCAGACAGGAAAACACAAACCTCCGTCGCGTCGCTTAATCCGAACCACAGCCGCTTTGTGTGGAAACTGGGGATTGACCGGCATGTGGTTGATGAAGATGGTCATCAAGGCAAAACCGCAGCAAGAATCCCGTTGCGGATTACCTGCTGATACTGGATAGGGTAGTGATACCATTATGAATCTTGTGTGAAAGGGGTGAGCTGGCTTCCGCTATGGTAATTGTTCCGAATAAGTCCATGGTGAGACTCTTGATGTCATCCTAAAATGCAGACGACATGGCATGCCATGATCCCAGTTTTTATCGTATTTTTTATTAGCAGACTAAGAGCAATAATAGCGGTGCAACCTTTCATAAACCTTTCAACAAGACAAACGTTTCGATGAGAATTTTATTGGTCGAAGACGATGCCGTATTAGGCGACGGTCTTTCCCGAAGTCTCGGCGACTGGGGGTTCGATGTCACATTGGCGGTGACTGGCAGCTACGCTGACAGCGCCTTATGCACACAGCCCTACGACATGGTTATCCTCGATCTGGGGCTGCCGGACATGGATGGGCGTGATGTATTACGGCAATTACGATCCCGAAAATCGGCCATTCCGGTATTGATACTCACTGCCCGCGATGGACTGAATGATCGGGTTGGAGGCCTGGAGCTGGGAGCTGACGATTATATGACCAAGCCCTTTGAGCTACGGGAACTGGAGGCTCGCGTGAGAGCTTTACTGCGTCGCAGTCATGGCGGTTTTAGCCACGACATTACGTTTGGCCGATTGCGGCTGGATACCCGTAGTCAGCAGATTATGGTCGATGCTATACCGATGGTATTGCCGCCGCGTGAATATGGCGTGCTGGAGGCCTTGTTGTTGCAACAAGGGCGAGTAGTCAGCAAGGATAGTCTTGCCCAGCGTCTTGCCGCTCGATCGGAAGAACTGGCGGACAATGTCATCGAAGTCTATGTGCATCGACTTCGCAAACGCCTGGAACCACTGGGTATCGGTATCAGAACGATGCGGGGGCTCGGTTATCTGCTGGAGCAAATCCCCGATGCGTAAACCCCAAAGCCTTCGGGCACAGCTTTTGTCACGCTTGACCTTGCCCTTGCTTATCGTGGTAGTTCTCGATGCCTCGGTGTCATATTACGTCGCCCTGCATTATGCCGATCAGGCTTACGATAGCTGGCTGCTGGATTCGGCAAAATCACTGGCGCAAGAGGTCAAGGCGCAAAAGGACAAAGTGACCTTCGAACTGCCGCCCATCGCGGTCGAGGTGTTCCGCTGGGATGCCATGGATAAGACCTTTTTCAAGGTGGAGTCCCTATCCGCAGGGATTATCGCCGGCGACAAGGGGCTTCCGAGCCCCTCCATTACGGCGATAGGCCGGGACGAAGCGATCTATTCCGATGGTGAAATCCAAGGCCAAAAAGTTCGCATCGTTTCGGTGCTGACCACGCCCACTGCTGACGATACTGACGATGTGCTGATTTCGGTCGCCGAAACCCTCCACAAGCGACGCAGCATGATGAATGAAATTCTGCTTGCGGTGGTGTTGCCTCAGCTTTTGCTGGTGTTGATTACCGGTTTTCACATCTGGACCGGTATCAATCGCGGTCTCAGTCCGCTGAACGATTTGGCAAAACTTATTGCTCAACGTTCCGCGCGAGACTTGAATCCCATTGCGGATACCGGCGTTCCCCTCGAAGTCCGTGCGCTGACCCACACCATCAATGCTTTACTGCACCGGCTTGGCTCCAATCTCAAGACTCAACAGCGATTCATCGAAAACGCGGCGCATCAACTCCGCACGCCTTTGGCAGGGTTGAAAGTACAGGCTGAGCGGGCGTTACTGGCGGATAAGCTTGAGACCATGAAACCGGCCTTGGCGCACATGAAAAATTCGGCAGATCGCGTCGCCCATCTCAGCACGCAATTGCTGGTACTGGCCAAGTCAGAATCCCTATCACAAAGCGCCAGGGAGTTTAGCGCGATAGATTTGGTTAGCCTCGCTCGCGATTGTTGTATGGACTGGGTGCCGAAAGCATTGGAACGTAACATCGAAGTAGGATTCGATGCGCCGAAAGCACCGGTTCTAGTCATTGGCGATGAAACTCTGCTGCGAGAACTGCTCAGTAATCTACTGGACAATGCAATTTGTTACGGCAATCCGGAGGGGCATATCAGCGTAAAAATCGAGGCCACCCCAGAACCGAATCTGATCGTTGAAGACGATGGCCCCGGTATCCAGGTAAATGAGGCCGACAAGATTTTCGAGCGCTTTTACCGTATTCCGGGCAGTCGCGGAGAGGGGTGTGGATTGGGGTTGGCCATTGTTAAGGAAATTGCCGATCTGCATGCGGCTCGGATTATCATTGGCCCTGGCTATGCCGGTTGCGGCACCCGGATTGATGTTGTCTTTGAATCTCGATTCGCGACTTAAAACCGCACATGGTTTCGAGCCGCTGAAAGGTTAGTGAAAGGTTATTTGTTTATGATGCAGTCTTCTCAGACAAAAACATGAAAATTAATATTTTCACCGAACTGAAATGCACGTTATTCAATTAATATGTCTCGTTACCGTCATGTTGGCATCAGGTTGTGCGCGGCATAATCCGGAGCCTGTTGAGCAATCACTGCCCGATGTAGCATCAATGCCCTCAATTGAATTAGCCGAAAGCTACCAGGACGCCTCTGTACAATACTGAAGTGATATGGGTCTAATAATGAGATTTTTAACGTTGCTTTTGTGTGTCTTAAGCTTTCAAGCAGTAGCCGATACTCGTGTCGCTATCCTCGATTTTGAATTGAAAGATATGACGCTAGCACCAGGCATTCCTGCAGAAATTAAACGCACCGCCTCTATTAAGCCCTTGCTAGAAGGTGAATTGCGTTCGGCTGGTTATCACATCGTTGATATTCCATTGCAAGCGCAACATGCCGCCAACAGCGGAGTTGGCTACCTATTCGATCATGCCGATGTTGCTGCACAACTTGGTAAAAATTTCGGTGCCGACTATGTTGTGGTAGGAAGATTGCATAAACCCAGTTTTTTGTTTGCTTATGTTATGGGAAATCTGGTTAATGTTAGCGACGGACGATGGATGGACAAATTTATCACCGAATCGAAAGGCCCAAACAGTGAGCTTACCATCAAGGCAGTGGAAGGCTTGGCCGTCAAAATTGATAACAGACTTGATCACCGTTATACCCCACCTCCACCAGTTAAACAGGGGTCTCAACAGCCATAGAGAGATGGCCCCAAAAAATTGAACAGTCCATTAAGTGAAAGATCCTGTACTACCTGCCCAAACCGATTTCAGAGCGGGAACTCGACATCATGAAGCGATTGGACCAATTGCACTTGAAACATCCATTCATGGGCGCCCGCATGTTGCGATGATGTAGCGCTTTTTCAGCCTCAACGCAGCAACAACAAGGGCTTGCGGCTTTGTGTCAGCATCTTCACCGTAAAACTCCCCAACAACCAGTCGTGAATGCGGGCATGGCCGAAGGCGCCCATCACGGTCATGTCTATCGCTTTTTGATCTTGATACTCGGCTAAAACCAGCTCGGGTTTGCCGACCAGTTTTTTGGCAATCACTTCAATGTCGCCCGCCAACTGCAGTTTGTTGGCGGCCACGTCCAGCAGTTGGCCTTTGCCTTCATCCTGGCTGACGCACACCAGATGGCACACCAAGCCTTTGTAAAGAGGGCTGGTGGTGACCATATCCAGCGCCTTTTCGGCGGCGGGGCTGCCGTCGTAGGCCAGCATGATGCGCTCGGGCGCCTTGAATTCGGCGTTCACCACCAAAATCGGTTTGTGCAGTGAGCGAATGATGGATTCCAGCTTGGCGCCGATTTTGTCCGGCTGGTTTTCGTGCACCTTGCCGCGCACGCCGATTACCAATACCCGAATGGCGTTTTCCAGCTCGATCAGCGATTCGACTAGACTGCCGTGGCGTTGATTGGTAATCGGGTCAGGAACGCCGCTTTGCAGTACTCGTTCACGGGCAGCCTGCAGCAGTTGCTTGCCTTGTTGCAAGCGCAATTTGCTGCGTTGCTGTTCCAATTGCGTCAGTTCGTCCAGCAGATGGTCGCGGCTGTCGACGCCGATGTTGCCGGTGAGGTCGGTCGAATGAGCATGTTCCGGGTGGTGGTCTATGGTATGCAGCAGCTTCAGCGGTGCATCGACTTTTTGCGCGATCCAGGCCGCATAGTCGCAGACGGCGTTGGTTAACGACGAGCCGTCGATGCCGGCCAGTACCAGGTTTTGGAGCGTATTCATCAATGGCCTCCCAGGACTTTTTCGATTTCTTCGGGCTTATCGTGAACGCCGAAGCGGTCCACAATCGTGGCGGTGGCTGTGTTCATGCCGATAACATTAACCTCGGCGCCTTCGCGGCGAAACTTGATCACGACTTTATCCAACGCGCCGACCGAAGTGAGAACCCAAAAATGCGCACGGGTCAGGTCGATCACCACGTTCTCCAGTGCCTCCTTGAAATCAAAGCTGGCGACGAATTTGTCCGCCGAATTGAAGAACACTTGACCGACGACCTTGTAGGTTCGTCTGCTGCCGCCTTCTGCCAATCCGGATTCCACGTACATGAAATGGCTAATTTTGTTGGCAAAAAATAATGAGGCCAGTAACACGCCGACCAATACACCCAGCGCCAGATTATGCGTCCACACCACCACGACCACGGTGGCAAGCATGACGATGTTGGTCGAAAGCGGATGGTGCTTGAGATTAATGATCGAGCGCCAGCTAAAGGTGCCGATCGAAACCATGATCATCACCGCCACCAGGGCCGCCATAGGAATTTTGGAAATCCACTGATCCAGAAAAACCACCATGATTAATAAAAACGTGCCGGCCACCAAAGTAGACAAGCGGCCGCGACCGCCGGATTTGACGTTGATCACCGACTGGCCGATCATCGCGCAACCGGCCATGCCGCCCAGCAAACCGGCGCCGATGTTGGCCAGACCCTGGCCCTTGCATTCGCGGTTTTTATCGCTGCTGGTGTCGGTCAATTCGTCGACGATGGTGGCGGTCATCAAGGACTCCAGCAGGCCCACCACGGCCAATGGCAGCGAATACGGCAGAACGATTTTCAATGTTTCCAGGGTGAGCGGGACGTCCGGCCATAAAAACACCGGCAAGGTATCCGGCAGCTGTCCCATGTCGCCGATGGTGCGGATGTCGATTTGCCAATAAATGGCGGCAGCGGTCATGCTGACGATGCACACCAAGGGCGATGGCAGCGATTTACCGATCACGGGTAGATAGGGAAACAGATAAATGATAGCCAGTCCGCCCGCCGTCATCGCGTACACATGCCAGGAGACGTTAGTCAATTCCGGCAATTGCGCCATGAAAATCAGGATGGCCAGAGCGTTGACGAAGCCGGTCACCACCGAGCGTGACACGAAACTCATCAGGCTGCCCAGTTTCAGATAACCGGCGATGATCTGAAGAACACCGGTCAGTAAAGTGGCGGCTAACAGATACTGCAAGCCGTGGTCTTTGACCAAGGTTACCATCAGCAAGGCCATCGCCCCGGTGGCCGCCGAGATCATGCCGGGTCGACCGCCGACGAAGGCGGTCATCACCGCAATACAAAACGAGGCATACAAACCCACTTTGGGATCGACGCCGGCAATGATGGAAAAGGCAATGGCTTCCGGAATCAGAGCCAGCGCCACCACAGTACCGGCCAATAGGTCGTCGCGGATATTGCCTAGCCAATCTTGTTTTTTCGATAAAAAAATCATGTTTAAGCGAGTAAAAAAAAGGCTATGCAGGGCATAGCCAAAGGTAGGAGCGGGTTAAAAGATCGATGAGGGAGACGTTAAGGTGGGCTGCCGCAGGTCGCGATACTGCTTTTGACTCGATCCAGCAAGGCGGTCATCAGGCGTCTTTCCTCCTCGCTCAATGTCGCCAGGACCTCGCTTTCGACGGCGTCGGCGATTTTCCAGAGTTCTTGAATGATCGCGACGGCTTTGTCGGTAATAGATAAACGATAGGCGCGCCGGTCGTCCGTGTCTTTGTTACGCACAACCATGCCGGACTCTTCAAGTAAATCGATCTGCTTGACCAAGGTAATCGGTTTAATTTCTAGTATCTCGGCCAGATCGATTTGCCGGCAATTTTGATTTTCAGACAAATGTACCAAAGCCCGCCATTGGGCATGGGTAAGGCCGATGGGTTCTGCCGCCTTGTTAAAACGCTGGCGGATGATATGGCTGATTTCGTAGCTGAGGAAACCGAATTTAGAATGCACGGAAAGGATGGCTTAATTATAATAAGTTAAGGGTATTATATTGAGTTGACACTTGTCCGGCAATGGATGAATTCATACTTCACCTTCTAAAGTCGACCGCACGGCTTGACGATATCCAACGCCAGCGATTTTGCAGCAAAGCTGAAAGGTAGATGAAAGGTTGAATCGGTAGGATGGCAATCCTACCCGAGTACTCCTTAAAACCTGTAGAGCTTTCAGCAACTTTGCCATGCGATTTATCCATTTGTTATGTCTTGTCGGGTTCCTGTCGGCATCCGCTTGCGATCAGCACGACTCAGAGCCTTCGGCTCAACCCAAATCCCAGGAACCGGCTTCGACCATCGCCAAACACAGCGTTTCGCTACGCCCGGATTCATTGCCCTATGTCACGATTAAGGAAATCCAACCGGAGGCTTTCGCGGGCACGATTTCCGCGCCTGCCCGAGTCGATTTTCGCTCGCAGGCAATCTCGACGGCGGGCACCGTGGTTGCTGGACGAGTCACCAAGGTCTACGTTCAGATCGGCGACAGAGTCAAGGCTGGTGCACCGCTGGCGACCCTGACCAGTGCCGAAGCGGCGCAAATGCGTTCGGACTATGCGCGGGCTGCCGCCGAAGTCGGTCGCGCCGAGGATCGTCGGCGGCGGCAACTGGAAATGCAGCGAACCGGCGTCGGCCTGGAAATCGAACGTGTGGAAGCCGAAACCCAACTCAAGCAAGCCCGCACGGAATTGGAACGTAGTCTGGATTTCCTGCGTTTATTAGGTGATGGTGCTGCCGGTGAAGTGATTATCCGGGCACCGATGGACAGCATGGTTCTGAAAGCACATGTTTCGACTGGAGCGGCTGTGGAACCTGGTTCACCGTTATTCGATTTAGGTGAGCCCTCCGCCGCCTGGATCATCGCGGATGTGTTCGAAAAAGATTTGCTGCTGGTGGAAAAAGGCGCCAAAGTCGTCATCGAACTGGCCTCGTTGCCGGAACCCATTCAAGGGCATGTGGTTGGCGAGAGCGCGGCGATTCAGACCGATTTGCGGCGCGCATCGGTATTTATCGAAGCCGACGATCCGAAAATTCCGTTACGGCCTGGCATGTACGCCAGGGTTTCCATCGAAGCTTCCACCCCCAATCGAATCATCCTGCCCACGGCGGCCATCCTGATCAAGGATGGCCGGGAAACCGTGGTTTACGTTGAAACTGCTCCCAATACGTTCGAATCGCGTCCTGTGCAAGTTGGTCAGGCGCGTAGCGGCATGACGCCGGTATTAAAAGGCCTGTCCGGCGGCGAACGGGTTGTGGTCGGCGGCGCTTTGCTGCTGGACGGCGAAGCCTCTCTACTACTATAGGCGGCGTCCGATGTTAAAAATGTTGATCGAATACTGCGTCCATCGCCGTGTCGCTGCCATGGTGTTGACTGGCGTCATTGCCCTGTTCGGCGTTCATGCCTATCTGGAAACGCCGATAGAAGCCTATCCCGATGTCACCAACACCCAGGTTACCGTCATCAGCCTGATGCCAGGCTATGCGCCGGAAGAAGTCGAACGTCAGGTCACCGTGCCGCTCGAACGGGTGCTGAACGGTACGCCGGGTATGTTGAAAATGCGTAGTCAAAGCTTGTTCGGTTTATCGCTAGTCACCATTACCTTTAACGACAATGTCGATAGCTTTCACTCCCGCACCCTGATTACCGAACGCATGACCGGGGCCGAGCTTCCGGAAACGGTAAAACCGGTGTTGGCGCCTGATTACACCCCGTTGGGGGAGATTTATAAGTTTGTGGTGGTCAGCGATCGCCATTCCTTATATGAACTGCGTTCCGAAATGGAATGGACCGTATCGAGGGTGATGCGCCAGGTGCAGGGCGTAGCCGACGTGCTGACCTTCGGCGGCTATTACAAGGAAATTTACATCGAGATCGACCCGGTTCGGCTGGATTCTTTCGGTTTAACTCTGGATGAAGTCAACCAAGCCATCGCCAGCGCCAACCGCAACGTCGGCGCCGGTTTCCTGCGCCACGGCGATCAGCAAATGGTGATTCGCGGTGTCGGTTACCTGGGTTCCGCCGAGGACATCAAGCAGATTGTGCTGAAAAGCGAAGGCGGAACGCCGGTCACCGTTGGCGATGTGGCCCGCTTGGTGCAGGCTTATACGCCACGCCAGGGTGCCGTTGGCATGGATGACCAGAAAGAAGTCGTGGAAGGGATTGTGCTATTGCGCCGTGGCGAAAATCCTTCTCGCGTGCTGGCAGCGGTGCATGAAAAAGTCGAGGAACTGAATAGCCGCATCCTGCCGGCGGGGATGAAGTTGGTGCCGTTCCTGGATCGTACCGAACTGGTCGATAAAACCTTGCATACCGTTTACGACAATCTGCTGCACGGCTTTTTGCTGGTGGTCGGCGTGGTATGGTTGTTTCTACGCAGTATCCGCGGTTCGCTGATTGTGGCCTGTGTGATACCGCTGTCGCTGCTGGTGGCGTTTTTTGGACTCTACCAATTGGGCCTGCCGGCCAATCTGATCTCGATGGGTGCCATCGACTTCGGCATCATCCTGGACGGTGCCGTAGTACTGGTGGAAAATGTCATTCACCAAGCCAACCACCAACGCCCCCAAAATCATCGGGACATGGTGCACCTGATCGTCAATGCCGCTTTCGACGTTGCCAAGCCGACCTTTTATGCGATGCTGATCATCATTGCCGCGCTAATTCCAGTGTTCACGCTGGAACAAGTTGAGGGCCGCATTTTCCGCCCATTGGCCTTGACCTACAGTTTTGCCTTGGTCGGCGGCTTGGTTTTCGCGTTGACTTTAGTGCCGGCGCTGTGTGCCGCACTGATTCAACCCAAGCACGCGATGATAGAAGAGCCGCGATTTTTGCTGCGTCTGCGAGAAATTTACCGACGCATTTTGGGCGTGGCGCTCGCTAGACGGTCCGCCACCTTGGCGGCTGCCGGCGGATTATTGCTGGCCGGCGCTCTCGCCGCAAAAGGTTTGGGCACGGAGTTTTTGCCGGAACTGGACGAAGGCGACGTGCATGTGTTCGTGGAAATGCCGGCCAGCATTGCGCTGGGCAAAGGCCAAGATGTACTACTGGATATGCGTCAGCGTTTGTTGGCATTCCCTGAGGTCAAGGGCATTCTCAGTCAACAAGGGCGTTCGGAGGATGGTACCGACAACGAAGGTGTCAACATGAGCGAAACCTTTGTGCATCTTAAACCGCATGAGCAGTGGCGACCCGGCTGGCACAAAGAGAAACTGGTGGAAGCCATGCGTGAGTCTTTGGCTGCCATTCCCGGCGTGCGGTTCAATTTCTCCCAGCCCATCAAGGACAATGTCGAGGAAGCGGTTAGCGGGGTGCGCGGCAAGGTGGTATTGAAAATCTATGGCACCGATCTGGAAAAAATGCGCGCGGTTCTGGATCAGGCAAAAGTCAAGCTGAAAGTCATTCCCGGCGTCATCGATCTGGATTTGTACCGTGAATCCATCGTCCCACAATTACAAATCAAACTGAACCGTGCCGCGCTGGCACGGCAAGGCATCACCGTCGATGCTGCCCAGGATACCATCGAAACTGGCCTGGCCGGCAAGGTGGTTACCGAACTCTGGCAGGATGAACGGCCGGTACCGTTGCGGGTCACCCTGCCGAGTATTGAGCACAGCGATACCGAACAAATTGCCAATCTGATGCTGCCGACCCCGGCTGGAGCGCGTATTCCCTTGCGAGAAGTGGCAACGCTGCCGACCGAACGCGGCAGAACCTCGATTGAACGCGAGGCCAACCGCCGTTTTCTGGCGCTTAAATTTAATGTGGAGGATCGTGACCTGGGTTCTGTAGTGCATGATGCGATGGACGCGGTTGAAGGCAAAATCGAACTGCCCGATGGCCATTTTTTAGTGTGGGGCGGCGAGTTCGAGAACCAGCAACGGGCAATGGCCCGGCTCGGCGTGGTGGTGCCCATCGCGGTATTGATCGTACTGGGTTTGTTGTACGGCGCCTTGCAGTCGGCGCGTAGTGCGCTGGCGATTTTATTGTGCGCACCGTTTGCGATGACGGGCGGTTTATTCGTGTTGCTGCTGTCCGGCATTCCCTTATCGGTCAGCGCGGCCATTGGCTTTATCGCCCTATTGGGGCAAGTATCCTTGATGGGACTGCTGGTTCTCAGCGCGACCGAAGAACGTAGGCATCAGGGAATGTCCGTCATGGATGCGATTCTGAACGGTGCCACCGATCGCTTGCGGCCGGTACTCATGGCCTCGATGCTGGCGTTACTGGGCTTGTTGCCGATGGCTGTCTCGACAGGCATTGGCAGCGAAACCCAACAACCCTTTGCCGTGGTCATTGTCGGCGGCATGTTTACTACGTTTTTGATCGCGATGCTGGTGTTGCCGGTCATTTATTCTTACATCACCCCCGAACGGCTGATTACTCCGGAAGAAGCGGACGAACTCACGGAGGAAACGGTATGAAAAACACAGATGGGAAAAATCGCCTTGTCCTACCAATAATCTATTTTTGCTTTGTGAGTGGTGTTTCGAGTTCTTCAATCGTGCTTGCCGAGGATTCGACGTTGCTTCCTGAGACAGTCACTATCCAGCAGTTGATGGAGATTACCCGGGAAAAAAGCCCCCGCTTTGCCACCTTGAGGCAACGTATCGAATCCGCCAATGCCGAAGTGGTGGCGGCTGGAGTGTTGCCCAACCCCAGAATCAGCTACGGCCGATACGACTTGTTGACGCAACAGAACACCATGTACGACGGCAATGTTCAGCAACAAGTCACCTTGGAGGTGCCGGTTTTGATAGCGGGCCAGCACGGTGCCCGCGTCGATGCTGCGGAAAAGAGTCGTGAAGTGACTGCCGCTGACATTGACGCCGAGTTTGCCGATTTGATTTATCAGGAATGGAGCTTGTTCGTCAAACAACTTGCGTATAAGCAACGGATTGCTGTGCTTCAGGAAACTGCTCGCTATATGGGGCATCTGGCTGAAATCATCTCGGGACGTGCTCGGGCCGGAAGCGCCAGTCGCTACGATCTACTGCGCATCGAAATCGAAACCAAGGCAGTGCAAACCCGGCTCGAAACAGTCAGCAATGATCTCTCGTCAACCGCTGGCGACTTAGGCATTTTGCTGGGCTTATCCGGCTGGAAACCACAAGCGGCGGGTAAATTGGATTACCTCAATGTACCGACCGATATTGAAAAATTGTGGATGGATGCCATCAGTCTGAATCCCGAGCTTGAGGCAGCAAGGCGAGGCGAAATAGCGGCAGATGCGGGGCTGGAACGTGCCGAGCGAGAACGTTGGCCAATTCCGTCGCTGCAAGTCGGTTCGGTTTTCACCGACAAACCCTACGGCAACACCAGTTTTGCCGGCGTATCCGTCGATCTGCCGATTTTCGATAGAGGCCAAGGTGGCGTGGCTCGCGCGAATGCCGAAAAACAAGCGGCTATCCTAGCTCGAGGCCTGGCGAATGCCAGAACTCGTAGCGCCTTGGAACGTGCAGTGGATCAATTGAGCAAACGTCGAGCTACACGCATCAAATTTGAACAGGAGGTGATGGGAAAACTGGTTGATCTTAAAGAGATGGGGGAAGCTAGCTATCAACTTGGTAAAGGTAGTTTGCTGGAACTTCTCGATGCCTCACGTTCTAGGACCGAAACTGAATTGACACATTTGGATTTGATGCAGGCGGAAATTGAGGCTGAACTGGACATTCTGAAAGTAGCCGGTTTGCTGACAAACACTGTCGACTCTGGGGCAACCCAATAACGTTAGGTGCAATTTTTGCTTTCCAAGCTAATGAAAGATTTGATTATTGGGGAAGATGCTTATTTGAGCAAGAAATTTACCCTTGTGGGCATTTTCGGCGGCAAAGGTTTGCCGCCTGTTGATAACTACCTCTATTAGCGGAAGATCGTAATGACTATGGATATTATGAACTCGGCATTATCGGGACTGGCAACCTCTCGACGGGCGCTTGAAACAACCAGCAATAACATCAGCAATGTCAACACGGAAGGATATAGCCGCCAGCGAATAGAGTTAGCGACTCGATCGGAACAATACACCGGTTCCGGATATATAGGTAGCGGGGTTGATGCCGTCAATATCGTTCGTAGCTACGATCAGTTTTTAACCGATCAGTTACGTTTCAGCACCTCTGCTTTTGCAGCTGCAGATACTTATCAGAAATTGAGTTCGCAAGTCGACAATTTATTGGCTAATGAAGCCACAGGATTATCGCCTGTTATCAAATCGTTCTTCAACGCGGTTAACAACGTTGCAAATGATCCTAGCTCAGTGCCTGCCAGACAAGTGATGTTGGCTGAAGCCGGTTCCATGGCGAAACAATTTAACAATTTGGGTTCCCGTTTTAATGAAATGGGTAAACAGGTCAATAGTCAACTCGATACTATCGTGGGTGATCTAAACAACTTTGCCAATGCTCTTGCCAAGTTGAATGACAAAATTGTGAGCGATATGGGGCGTTCAGCCGGCAAGCAAATGCCGAATGAATTGCTGGATCAACGCGATTGGCTATTAAGCAATATTGCCCAGAAAGTCGATGTATCGGTCGTTAATCAGGCGGATGGAGCCGTCAGTGTTTTTATTGGTCAAGGCCAGCCACTGGTATTGGGTGGTTATGCTTCCAGTCTTTCGGTGCAATCGTCTAAAACGGATACTACACAAAAATCAATTTTGCTTAACGGGCAAGATATATCACCGCAAATAACCAGTGGTGAGCTCTATGGCAATCTGCATTTTCGCGATCAGGTACTGGATGTTGCTCAACAGCAATTAGGTTCTCTGGCGATGGGAATAGCTATCGAATTTAATGCTATTCATCAGAGCGGTTTCGACCTGAACGGTAACCCTGGGCTAGCGCTGTTTGATTTGGGCTCACCTAGCATAGGCGTCAAAAGTGTTGCGAAGGATTCAAACCTGAGGGTTACAGCGAGTTTTTCAGCCCCGCCGTCAGCGGCAAATATTGCATCCTATCGTTTAGATGTATCTGCCACGGTTCCCGATGTCACATACAATTTGACCAATCTATTCGATGGCACTTCGATCAATGATTTGAATAACACCACATTGGCAAATGCGACCGCAGCTGCCGGATTTAGTATTAGCTTTCCAAGTGGCGTGTTAAATGTTGGGGATAGTTTTAAGATCGACCCAGCTATCGATGCAGCCCGCACACTTCGTATCAATAATGCCATTACCAGTCCGAAACAAGTCGCAGCGGCTGATATGCTGGGGTTTTCAGGGGATAATAGAAATGCCCTGAAATTAGCAAAGCTTGAGACACAGTCAATCATGCAAAATGGCAAGGCGACGTTTACTCAGCTATACGGTCAATTGGTTGCGGATATTGGTACAACAACGCATTCGGCCCAATTAAACCGCGATGCTCAACATGTCTTGTTTCAGAGAGCGAAAGGCGCTCGAGAAAGTGCGTCAGGCGTGAATTTGGACGAAGAGGCTGCAGACCTCATTAAGTATCAGCATTCCTACCAGGCTGCAGCTCATGTGGTTTCGATTGCTAAAAGTCTTTTTGATACTTTAATACAAGCGGTTCGGTAGTTTAAAAAATTGCTTCAAACTCGGGATTCAGCAAATCCTGAGGGTTTGTTTGAAAAATTATTGCCTAGCCGAATTTTTAAAAAACAGAGGATAATGTTATGAAAGTTAATTTATTGATTTTCTCAATTTTGTTAGGCGTTTTTGCTAGTAATAATGTTCTGGCTAAGCCTTATTCGTCGATATTGCCGGCGCAGTTTCCAGTCAAGAAAATTTTAATAACAGTTTCTAGTCAATCTACTAGTGGAAATGCAGATATCTATCATGTCTCATTAAAGGCAAATGGAAACAGTTTTTTAGCTAAAAACAATGAAAAGCAACCATTAAAAATTTCAACCGATACTTTGATTGAACTGCTAAATGACTTCTATTCGGTGCATTTTTTTGAGATTCCTGATACTTTTCATATTAAAAAAAAGGCAGTACTCAAGGATAATGGAATTGTAACTACTATTGTCAATAAAGAGCTTGCTGCTACAGATAGTAAAAAGGTTTGTGTGCAACTACGTGAATATAAGAAGTGCGTTTCAGTTATTGATAATCAACCTGCGGGTATTTCACAAATAGTGAATAAAATTGAAACCTTAATTGAATCAGCGGGGCGTTAACAGATTTTTAATTGTTTTTTGTGGGTTTGCCTTTAATTGTAAGGTTCCCTGTCTTGTCTTCTCGGATTAAAACTCCCTGGGAAATTGCACTGCCAGACTAAATTTGTGCATCATTAGTTTTCTACTGGATGCCGGGAAGTTGATGCCTGTATTAGACGTTGCACCTTCTTGGTCACATGTTGAAAAGTTGTGTAGATAATAACTGATAACAGCATTCGAGTCCGTTTTAACAATTGCGCTTTGAGAGCTTGTCACGGGGCTTAGATGAAGCGGTTTTGAATGTCAGTTTGGCATGGCTAAACCCGCTTTTGCGTATTGGCCAACAGCACATTAACGGCGTAGGCCACGACAAAGACACACATCGGCAGAGCTTGCGGTGGAATTGGAAACGGTAAGGTCAAACTGACCAGTAGCAGATACAGCGCGCCCAGAATCAGGTAAAGGCTATAGCGATGCGCCATGGGGCTGGGGTAATCGAAATTGGTCTGGCTGATCTTGCGCCGCACCAGTCCGTCGACGACAAACGGCAACAAGGCGGCTGCCAGGTACGGCAACCAGATGCAGGCCGTGGTCAGGCGCTTGATCATTTGAAAGATCGTGTCCCACAGCACGTTGAGCCGGCTTTCGATGAAGGGAAACAAATCGTTGCGCCCCACATCCTCGAAGCCTTTTGACATCTGCCGTTCACGTTCGGTTGGGATGAAATAGCGGAACACGCTGTCTCGGATGCCGGTGGTGACGAACAGGCGATCAAACCAGCGCTGTGCGGTATGGCTGATCTGTGATTCTTTATCGGCGCCAAAATAGCCGATCATCATTTGATCTTCGGCGCGTTGCAGCTCGCGCGTCCAGCGATCGGACACGAAACTGGCCACCAGGATCACTTCCAGTAGCCACAGCATCAGGCTGAACAACAGATTGCGCGTCATGAGCTCGCGCCTCGACGATCTTGTGCCGATTGCAGTATCGGCAACCGGCCTTTGACAATCCGTCCGCCGGATAACTTGGCGATGTAATGCAGGTCCGGCAGTTGTCCGAGTAACTGAGGCGCAAACAAATCACCTTCTTCTTCCATCAGGCGTTCACCGACATTGCCGGAGAACACCGTGGGATTAGTCGCGCTAGTCGCCACACCCTGGGTGCGCATGATGTATTTCAATCGCGTCTTCGGCAGATTATCGGTGATGTACTGCTGCGTTTCGCTGTCCATGATCCGTAGCGCGATCAGGTTGTTGACATTGCCCAGTACTTGTCGGGCTTTATCCTGGGAACCGGTACGGGCGGCAAAATCGGCAAAAGTTTGCGTGGCGATGAACAGCCGAATCTTGGCGCCGCGGCCTTTGTTCAACACCTGGATGAAAGGATCGTTGATGACTTCCGCCGCCTCGTCGACGAACACATTCACCGGCCTGTCTGAGACACCGTAGTTGTAACGGTCGCCGGCAACCGCCGCCAAATCCGCTAACAAAATCGAGCCAATCGCGCTACCCACCATGCCATCCGATAACGAGTCCAGGCCGATGTAGGCGACCTGGGCTTTTTCGATGATGTGACCGGTATTGGTAATCGGCCGCAGATCGTCCACATCGTGCGGATTCGGCGACAGCAAAGGTCCCAATGAACCCGAAGTAAGCATGTTCATGATAGGAATCAAGGACGCCACCATCTTGCTGAAATGCGCCCGGTCATGTTCGAACAAGGACAACAAGCCTTCCAAATCCAAATTGGGCAATTGGTACTGCACGACCTCTCGATAAAACCGTACTAGGCCCATCGCTTTGGAATCAATGTCCTTCGCGTTTTTCAAGTAAGGCCGCGCCTCTTGCCGCCAATGACCCAGGTTGTTGTCGAAATAGCGTTCCAGGGCCTGGATCACCAACGTCGAAGGGCCACCTTCGAGGTAACGGCGCAGCTTCACCAGGGTTGGCCTTTCCTCGATCACCATCAAACCCTGAATGACGTTATCCAGCGACTTTTGCCCAAAGGCTTTGAAGGGATCGTTACTGCTTTCGCTGGGAGAAATAGCGCTGATACGGCTGGCGATTTCCGAAGGCCGGTTGAAATTGTGCAAGGGATCGAGTCGGACGCTGTCTTCTGGAAACGCCGGGTGGAAATACACGAAGCGATCCGGACGCTTGGCCAAGGCGCAGGCACGTTTGGCGCAGGCCATCAAATCCTTATCGCCTTTGGGATCGATGATGATCACCGCTTCGCCGCGCAAGACGGCTTGGGTAACGAGCACGTCAAAGGCACGCGTTTTCCCGGCACCGGTGGTACCGACCAAAAGCGTATGGCCGGCGGTATGCTGCAAGGGCTGACGAATATCACTTTCGGACACTTCCAGTCCATGTATCCAGGCCGAGCCCATGCGTTGATGATCGCTGGGAATCAAGGTCGAGACATCGCGTTTTAAAATCTCATAGGCCAACTGGGCATGCTTTTGCACCCAATCGAATCCCCAACCAAACCACAAGGCCTCGGGATGCTGTTTCACCATCGAAACCATCTTCTCGGCGTCCAGGTATTGGAAACGAAACTGACGCAACCGACGTTTGCGGTACCAAAGACTCAGTGCCGGTGACAATCGCCAACACGCCATCACGCCACACGCCGTCATTAACCAGTCGAAGGGTTCGCGCGGCAAGCCCGACCAACGACTGGTGAAATGCGCCAATCCGGCGCCACCCAACCAACCCGAGATGGCATACACCTCGAAGATGGGCCGCCAGGGAAACTGGTAGTCGTAATCGGATTTCATGGGCGTAACCTAACCTGAATGCCTTCGGTGGCGCTGACTGAACGGCAATTTGGGTGATTGGCGATATCGAGCATCAGGCGAGTGCGCTTGATTGTCGGATGTTGCGTTAGAAATTGCTCCAGTTCGGTATTGGACACTGTGTGCCAGTTGCCGTCTGGCGATGATTCATCGGGCGGAATGTTTTGTTGCCGTACATACGTGATCAGCAAGTCGATTGTTCCGGGTTTTGCCGGTGGGTTAGTTAAGGTTGTATTTGCTTTATCAGGCTCGGAATTGACCGAACTGTCTGATATGTTGCTGCTTATGGGTTTTTGCGTGCCGGTCGTGTTTGATTTGGAACGGACAGGCTTAGATTTGCGAAAGGCCTCGTCTTGAGGCTGAGAAGACTTAACTGGATCTCCGGTCTTGATAGTATTGCTGCTTGGAGATTGCACGGATGACGCTGTCAGCGTGGCTTTGTCTGGGGATTTCAATAATGCTTTCAAAGCCGAGCTCGGTTCCAATGCCAGCAGGACGCCGCGGACCGATTGGATGGTTTGTACCTTGCGCATCGGCGACAGGACGTCGGTCACCAGCCAACCTCTGTCCTCCAGGGTTTTAATGAACTGGGGCGGATCGACGGCGAGTTTTTCAGCAGTCGCCGGAAACGGGAGCAAGTATTTATCTTGGACTTCCAACATATCTCTGCCTAACTGCCATTGGCCTTGATTGAGCATGCTGGTGATGTCCATTAACCATTGGCCGGCATCGCCGTGGTTTTCCAACCAGCACTTGGCGCTGTCGGCAGGATTAGCGATGCTTTTCGTATCAGTAGAGGAAGAATCACTCTTTGCCACTGAATCTGTTTTTTCTGTGTTGGTCGGTTTGGCTGGCGTTTCGTTTTTCGGTTGTTTTGTCTGACACAACGAAGGGGCGCCATCGGTTGATGTGGATTCCGACAGACCTTGATCGGGATCTGGTGGCAAGGTATTCATATCCTTCGCGCCTTGCGAATTTGAAATGCCAGGTGCCGATTCAGTTAACAGCGGGTCGGGTAGGGCACTTGGGTCATGTGCCGGTTCTGGTGGGTTTGCTTCTGGCACAACTGACGCCGGATTATCTGCGCGTTGGGGTTGCTTCATAACAGCGACGTTCTTGGCTTTTGCCGGCTTGCTGATTTTCGGTGCCGGATTGGTAACGGGTTCGGGGTTTACCGCAGTTGCATCCAGTTCGTTGATTTCGCGCGCTGCAACCACGAGCGGCGGCTCGCCGCTGAAAATGAGTTCCGCGGATTTCAGGCGTAACAGATACAGCGGATTGTCCAAGCCTTCTGGCTGCATTTGCCAATAACGGTATTGCCGACCATTCGGCCAGGACTTAGGGATTGCCAAGCCGCGTTCGATCAGGATGTCGGCCAAGGTGTCTTCGTCGCGCGGAATGCCGGGTACTTTGTCCTTGGCCAACAGGGAGACGATGTCTTGCGCACCGGCACGCCAGACGATATGCAGGCCATCCTCAAAAC